>NZ_JAENIJ010000040.1 GCF_016595435.1 Luteolibacter pohnpeiensis
CTTCACTCCAAACGCTTCTCGATCAACCGCGAACCGTGAGCTCCGTATGCTCACTTCCCAATCTCAATCGGAAATGAGTTCTGGCAATCGGTCTATGTCGCTTTGCCGATAACGCGGCGAGAGCTTCTAACAAACGCTCTCAAACACACCACCGCCGAGCATACGCCCACCATCGTAGAAGGCGCAGATCTGCCCGGGAACGATCGCGCGCTGCGGCTTTTGAAAGCTCAATCGGACTTTTCCGTCATCGATGGGTTCCAGCACGGCAGGTTCCGCCTTGGCCCGATAGCGCGGTTGCGCATCGACCAGCCGTTTGCCATCGAATGGTTCATTCAGGGCAGAAACGGTTCCGACCGCGCACTCGCGGACATACAGTCCCTCGGTTTCCGGCAAATCCCAGCCGACGATCAATTCGTTGCGATCAGGATTTTTCCCAACCACGACGTAGGCCATGCCATCTCTGGGTGATGCCACGCCGTGCCCCTTGCGCTGACCGAGCGTGTAGAGATGCAACCCGCGATGCTCCCCCATCACACGGCCTTGCGTATCGACGATCGGCCCTGGTGAGTCGTCCACGTAATGACGCAGGAAATCGCTCATCTTTACCTGGCCCAGGAAGCAAATCCCCTGGCTGTCTTTTTTTTCCGCGACGGGAAGGTTGAAGCGCCTGGCAGCTTGTCGCACTTCCGGTTTGAGCATTTCGCCCGTTGGAAAAAGTGCGTGTGCCGCCTGCCATTGAGTCATCAGCGAAAGAAAATAGCTTTGGTCCTTGTTAGGGTCTGCGCCGCGAAGAATCGCAGCAGAACCATCGGCCAATGTACGCCTGCGGGCGTAGTGGCCGGTGCCGACAAACTCGAACCCTTGAGACAGTGCATAGTCGAGGAACACGCCGAATTTCATCTCCCGGTTGCACCAGACATCTGGATTGGGCGTGATGCCGGAGCGGTAGCCTTCCACCAGATAGTCGACGATGCGGTCTTTGTAGGAATCGATCAAATCGATCACGCGGAATTCGATACCCAGCGTTTTTGCCACGGCATGGGCGTCTTCGATGTCTTGCTCCCACGGGCAGTCCCCGGGGATGCCTTCCGCATTTACCCAGTTCTTCATGTAGCCAGCAACGACTTCATGCCCTTGCTCAAGCAACAACGCCGCCGCGACAGAGCTATCCACTCCGCCCGACAATCCGACCAACACCTTCGACATGCGCGAATCATCAGACTGCATTTCGATCCGATCAATGTTCAATGTTGGACGTCTGGCCTGAGATGTTCATGATCTGGCTATGCATTCGATGACCGGCTTCGGGCGTGGCAGCGCGTCCACCACTCTTTGGCACGCCAATGTTGAAATCACCACCGTGAACCGCAAGCAGGCGGAGGTCGTGATCCAGGCACCGCGTGAGCTGAACGAATTGGACGCCCGCATTCGCAAGCAAATCCTCGCCGTCCTTTCGCGTGGCCGGATTCAAGTGTCGATCAATCTGGAAAACACCACCAGCGAAGCCACCGAGATTGAGCTCAACAGCCAACTCGCGCAATCGCTCGAAGCCGCCTTCACCGAGCTCGGGAATCGCCTCGGTCGCCCGCTCCTGCCGACGGCATCGGATCTCCTGCGCCAGCCTGATTTCATTTTGACCCGCAAATCCGGCATGGATCCCGAGGCTTGCTGGGGCGCGATCGAACCCGCGCTCGAAGAAGCACTGCAAAACCTCGCCGCCATGCGTGCCCGCGAAGGCGAGGATCTCAAAGCGGATTTGCTGACCCGATTGAGCGAGCTCATCCGCCTGGCAGAAAAGATCGCGGCGGAAGCTCCGGCCCGCCCGGCACGTCAGCTTGAAGTGCTGCAAAAACGGCTTCGCGATGCCAATCTGGAACTGAACCTGGACGACGAACGACTTCTGAAGGAGCTCGCCATTTACGCGGACCGTTGTGACATCACGGAGGAACTGACGAGACTCGATTCCCACTTTGCCAAGTTCAAAGAATATCTGGATGCGCCGGAGCCGCCCGGCCGCCCGCTGGATTTCTTATGCCAGGAGTTGTTCCGCGAATTCAACACGATCGCCTCAAAAGCAAACGACGCCCAGATCGCCCAGTCCGTGGTCGAAGCCAAAACCGAGTTGGAAAAAATCCGCGAGCAGGTTCAGAACGTCGAGTGATCGATTCGATCAACATGGCGCAGCATCAACTACGGTTTTCATCGTAGATCCAGGAGCCCTGGTATCCTGGCTTTCGCGGGTGAATCGCGAATGCCAGCTTCATTGACAGAAAATGCCCAATGGCCAGTATAGATAAAACGGCCCATTTCGCATTTATGATCACACGACACTTCGCCCCGCTCTCCCGGCTCAAGCATGGTTTCCTGATTCTTGGACTTCTGGCGTTAAGTTTGCCGAATCTTGCTGCAGAGAGCGAAAAATCCGATCGCCCGAACATTCTGTTTTGCTTGGCCGACGATTGGGGTTGGCCGCATGCCGGGGTTTATGGCGATCAGGTGATCCAGACGCCGACCTTTGATCGGCTTGCGAATGAAGGTGTCTTATTTGAGAACGCGTATGTTTCCTGCCCATCCTGCACCCCATCACGCAACGCGATTCTAACAGGCCAGCAATTCTATCGGCTCGAGGAAGGTGCGAATCTGCACGGCACCCTGAACAAGAAGTTTCCCAACTTCATGTATTTGCTCCAAGCCGCAGGCTATGACATCGGCCACTGGCGGAAAGCCTGGGGGCCGGGTGATTTCAAGGAGGGCGGATACACAACCCACCCATGCGGTCCGGAATCCGACTTCTCCACATTTCTCAAAAAGCACGACTCATCCAAACCGTTCTGCTTCTGGTTTGGCACGCCGGATCCTCACCGGCCATACCAAGAAGGCAGCGGGCGCAAGGACGGCATTCCGGTCGATCAAATCAAGGTCCCAGGCTTTTTGCCGAATACCGATCCCGTTCGCAGTGACATCGCCGATTATTATGATGAATCGCAGCGGTGGGACTCGGACGTCGGCAAAGCGATCAAGGCACTCGAAGAATCAGGTGAACTCGAAAACACCATCATCGTCATGTCCGGCGATCACGGCATGCCTTTCCCACGCTGCAAGGCAAACCTCTACGACTGGGGGACGCGGGTTCCTCTTGCCATCCGATGGGGAGCCAAAGTCAAACCGCGTCGCGTCATCAGCGACTTTGTGTCATTCACCGATCTTGCCCCCACTTTCCTGGCGGCAGCTGACGTGAATGTGCCGGAAGACATGACCGGTAAATCACTACTCCCCATGCTCGAATCCGGAAAAGAAGGGCGCGTTGAGATCGACCGGAACCAGATCGTCTACGGCCGCGAACGTCATACCACGGCCCAAGCCAAGCCATCCATCATCGGCTATCCATCACGCGCCCTGCGGACCGATCACTGGCTCTTGATTCTGAATCTTCAGCCGGATCGCTGGCCAGCCGGCGTCCCACAAGGCTCCACTCATCCGATGGGCAGTTTCAGTGATTGTGATGACGGTCCGACCAAATTCGCCATCATGGACACCGCTTCATCGAACAGCTTGTTCTATCAGCTCTGCTTTGCAAAACGACCTGCCGTTGAACTTTACGACAGCTTCAAGGATCCCGACCAACTCGTCAATCTGGCTTCCGATCCGGACTATGCCACCACGGTCGAGGAACTTCGCAGCCAGCTGGTCAGCTATTTGAAAGCCACCAAGGACCCTCGTTTCTCGGGCGAGCCGGTGAAATTTGACGAGTATTCCTATCGCAAAGGTGGCCACTGACCGCGCTTTACGCTTTCAGATCGCCTTGCCAACGTCACCAAAGCCCGAATTTTCCATAGGCCATGGCATACCAGCCCATCAGGAAATTGGCGGTCGCATGCATCATGACGCACGCACCAAGGCTTTTACTCCAGACGCAAAGCAAGTAGGTCAGGCTGCCATAAACCAGCGCGCCGGCGTAATCGACAGGAGCGTGGGCCAGGATGAAAAGCCCGGTCACGATCAGGTAGGACCGCCAGGTGGCCCGTCCGAATGGTTGCTTCCAATAGTTTCCCTCCCAATCGCACACAAATCGCATCAAAAAGCCGCGCCAAAAAATTTCCTCCACCAGGGCGACAATCACCGCCGCGCGGAAAAATCGCATGATCAGCGAGGTCCAGTAAGCGGCGGGATGATGGAATATACCGGGATTGAAACCATCTTTTCGTTCAGCCACCCCGAGCCATTTCATCCAGCCATCGGTTTTCCCGGTCAAACCCCAGGCATCATAAAGCGTCGTCGGGAGCAGCCAGAAGCCGATCCCCACCGCTCCGAAAAGAATCCCCGCCACGATCCATTTCGGTGACCAGTCGAATTTGAAATAGCGGCGGTAGTAAATCAGCGCGCCAAGAGTCACCAAGGTTTGGATCGGGTAGATCAATTGCGCCGGATCCTGCCGCCACCACGGAGCCGCAGGGTGCTTCCACTCCACCAGGCTGGAGAAAATCTGGAGTACGATCAAAAAGCCCATGAACACCGCGAACGGCACCACATGGGCACGAGTCAGGGTATCATGGTTGGCGGGCGGATTGGTTTTCATGCGGGATCAGAGGCGGCTGAGGAACCGCTCCATCCGGTCGGTTGCCGTGCGGATGTCATCAAATGCCGTCGCATAACAACAGCGCAGAAATCCTTCCCCGGATGGGCCGAACGCATTGCCGGGAACGGCTGCGACATTCTCCGCCTCCAACAGTTTCATCGCGAAGTCCTTACTGGAAAGACCGGTGCTGCGGATATCCGGGAAAACGTAAAACGCACCACCCGGCGTGTGACATTCCAGGCCGATCTCATTGAGCCGTTTCACCAGAAAGTCACGCCGCTGATGGTAGCTGGCGCGCATTTCTTCAACCGCGGGTGCACCATTTTCGAGGGCTTCCACCGCCGCATTCTGGCTCATGATCGGAGCGCAAAGCATCGAATACTGGTGGATTTTCATCATCGCCTCGATGATCGGCTGCGGTGCGCAAGCGTAGCCCAAACGGAAGCCGGTCATGGCAAATGCTTTGGAAAATCCGTGCAGGAGGATCGTCCGCTCCTTCATTCCAGGCAGTGAGGCAATGGACACATGCTTCACCCCATCGTATCGCAGCTCGCTGTAAATCTCATCCGTCAGAACGATCAAATCGTGCTCGATGGCCAGCTTTGCGATCCCTTGCAAATCCTCCAAAGTCGCCACCGCACCAGTCGGATTGGTCGGGAAATTCAGGAACACCACACGGGTTCTCGGAGTGATGGCAGCCGCGAGCTTTTCCGGCTTCAGCGAAAATCCGTCCTCCTTCGTCGTTTCCACCGCCACGCCCACGCCGTGGGCCATTGCGATGCTTGGGCTGTAAGAAACGTAGCAGGGCTCGTGATAGATCACCTCGTCGCCCGGATTCAGCAGAGCGCGCAGAGCGATGTCGATCGCCTCTGAAACCCCGACGGTTACCAGAATTTCACCGGCAGGGTCGTAGGCGACATCGAAGAAATCGCCGACGTAGCGTGAGATCGATTTCCGCAGCGAAAGCAGCCCGAGATTCGAGGTGTAGGTCGTCTGGCCTTTCTCCAGCGAATAGATCGCCGCTTCGCGAATATGCCAGGGGGTCGTGAAGTCCGGCTCTCCAACGCCGAGTGAAATCACATCCTCCCTGCCCTGCACGAGTTCAAAAAAGTCACGGATCCCGGAGCGCGGGATGGCAGCGACGTTGCGGGCAATTTTCGCTTGGTAATCCATTGGCAATTCCGCACTTCGGCGGACAGCAAGTTCAACTGGAGCCGCCTCTCACGTCAATGCCAGTGCCGAGATTTGTGCGCTGATTTCAATCAGCTTCATCCACCGCTCCCAGCTGATCATTTTAAAATTGCCAATATTCACTTTGCGCCACAAAGTGAATTCATCATCAATCCTTATGACATCTCCCATTTCCCATCTGAGCCCGCTATCGCTGCTTTTCATTCTGGCCGGAACTGCGATTGCAGGCCTGGAGCCAGGCGAGCAAATCCATCTCACACTGCGAGGTGTCAGCACCAAGGAGCAGGAGGAGGTTTCCGGAAATTACCGGATCGGCGAAAGCGGCAAAGTTCGGTTGCCGCTTTTGAAGGATCTCGTTCAAGCCGGAGGCCTCTCGCCGGAGGAATTTGGCCGTGCTGTTGAAAAAGCGTACATCGACGCCGGCATTTACACCCGGCCCGCGGTGGAAATCGAAACCGTGCAAGGCAGCAGCCAACAAAGTGAAGCACGCATTTCGGTCGGCGGCCAAGTCCGGCGCGCTGGCGAAGCTGCATTTCATCAGGGCATGACCGTGATTCAGGCGCTCGATGCCGTCGGCGGACGCAACGACTTCGGCGGGCGCAATCTGATGCTGCTGCGCGATGGAAAGGAATACTGCCTCGATTTCAACAAGCTGCATCACAAGAACATTGAGTTGCGCCCGGGAGATTCGATTCAGGTGCAACAGAAGGGCGTGGTGGACCGATGGAAAGGTGATGAAGATCGCCTGAAGGATCTGCTGCCGAAAAACGACTGAGTTCCCGCCACAAAAAACGGCGGACTCCAAAAAATGGAATCCGCCGTTGCGAAATTCAGTTCAGTTTGTGAACAGAAATCAGCCGAGAACCTTCAGCTTCTTGATGCCGAAGACTGCGTCGTCGCCAAGCTCTTCCTCGATGCGGAGGAGTTGGTTGTATTTCGCGATTCTGTCCGAGCGGCTCATCGAGCCAGTCTTGATTTGGCCGCAGTTGGTTGCAACCGCAAGGTCAGCGATGGTGCTGTCTTCGGTCTCACCGGAGCGATGGCTGAGAACGGCGGTGTAAGCGTTTTCCTTCGCCAGTTCGACAGCGTCGAACGTTTCGGTGAGGGAACCGATTTGGTTGACCTTGACCAGGATCGAGTTTGCCACGCCGAGCTTGATGCCCTTGGAGAGGAAATCGACGTTGGTGACGAAGAGGTCGTCGCCGACGAGCTGGGTTTTGGCACCCATCTTCTCGGTGAGGATTTTCCAGCCATCCCAGTCGTTTTCGTCGCAACCGTCTTCGATCGAGATGATCGGATACTTGGCTTGAAGAGCCATGTAGTAGTCGACCAATTCGGCAGCGCTTTTCACGGAGTTGTCGGACTTGTGGAATACGTAAGCACCCTTGGACTTGTCGTAGAACTCGGAGGAAGCAACGTCGAGGGCGATCGAGATGTCTTCACCGACTTTGTAGCCAGCTTTCTCGATGGCCTGGCAGATCACGCCGAGTGCATCGTCCGCGCTATCCAGCTTCGGAGCAAATCCACCTTCGTCACCCACAGCGGTGGAAAGACCGCGGTCGTGAAGAACCTTTTTCAGGTTGTGGAAAACTTCCGCACCGTAGCGAAGCGACTCACGGAAAGTCGGAGCACCGATTGGCACGATCATGAACTCCTGGAAGTCGATCGGTGCATCGGAGTGGGAACCGCCGTTGATGATGTTCATCATTGGCACTGGCAGCACCTTTGCGTTGGGTCCACCGAGGTATTTGTAGAGCGGCATGCCGAGCTGGGCTGCTGCGGCTTTGGCAACTGCCATCGAAACGCCGAGGATGGCGTTGGCACCCATTTCCTTTTTGGTGGAGGTGCCATCGAGAGCAAGCATGGCTGCGTCGATTGCAGCTTGTTCGGTTGCGTCGTAGCCAAGCAGGGCAGGAGCGAGCTTGGAGTTTACGTTTTCAACGGCTTTCAGGACGCCTTTGCCGAGGTAGCGTGACTTGTCGCCATCGCGCAGTTCGACAGCTTCATTTTCACCGGTCGATGCGCCGGAAGGAACCGCCGCGCGGCCGATTGCTCCGCCTTCAAGTTGCACATCAACTTCGACGGTAGGGTTGCCGCGCGAATCGATGATTTCGCGACCGCGGATTTCAACAATGGTGGTGTAGTCCATAAGTGTGGTAGTAGGGAGTGGAGATTTGGCGATAGCCGATCAAGGATTGTATGGGCGAATCGAGCGGATGGTCAGCGTCTGCATCGCCTCGGTGGTGGTGTCGCGGACACGAACCGCATCACCCGGGACCCGGCCGACGAGTGATTTACCCACTTCGGAGAGGTAGGAAACGATTTTCTTGTCCGGGAACGAATCCCAGGCACCAAGGACGGTCATTTCAACTTCCTGGCCAGATTCATCGACCAAGGTGACAATCGTACCGATATTGATCGAGCTGGCATCGGACCCTTTGAAGTCCGTTCCCCGGGCGCGACCAATGTCCCGCTCCAGCTCGCCCTTGCGGCGCATGAGGACTTTTTGCAGGTCCTTCGCGGATTTGTATTCGAAGTTTTCGCGAAGGTCACCGTAGGAGCGGGCGATGGAGATGTCTTTCGTGTTTTGCGGGATGCGGACCCGGATCATATCATCCAGTTCAGCTTTTTTGCGCTCAAGACTTTCCCAGGAAACCACGAGGGCTTCTTCTTTTTTGCGACCGCTTTCGCCACTGACCAGCTCTGCGGTTTCAGGGCGGGCCTTGATGATGCGAGCCATCAGCGATTTCTTCTCAAGATCGCCAAACACCGGGCAATCCAGCAAGCGGCGGGCAAAATTCCGTGACTCGTTCACGTCCATGATTTCCACCAAGTCGACAAGCAGGGTCTTGTCGTCGTTCAGCAGAGTTTGCAGACGTGAGGTTTTGCGAGGTCCATCCGAAAGGTGGTCGTTCTCGAGCAGATTGAGAATCGATGCTCCCACATCCGCGCCGAACACTTCGGAGGCGGTGGAACGGCGTTCACGGCAGACCCAGATCAAGGCGTCTGGTCCGAGAGCACGGCGCGCAAGTGCGGAACGAAGATGATTTTCCAGGGCTTCCAGCTCGGTGCGGTCTGCCAGAATACGGGCGATTTCCGTGACACCACGGGCACCGACACGGTCGAAAACGAGCACCATTTTTTCCACCCATTCTTCTCCGAATGCGGTGGGGAATGCTTCGAAGATCGCGCGCTGGCGACCGGAAGGAAGGGTTCCGATGTCTTCCGCCAGCTTTTCAGCATCTGCGGTGAGAACCAGATCTGAAAGGCGGACCGCGGTCGGATCGAGTTCGAGGGCCTTGGATGAACCAATCACCTCGTCACGGGCGGCGACCAATTGCAGCGCCTGGCCCAACTGGACGCGGGCAGCTTTTTTGGCGCCTTCATCGATGTCGTTGAGGAGATTTTTCAGCGGTGTGCTATCGGCCTCAAAGGCGCCAATGTCCGCAGCGATGGCTTCCAGCGCACGGATCATGCCTTTGATATCCTTCGACGCTTCAAAATCGGCGATCAGGGAATCTGCCGGGCTCACATCGGTCGAACGCAGAACCAGAGCTTCCGTACGCTTCGCGGGAACAACGACACGACGGCTTTCCCGCAGGGCTTTCTTGGTGGTGTCCCACCATTTTTTGAAGCTCTTCTCAGGGATCACGGTGCCGGAGAGTTCTTTCTCCAGCGCATCAACCGTCATGCTACCGCCATGACTTTCCAGCAAATGGACCACCATTCCGACGGGGTCATTTTGTGAGGCAACGTGGAGTTCCTCTCTTTGCTCAATTTTCTTGGCGCGGAAATCGTCTGCCGGAATCCATTCCGTACGTTGGAACGCGAACTGCAGTTCCATCGTCTGGCCAGGAGACTTTTCGAAATCTATGGTGACTTTTTTAGAAGGCAGATCCCATTCGACCACCTTTCCGGCGCCGAAAGATTTGTGGAGACAGAAATTTCCGGGGGCTAATTGAGATAGCCTTTCGCCGACAGGTTTTGGAATGCGACCGGCTTCAACCAGCTTCGCAACATCAGGATGCATGAGGCGGAAGATGCAAACCAGAGCACTAAAACGCAAGGCTTCCTGTCGAAAACCTCATTACTTCGTAGTTGAATCTGGCGGAATGACCCTAGGACGAGGTGGTCTGACCGGGACCATTTCGTTCTCCAAAGCGCGCTCCAGGCCTCTCCGCAACACGTAGATTCGATGCAACCACATCTTCGGAATCCCAGCGGCTTCACGATCTTCCGGGAATGCGCCATCATAAATCACTTTTCCTTCCGGATCCGTAATCACGACTTTGTAAGCCTCCCCTTCCCGGCTAACCACGGCCTTACCCGAGTCTTCATCGGAGAAAATCGCACTCTGAGAATCAAATTTCACCATCCGGACCGGACTTTTCTCATCCGGCATCAAAATCCGCTCTGCCAGCTCGGCATTGAATCCTTTTCGCGGTGGCGGTGCCTCGCCGAGAACCAGTTTGATCTCCATGGGAATCCCGGCGCGGAAAATCGACAGGGTCACCTCATCACCCGGCTTGGAAAGACGCAACAAAGTGACCAACTGGCCATAGTTGACGAGCATCTGATCCCCGAGTTTCCACAGCAGATCCGGCGAAGCCAATCCGGCTGCCTCTGCGGGGCTGCCGGGAACCACCGACTCAACAATCATGCCGATCCCGGGCGGGAGAGTCGGGATGTGAGCAGTAACCGTTGGATCGGGCTTGCCCAAATTCACGCCAAGCCATGGCTGGCCGGTCGATTCTGGAGGCAATGGAATTGGAAATCCAGGAGTCGGCTTGGCCGTCTCTGAGGTCGGCGCTGGATCCGGATTCGGCGTTGGGTCGACTTGCGGTTCTTCCGCCAAGGCAATGGAAGCGATCGCCAACCCATACAGACCTAAAATGCGATAAAGCATGATCAAAAGCTGTTAACTGGGATGAGCACCATTTCCTCACGCGGCTCGGTGAGTTGGAAAACCATCCCCGATTCTTCATCGCGAACGGTGTTTTCCTGCACCACACGCATCCGCACGGCTTGCATGGTCGTTCCATCGGAATCCGACATCCACCCCTCGTCAGTCATGTTCTCAATGCGGTCTTCCTCACCGACCACCACCATTCCTGCTGGCACGGTGCTGATCGATTTTTGGAAGATCGATACCTGATCCGACTGCACATCGTTTCTGAAAGAAATCACGGCTAGCGCTGCCAGCGCGGCTGCCATTCCGATCGGGATCGCAGCCCGACGTGCCGCAGATTTCCTGGTGACGGATTGAGACGAAATTTCTTCAATCTCGGGCTCTTCAGGCCCCATGAGTTCGTCGAACATCTGCTCAATCGCTTCCTGCCCGCTAACGCTCAACGCGCTAGGCATTAACCGAGCCAATGTTTCTTCAATGGATTCAGGCGCTTGCATGACGGACCTCCTTCAATCGGCGCAATTCATGCGCAAGTTGTTCTAAAGCATACCGATACCGCGATGCGGCGGTATTCGGCGAAATGGCCAAAGCCTCCGAAATCTGGGCGAATGTCAGGCCACCCCAACTTTTCATCACCACCACCTCGCGCAGCTTTTCGCTGAGATTTTGCACGGCATCGCGCAGCAATTCCGCTTCTTCATCGTCTTCCAGAACCGGATCGAGCCACACGTCCTGGAAGTCGTTCAAATAGATCACCGATTCTTCGCGCTTTTTGCGGCGCGATTCACTGCGGTGGTGATTCAGTCCGCAAAAGCGAATGGTCGAAAATGCCAATGGCAAATCCGGCGGACCTTCGCCCTTGTCGGACTGATAATTCCACATGCGCAGGATCGCCTCTTGGACGAGATCCTCGGCATCGTGCTGGCAGTTGCTCCAGCCACGGGCAAAGAGCAGCAATCTGGGACCGTTCTCGGCCAGCCACTCTTTCCAAAGTTTGCGGTTTCCCTGCGCCATCTACTGGAGAATGCCTCCGGGATCAGGGTTTGTCTGAGAAATTTTCACCGAAAGCACCCATCAGGGAAATCAATCGAGGAATTTGATCGTGCCGGGCACCTTGAAATTGCCGCGCGCCATCGCCGCATGCTGCTCATCGGTGCAAGCGGAGTCGATTGGAGCGTCCGCAGGTTTTTCACTTTGCTGGACATATCCGTTTGAGACGAGCCACTGCTCGACTTCCTCGCCGCTCACGTCCGCAAGCATGGTGCCATCGATTTCGACGCAAGGAGAGAGCGGCTGCCCGCTGCGTTGTTCCATTTCCCAACGGAATGCTGGATTTTTGATGATGTCCTTTTCCTCAAACGACAGGTTGTATTTGCGCATGATCGCCCGGACGCCTTCGCTCCAGCCGCAAAAGGTTTTCAGGTAGGCGGTGATTTGTGGAGATTCGGTGCTCATTGTTGTCCTTCAAATAGCCCGCAGCCAGCATTTCTGCAAGTCCCGGAATTTCACGGTTCGGAGAACTTCAGGTCTTTGGCTTTCTTGAAAAATACATCCAGGTCTCCACCGCATTCCTCCAACAGCTGCTTGAACGCGGGCACATGCTCTTGATAGGTGATTAAAGAAACCAGATGGGCATTGTTGATGTCCTCTTTCAGCCAGCCTTCGAGCCCTCGCCCACCCCAGCGCTTGCGCAAGTCACGAAATGCCTGCTGCAGGTCGGCGAGAATCGCTTTTTTACGCTCACGCATTTGCTCTGGCGGAATCCCGGAGGCGTAAAGCTTTTCCAAAGCACCGCGTGCGATTTCGATCTGCGCGTAAAATTCCTGCCGTTTCACCAGCCGTTCCCGGTATTTTTTCAAATCGGCATCCCGATGATTTGCCGCCAACCAGCGCTGCACCCCGATTTCAGAAACCGCATTTGCCAGCGACTCGTTGAAATCCGTATCGCCATTGCGGAAAAGCTTCCGGTGCGTCAGCTCATGAAAGATCAACTCGGCCAAATCCACATCCGAATAGGCCACAAAGGTGTTCAGAACCGGATCGTGAAACCAGCCGAGGGTGGAGTAAGCATCCACGCCCCCCACGCAAACGTCATACCCTTCAGCCCGGAGTTTTTCGGCCAATTGGTTTGAATCTTCGGCACGGAAATAGCCGCGGTAATCAAGTTCCCCTAAGGTCGGATACCACCAGGTCTTCGGTTTCAGCGAAAATTCCGGCGCCGCATACAAAACCCAGCTGACATATTCTCGGCCGAGATCCGCATATTTCCCGTAACTTTCATCGCCCGGAAGCGACAATGACGTGGAGGCGAACTCGCGGATTTGCTCCACCTCCCTCAGCTTGACCTTCACTTTTTCGGCCACCGCTGGGTCAGCCAAAACCTTTTCGGTCGGCCTGCTTTTCGTGAGAATCTCAATCTGACCACCTATCGCCTGGCGGTAGAACTCGATGGTCTGGCACCCCGTCAGAGTAAAAATCAGGGAAAATACCAACGCGGGGGGCAGCAATTTCATCTTCGACACTGCGGAGACTCGCTCATTTTCCGACTTCTGACAAACTGCCAGTGCAAGACAAACGACGTGACAACTCGGACTCAACGCCCGATCACTAGAGCATGCGCAAAATCTTGACTCATACCGTCCTGCTCTTCGCTGCCTCCATGATGTTGCTCCCTGCGGAAAGCATCAACCAACTCTCCACTGCGGAGAAAAAGGCTGGCTGGAAGTTGCTGTTCAACGGCAAGGACCTAAAAAACTGGAGAATCTACGGCAGCGAAAAACCACCCGGGCCGGGCTGGAAAATCGAGGACGGCATTCTCAAAAAATTGGCGATGATCCCCGGCGGCAGCATCATCACAACCGATGAGTTCACCGATTTCGAACTCAGCTGGGAATGGTCCATCACCCCCGGAGGCAACAACGGCATTAAATACCTCGTCACCGAAAAACGCCCGTCCGCTCCCGGCCCCGAATACCAAATGCTGGATGACGCAGTCCACCCGGACGGGAAACTCGGAACCGATCGCCAAACCGCAGCCCTTTACGACATCATCCCACCCGCCGCTGATAAAACGCTCAAACCTGTCGGCGAGTGGAATCAATCGCGGATCATCGTCCGCGGCAATCAGGTCGAACATTGGCTCAACGGCAAAAAAGTCGTCTCCTACACTCTCGGCAGCGATGAGCTGAAGGCCGCCATTTCCAAGAGCAAGTTCAAGGACCAAAAAGATTTTGCCGAAAAAATCAGCGGCCACATCATGCTGACCGATCACGGCGACGCCTGCTCGTTCCGGAACTTGAAAATCCGCGCAATCGAGCCATAACCGCCCGCCCAACTCCAAGCCCCCCTTTATCTACACACCCACCAAGTAAAGCATGAGCAATATTGTTATCCTCTTCTCCGGCCAAGGCGCACAAAAAGTCGGCATGGCAAAAGACTGGGTCGAGTCATCCGCCACCGCGCGTGATCTCGCCCATCAGGCCGATCTCACCCTTGGCTATTCCCTCACCGACATCATGTTCGATGGACCGGACGAAGAACTCACCAAAACCTCGCGCTGCCAACCCGCACTCTACCTCCATGGACTGATCGCGCTCGCTCTAATTAAAGAGCGACTGCCGAATCTGACCCCGGTCGCCGCCGCCGGACTTTCTCTGGGAGAATTCACCGCGCACGCCGCCGCTGGAACATTTTCGTTCGAAGACGGCCTGAAGCTCGTCGCCCGCCGCGGAGAATTCATGGAGCAGGCTTGCCTCGCAACCGAAGGCGCGATGGCAGCTCTGATCGGCGGTGATGAAGATAAGGTCGCCGCTTTGGCGAAAGCAGCCGATGTCGACGTCGCCAATTTCAACGCACCGGGACAAATCGTACTTTCCGGCACCACCGCTGGCATTGAGGCCGCCATTGCACAGGCAAAAGACTACGGCATCCGCAGAGCGATCAAACTGAATGTCGCCGGAGCTTACCATTCCCGCCTGATGCAAAGCGCGCAGGACCAGCTCGCAGCCGAACTTGCAGGCGTCTCCATCCAACCGCCCGCGATTCCAGTGGTCGCCAACTACTCCGCTTCCACGGTTTCCGATCCAGCCGACATCCGCACCACGCTGGAAAAGCAAGTCACCGGCTCCGTGCGCTGGACCGAATCGATCCGCAAACTCATCGCAGACGGACACCGCAACTTCCTTGAGCTCGGCCCCGGAAAGGTCGTCGCCGGCTTGGTTGGCAAGATCGATAAAGACGTCACCGTCCATTCGATCGAGGATTTGGCATCGCTGGAGGCCGCTACCGAAACGCTCTCCTAATGCAATGAAAAAACGCGGAATCTGTTAGAAAATGGATCACTTTTACGACGGAAATCGGGCCTCTGAAAAAAAATCAAAAAACAGCAAAAAAGGTGTTGCAGAGACCCGATTCACTCCTTAGCTTCCGCGCACCCGAGCGGGACATGGAGCGGTAGCTCAGTTGGTTAGAGCGCCAGCCTGTCACGTTGGAGGTCGCGGGTTCGAGTCCCGTCCGCTCCGCCATCCCCGTTCGTAACAACCCCGCCTGAAAAGGCGGGGTTTTTCTTTGAGTAATATCACACTTCGGCCTTTTATCGTCCCATGCCCACCGTCGCCATCGTAGGACGCCCCAATGTGGGCAAATCCGCCCTCTTCAACCGCCTCGCCGGAAGAAAGATCGCGATCGTTCACGATCAGCCCGGAGTCACGCGTGACCGGATTTCCGCGCCATCGGAATTGACCAGCACTCCCTGCACCCTGATCGACACCGGCGGCATCGGCGCCACCCTGGACGATGGCTTTGGCGAACAAGTCGCCATCGAGGCGGATATCGCCATGCAAACCGCCGATCTCATTCTCTTCGTGGTCGACGCACACGACGGCCTCACCGCGATCGATCAGGCGCTCGCCCAAAAACTCCGCAAGGCCAAGCCACCCGTCCGCCTCGTGCTGAACAAAGTGGACGACGACAAACACGAGTCATCACTCTCCGATTTCGCCCGGCTCGGATTTCAAGAGCCCATCTTTGTTTCTGCCGAGCACGGCCGCAACATGGGCCACCTGCTCGACGCGATCGAAGAAGTCATTTCACCATTGGCTGCCGAAACCGAAGAAGTCGCCGTGGAAGCGGAAGCCGTCGGCATCAAGCTGGCCATCGTCGGCAAACCAAATGCCGGCAAATCCTCCTTGATCAACGCGATCCTTCACGACGAGCGCACCATCGTCTCCAACATCGCCGGCACCACCCGGGATGCCGTCGATTTGCCATACTCATTCCAAGGCGAAAACTTCACGCTGATCGATACCGCTGGCCTCAGACCTCGCGGTAAGCGCGACAACTCCGTCGAGGTCTTCTCCGCGATCCGCACCGAGAAAGCCGTCCGCCGCTCCGATCTCTGCGTTCTCGTCATCGACCTGGCCGCTGGCATCACCGCGCAGGATCGCAAGATCGCCCAATTGATCATGGACGAGAAAAAGCCGTGCCTGATCGTCCTTAACAAATTCGATCTTTTCCATCCGGATGCCCCGCGGAAAGCCCGCGTCGAGCAAGCGACCGCGCACGTCAAACGCGAACTCTTCTTCCTCTCCTACGCCCCATTCGTCGCCTGCTCCGCGAAAAATGGAACCGCCGTTGAGCACGTGCTCAAGGAAGCGTTGAAGATTCGCAAAACCGCCCAGGACGTCCCGAGCACCGGCAAACTGAACCGGATCCTGCAAGCCGCATTCGAGGCAACCATTCCGCCGATCGATCGCAAACTGCGCCGCAGGCTGAAACTTTACTACGCCACCGCCGCACTCAATGAGCGCTACAGCGTGATCCCCGTCCCGACCATTGTCCTGTTCGTCAACGACAAACGCCTCATGGCCGCAAGTTACGAGCAATACTTGGTGAATCGATTCCGCGAAGCTCACCCAGCCCCCGGAGTTCCGGTGATTCTATCGGTCCGCTCCCGCACCCGCCGCGAGTGGGATCCGCGCGAGAAACCTCAAGGCCACTAAAGCCGCACCATTTTACCGCACGGGATACCTCGATTCTGTTCCTCATGAAAATGGACAGATATCGGTGGCCATTGGCGAATTCTGAATTGGCACGATCCAAGACCATTCTTTCCGAGTGGCCTGGTTTTCATAACGAGTGAATGAGCTCACTCGGCAGACTCCATCACCTACTTCTGGTGTAACTATCCCAATTTTGCTGCGGAAAGCATTCAACTGGATGCGGAGGGCTATTTTCAAATCAGGCAGCAAGGCGTCGGTTGCGATTCCATAGCCATGGCTTCATCAACAATGCGGCAAGGGTCGTGAAAATCGCGATGATCCAGCTCATGGTAACCGGTGTTTCATTGCCGAAAAACGAAAGCAACAATGTCGAAACAATGCCACTGCCATACTGCAGGCTACCAAGCAGAGCAGATGCAGCACCCGCAATTTCCGGCACATCGTCCAAGGCCGCGGCCGTGGAGCAAGCGGCGATAAAACCATTCATCGCAAAGAAGAAAAAGATCCCGATGACGACAGCTAACAATCCTCCAAAGTTGAGCAATACCATGATCAACAAAACGATTGCGGACGTCATCGAAATCAACGTCGATATGCGCAGGATATAATCCAGGTTGAACAATGTTACCAATTTGCGGTTCAACATGCTGAAGCCCATCAGTCCGACGACATTCACTGCAAACAACCAACCATAGTTTTGTTCCGATACGTGGAAATAACGGATATAGACTGCCGGTGATCCCGCGATGAATGCGAAAACTGCGACATAAAAAAATGTCACACAAAGCGTATATCGCATGAAGCGTGCGTTACCAAGCAAATGCAGATAGTTGCGAAATGCCTGACCGATCGAATGATCCGATCGCCTCTGGAGCGGATGAGTTTCAGGCAGTAAAAATTGCGAAAAAAACATGATCGTGCCAACAATTCCCAAAAACCAGAAAATGGCATGCCAGGTTGAATAGACCAGAATCTGCCCACCCAACAAAGGCCCCACAATGGGAGCAATCGCCATCAAAATCATCAAGCCAGATAGCACTCTAGCAGCTTCCGTTTTAGCAAAAGTGTCGCGCACCATGGCTCGTGCGATCATCGGACCGGTGCAAGCGCCAAACGCTTGAATAATACGCCAACTCACAATAGCAATCATGGTATTGGATAGGGCACAACCCATTGAACCGATAACGAATAAGATCAATCCGATCGCTAACGGCAGCTTGCGACCATACCGATCACTGAATGGCCCCCAAAAAATTTGAGCGGCTGCAAATCCAATCAGAAATCCAGTTACTGTTAGCTCCACATTTCCGTGCAAGTCGGACTGCATCGTTGGCATGGCTGGCAGATAAACATCTGTTGAGAGCGAGGTGAACCCCATCAGCCAGGCAAGGATCGGGATGAACATTTTGCCGGGCTTGGCTGTAGGGGATTCAGTAAGAATAGGTAACGGCTTATCCATGAAAATGATTCATACGGTTGCTCACACGTTACCTGAAGGAGTTCATGGAACCCGGCACGCGGTGGCCTCAATTATCCCCTGGAATTGCGTCACGCAACCGTCATTTCTGGATAAAAAGACCATTACTCAGAAAGACCATTACCCAGATACCATATAAACGATTGAGATATAAGTGTGAGCCGGATCAATCCATATAAGAACTCAAATTCCTCAAATCACCAAAAAGCAGCATTCATAAATCATCATCAATATCGGATCAAATATCCAAAACCATCGCAATCACTTCAAACCGAATCCAGAAACAGATTGCATTGGGATCTAACAATTCAATCAAGCCGTATTAAAAATCCACAACATTTCCATTTAGTCACAAACAAGATCGAATCGTAAACGTAGTCCCAAACACCGTGTGCTTACCATTGCTCCGGTGATTTCGTAGATGTCAGAGTCGTTGTGGATATCACATCTACGAATCTTGAGTTGATCCGTCAGGATCAAATGGGCTGTTTGTGTTTCAATGCCGTGCAACGAAACGCATTTGTGGACGTTTTCGCAAACAGCGGCATGAGTGGCCCTCAATTCGCTGCCCATCACGGCCTCAAATATCAGACCTTTGCGACCTGGCTGCAAAAACGCAAACGAGCAACCGGAGCGTACCCGGTGGTGGCTGTTCCCGACCATTTTCCGCCGTTACCCACGCAGCCGTGCTGGCCTCCCCATCGAAGCCGTCCGAGACCGCACCAAAACCGTCGATCTCAAACAGGTCAACGCCGTCCTCCTCCAGCCCCACTGGCGTCACAATCCCCAGTCCGAACCCCAGCCACCCATCCTCACTTCCAACCACAAATCCGCCACCGCACCGTAGAACAAAACTCTTCCGGCCAAACGGACGCTGGCTCTGCTGGGATGCAACCAGCCAGGGATAACCGGGATCGACAGCGACCGAACGTGTCGTAAAAAAAACAAGGGCCGTGGCCGCACCCTCGCAGCCACGGCCCTTCATGTCGTAAAAATCACCCGTTCAAGAGCAAGAGGTCATGCCTCGTAAAAATCCCGGGGTCCGGGGCAGAGCCCCGTCCCGGAGCCTCCACGGCCATCATGACCCACCCCCAGAATTACGATGCCAGCGGCACGAAATTACGATCAAAGCTCGGTCATCCGCTCAAAATCCTACGACCACAATCCGGTCACAAGGTACGATGATAATTCGACCCGTAACACCTAAAGAAGTCGAAGCCCTATTTCAATGTCTGTCTCACAACCTGCCCCTGCTATTTGAACAAGCCATCCAATGCGCAGAAGGAATCGGTGACGAAGTAGAAACCAGGAAAAAGCACCGCCGACAAAAACACTCAAGAACCGCGAAGCCGAACCCTACTAGGAAGCGAATAGCTTCATCAAACAAGTTTTCCAGCGAGCCACTCAGACGACCGTTCGATTTTTTCGATGCTACGCAGCTGGCTCTGTCAAGAAGCCCCTGAAGCGAAGCCCTGGCCCGTCTCACCCATATCTAGATCTGCTAGAACGCAAAGTTTTCTACATCGATCCACTCTTAACTTAGAGTTTCATAAATTTCAGATGCCACTGTTCACTTTTGTCACAGTTCTTCACATAGCCCATATACCTTGATACAGATTTCGCCTTATTCAATACTGGTTATAACACCATTCATATTTGCTTCTATGACTGTTGATATTAGTGAGTTATTAACATTAATACCAGCCGCGTACAGAAATCCTCCTGTCGGGGTGAGATTTTCATGATTAACTATCATCATTAAATTATCACCAAGACCGGTTGGATCATAAACTTCAGAACAATCTTTCCCGATTTTTTTTAATTTTTCTTTAGCGCTATATATATCATCCCCAACCTTTACAAATTCCTTAACCTTATTTAACTCCAAATTATAGGCTGGACTAGGATTGGTATTAGCGCAACCACATAATAACAACATTAATAATGAAATCAATGATTTACGTATTTTTTTCATAAAATCTAAAATTAACACTCACCTCCTCCTTGTGAGGGAGGTCTGCGCTCCAGATACTGAGCAATGGCCTCTGACCCACAATGCTCAGCAAAAATGTATGCTTCGACATCAGACAAATAATGCTCAGTAACTGATATTTCGAGTGCAACGAAATCAGGCGTGCCGGCGCCTTGTCCTTCCGTAATAAGATTACCATCTGATTCATAACAGCATTGTTGCCCTGATTTTGTTTTATTTGATTTACTTCTTATGCAATTCTATGCTTTTGGGTGTAAGTCCTGATTCGGCTCCGAAGGTTTAGACCGTTATCACTACATTCACATAATTTATCCGGACATTTTGGAATATCGAGAAGCCATTTACCGTCTCTGTTTTTTCCTTATCATACCATTTCTTAAATACTTTACAAGACTGCTGTCTATCTCAAGAATCTTTCATAAGCATAGTATTATCACCCCAGGAAGCCCACACTTTATCGACATCTCCGAACAAACTCAAGCCTAAATAATCGTATCTGTTGATTCCATCATTTCCCACGAATGCGAACAGACTGAGCCCTCCCTTTTCCCCTATGGGATCCCTACTTGGCCATCTTCCCAGCTCGGTGAGGTAATACCAGTAGCCGTAGTTATACCAAACCGTCTCAAGCTCCGCGTCTTCACCGTGGAACATCATCGTCCAGTTATACAGGCTGCTTGTTCGCACGCTGAATGATGGTGTCAGCACCGTCACTCCACCAAACGCGACGTAGCGGTAGCGCTCGACGATCACTCCAGAGATGTCGGTGATCGATACCTTGCTGCTCATATTGTCGCACACCGCGTATTTCCGGTTCACACTTGCTCCGCTGATTGCGTTCCGAGCGACCAGATCGTTGCGACCACGACCGCCTTACAGGTGCTTCGTTCGTTGTCGTCATATCCAATATGCTTATGACAACAACGATACTGCTTCTGAAACGCTCTTCCGGAGACAATTGGGAACACGCTTACAGCATACGATGTCAGCGGCACGAAAGTACAATCAGAGCGTAGAAATTCCGTAAGCGGTAAGCCCTGCACCCCCTATGCGATCGTGCCTAAGTGTCATATTTTATATGTCTATGGCACTTACGACTACGGTCTTGAAGACCGACGCACTGGGACGAATTACGCTATCAAAGGAGCATCGCGAGGCTTTGCTGAATGCATTTGATGAAAGCGGGCTGAAAGGATTGGAGTTCGCCCGCCTGCATGGCATCAACTATCAGACTTTCGCCAACTGGATTCAGAAACGCCGTCGCGAGCGAGGGCTCTATCCCGTGGAGAAGCCGGTCATCAACGAAACCCTGAAGCTGACCTTGGCGGAGGTGGATCTGCTGCAATCCATCGAGCCTCCGACCTCGAAAGACCCGTCTCCGGCCGCTCTGGTGGAAATCCTGTTGCCTGGAGGACTATCCATCCGCGTCACCGGCAGCGTTTCGGTTCCACTGGCGGTCGAACTCATCACCGCCCTGCGTCCATGCTGAGCTTCGCTGGCAATCTCCGTGTCTTCCTTGCCCTAGAGCCGTGCGACATGAGGAAGTCATTCAACGGGCTGCAATCGCTGGTGAGCGAAAGGCTCGGCGAAGATCCGATGCAGGGTGCCGTCTTCGCCTTCACCAACAAGAGCCGCACCCGCCTGAAGTTGCTTTATTGGGATGGAAGTGGACTTTGGGTTTTAGCAAAGCGGCTTGAAAAAGGCAGCTTCAGCTGGCCCAAAGTCACTGACCCCAACAAGGCGAAACTCAAGCTCGCGCCTGAAGCCTTGTCGCTGCTCATGGACGGCATCGATATGAAGAACGGCTGCCTGCGCCCATGGTACGAAAGGGAGTGATTCTCACCAAATTCACCTTCTTTCCGATTACTGCGGCATGGCGTTTGCTACTACTGTCGTCATAGTAGATGAGCCCGGAACGCGAGCAGCAACTCTTGAATGAAATCGCCCGTCGCGACGAACGCATCGCGCAGCTCGAACTCGAAAATAAACTTCTCAGCCAGAAGCTCGACCTCGTTTTAAGGAAACTTTTCGGCAGCAGCAGTGAAAAGCTCGATGTTGGGCAGCTTGAACTTTCGTTAGATCCCGATGCGCTAAAAAAGCCACCCGTCGCCGGAGGCGCACCGGCGGCTGAAGAACTCGCAGTCATCAAACGCCGTCCCGATCAATCCCGCAAACCACGCATCCCTGAACACCTTCCTGTCGAAGAAATTTTCCTCGATCCCGAACCGGTCAAAGCCTGTCCGCAAGCCTGGCGCTGTATCGGCGAAGAAGTCAGCGAGCAGCTCGACTACCGCCCCGGCAAGTTTTTACGCCGCCGCCTGATCCGGCGCAAATACGTCCGCCTCGCTGCTAAAGCTGCGCCCCCCGTCATCGCCGCATTACCCGTCCGCCTGCAGGACGGCTGTCTCGCCACCCCCGGCCTCATTGCCGAAATCCTCGTCAACAAGTATGCCTGGTCCCTGCCGCTTTACCGTCAAGAAAGCCTGTTCCGCCAGCGTCATGACGTCGCTATCCCGCGCCAAACCATGATGAACTGGGAAGCTCTCGCCGCAGACCGGCTCATGCCGCTCTACCAGCTCCTCAAACGCCATCTGTTGGAATCCTCCTATCTCCAAATCGACGAATGGAGCGGAGCGACATGGACAGGAGCGAACGCGACGTGCCCCGAAGGGGTGCGACCGGAGGGGAGCATCAAACACCCGTCCGCTACCAAGAACCCAGCCATGGCAAAACCAAAACCGGCTACTATTGGGTTTATCGTAGTTCGGATGGCATCCTTCTCTACGATTGGCGGCCGGGACGCTCCCACCTTCACCTTGATGAAATCCTCTGCCACCACCGTGACACTGGCCACCCGGCCGCCTTCCAAGGCGTCCTCCAAAGCGACGGCTACGCCGCCTACGAAACGTATCGCAGAGCCGCTGCCGCCCGCGGTCAAATCATCGAGCTTGCCGCCTGCTGGGTCCACGCGCGACGCAAGTTTTTTGATGCCCGCGACCAATCGCCCCGGCTCGTTGGATTCATCCTGCGTCAGATCGGCCACCTCTACGCCATTGAATCGCGCCTCAGAAAGGCCCGAGCCGGACCCGCCCTGCGAGCCGCCACCCGCGCCAGCGAAGGTCATCCCATTTATCAACGGCTCGGGAAAATCTTCCGTCTGTTAGAAACTCGGCGCGGCATCCTTCCCAAGAGCAGCTTGGGCAGGGCGATCCGCTACACCCTCGAACTATGGCCAAGGCTTGGTCTATACCTCCTCGATGGACGCGTCGAGATCGACAACAACCTCGTCGAAAACGCCATCCGTCCAACTGCCATCGGCAAGAAGAACTGGCTCTTTATTGGTCGTGAAAACAGCGGCTGGAAAAGCGCCATCTTCTTCACCCTCATCGCCAATTGCCGTCACCATGGAATCGATCCGCACGGCTACTTCAAAGATGTCCTAGAACGCCTGCCAACCACCACCAATCACAATCTTGGCGGACTACTCCCGGGCAATTGGAACCGGCAAGGACAGCCCATAAGGACGGCGGCATCATAAATGCCATAACCGATATGCCTACAGCGTTTATGAACTCGGTGGGGTGCTTCGCTTACCGCTTACCGCTTACAATTTTTCGGGGCACCTACCAGGTCAATGTTTTAATGCGTCATAGGGTATATTTTTTCGTGATTTGAGGGGAATTCTGAAGTCGTGAAACCCTGTCGGACTGAAGCGTGCTACGTTGATCCTAGAGCCAAGAAACAGGTTCGAAGCGGGAAAAATTCGAGGGAGTTTTCTACACCGATCCATTATTCTACACCGATCCATTACGAAGTGGCGGCGGCATGGAGGGGTCCCCGCTTGCGGGGAGGGACCATGACGGGGGGAAGTGAAGGGAGCCTGCGACCGAAACGGGCACTCCGCATTACAACACGAAGTCACATGTTCCCAGAGGCCCGCAGAGCGCGTGCCAGTCCGCCGGGATGTCTTTGCGGTGCGGAGCGTGGATTCAAAATCTAACGGTTTGAAATGTTAAAATGAGACACCTGACCCCAATGACAACTCCGGCAATCCCTTTGGCTGTATTGGCGTGGTTCTATTTGTCTTGGGAAGTTGAACTTTCCGTATCGAGATACCAATTCCCCGTCTCCTGTATTTCAGCCAGCTTACTCAATCGCTCTTCTCGGTGATCATCCAATTCTATAGTATGTTTAGGAATCCCAACCTGCTGCTTGTTGTCGAAGCTGTCACCCGTTGAGCTTAACCTACAACTATTGCATCCGTATAAAAATAACATGACCAAACAATAACAAGATTTCATACAAAAAGAGAAATTAATTTTCGCCGTCACAAACCTCTCTAGCTGAAGGAATATACGCAGGCGGATTTGGAACTGACAGGTTTAAAGTGGTCCGATTCTGCGACAAAAATCTGTTTGTTGTTAATAAATATTGAATCGCCTGCTTATCCGCACCATTTCGTGCTGAATTGAGATATTTCTGCAGCACTTTTTTGGCATCACCTGGTTTCTTACAGCAAACTTCCCCCCAAACTGTTACCCATTTACCCTTACCACTTACTTCCTTATAGTAAGCATCATACGCTTTCTGGTAGGAAGTCGCTCGCCTGTTTTCATGAGCTCTAACATAGCTATAGTCGAGACCTTGCTTTTTGAGCATTTCTTCTACTGTGGCTAGAGCGCTTCCCTTTAACAAGGTGACTGTAACAATGCCAACAAATTCCTTTGCCTTGATCACCTTGGCGCAGCACTTATTTTTATTTTCCTGTATATCATCTTTAGAATTGGGATCAAAGTCCCACGTTGTCGCAACTGTGGATCCTGCCGCCGGTTTTCCATTTGCAATGATTTGCCCATCAACTTCGTTAGTTTCAATTTTGAACGATAAACCTAATTCGTCCACCCAATTCACCCCGTTATTCCCCACGAATCCATAAAGATTGATTCCACCCCTTTCCTCAATCGGATCCCTGCTTGGCCATCTGCCCAGCTCGGTGAGGTAATACCGGTAGCCGTAGTTATACCAACCCGTCTCAAGATCCGCGTCTTCACCGTGGAACAGCGTTGTCCAGTTATACAGGCTGCTTGTCCGCACGCTGAATGATGGCGTCAGCACCGTCACTCCGCCAAATGCGACGTAGCGGTAGCGCTCGACAATCACTCCAGAGGTGTCCGTGATCGATACCTTGCTGCTCATGTTGTCGCACACCGCGTATTTCCGGTTCACGCTTGCTCCGCTGATTGCGTTCCGCGCGACCAGATCGTTGCGACCGCGACCGCCGTAGAGGTATTCGTTCTTCAGCGAGCTGTTCGACGGGTTGCGATCTTCAATGCATTTCCATTGCTCGTTCCAGTAGTAATCGATACTTGGCCGCGAGGTCCCTGAAAACGATTTGCGTGTCCGGCGGAATAAGCCGTCATAGGCGTAGCTCACGTCCATCGTCGCCGTGCTGCCCGAGGAGGAGGAGCCCGGAACACTCGCATTGGCATCCACCATCCGCACCATCTGATTCCATGCATCCGGGGTTACGGTTCTCGCGTAAAGCGTCATCGCAATGGACATCACGGTGGTATCGGAGCCAATATACGAATACTCAGCCACGCTAAAACTACTAGTGGAATCATAGACGGTGTCAAGCCTTGAAAGCCAGTCACTCATCGAGTTGCTTGATCCATACTGGTGGGTGATTTCCCGTCCACCCGGGTAGGTGATCGATTCAAGCCGGTTGCTGTTGCCATCGCCGTCCGAGCGCGCGTAGACGACTTTGGGTGTGGTGCCATTATCATGAAGAAACAGCGCCGACAGAAAACTCGCATGACCGGGAAGGTGAACCCTACCGACAAGCTAGCAACTTCAT
Source organism: Luteolibacter pohnpeiensis (assembly GCF_016595435.1). Taxonomy (GTDB): domain Bacteria; phylum Verrucomicrobiota; class Verrucomicrobiia; order Verrucomicrobiales; family Akkermansiaceae; genus Luteolibacter; species Luteolibacter pohnpeiensis. The sequence goes on from NZ_JAENIJ010000040.1 coordinate 26,003, forward strand.
CAACCAGGTCTTCCATCCCGCCACTCAGAGGACCGTTCGATTTTTGCGATGGCTACCAGCTGGCTCTACCAAGAAGCTCCCTGGAGCGAAGCCCTAGCCAGCCTAACCCATATCTGAACCTGCTAAAACACGAAGTTTTCTACACCCATCCATGTCCCTTTGTCATAAGAACCAGCAACCCATTCAAACATCGATTATTGGCAATGATTATAACTGGATTATTGAGTTTATGCATAGCCACTGACAGTGGTTTTCCATGTCTCTATGTTTGATTTTCAAATTATTCAAAAATTCCATGCAGTCCCTCCTTTTGTATTCTTCGCATGATCGATCGATTCCG
>NZ_JAENIJ010000041.1 GCF_016595435.1 Luteolibacter pohnpeiensis
GCATCACATCCAGCCATTCTATCTATCCCCCTACAGCCCGGACTTCAATCCTATCGAAAGGCTATGGCAGCACTTAAAAGGGCACTTCATGGCAGACTTCCTGACCAGTGATGGAGTTGCGCTGACTGACAGGCTATTGACTTCACTCCAAGCGCTTCTCGATCAACCGCGAACCGTGAGCTCCGTATGCTCACTTCCCAATCTCAATCGGAAATGAGTTCTGGCAATCGGTCTAACGACTGGCCACCGCACCAGCACCTCGGCAACCACACGCCGTCGCGGATCTACAGGCCGCCAGCCGCAGCGCCAAGAGCGGCCTGACACCCCCCGGCGCGCCGAAAGCGGGAAGCCTCCGCTGTGGTCCTAGCCCTCCGCTCCAGCTTCCCGCTTTCGAGTTCCCCTCCACTCCAACCTTGATTTGGGAACCATCATCGTCCCAAACTCTCCCGCACCCCGCATCATAACTTAGTTTAGCCATTCAGTGGCCGGATTTCGGGGGCCAGCTCACTTAACTCATTTCTGGATCTGCTAAAACGAAAAGCTTTCTACAGCGATCCATAAATAATCGAGATTATGCTACGCTGTAGATGGAAGTGATCAGTGACTCGGAATTCGATTTTCGAGTTTTCAAAATCGCTTTTAAGCATCATGCTTCAACCGTGAATGCCGTTGAGAACTGCAGCCTTGATCCCAATGTTAAATTTTTCCAGGATGGGGGCTACCACTACGATCTACGCTACTTTCGGGGGCACGTGGATTCGGAGATAACCCGAGAGATCCTTCTGAAGTTGTTGCGTGATTTCAGCAAAACATGCGATTCACTCGGAGTTACCGCCATACTCATGCACGGAGGGCTTATTGGTTGGTATTGGTGTCGTAAACTTCTCCCTTGGGATAATGACCTCGACTTGTGTGTGCGTTACGATGATTTGCTAAAACTCAATCTGGCCCCGAATCACGATCAACTCTACGATGTTCGACACTATTTGTTAGAGGTGAACCCTCACCACGTTCGGCGCGAGACATTCAATCGCCACCCATTTGAGAACCGAGATCCGAATAAAATCGATGCTCGCTTCATCCACGTGCCGACCGGACTTTTTATCGATATCACCGCACTTTATCCAGTTGGTGAAAGCGACCTCATTACGAAGTGCCCTCATCGTTATCGAGCTCAGGATTTGTTTCCTTTGGTCAAATCTGAGGTTAATGGGATATCTGTCCACGTTCCTCATCAAGTGGATCGGGTTTTGGAGCAAGAGTATGGACGACATGCCATTTCCGAACCCACCTATCGGGACTGGCATCTGAACGCCTTGGCTAAGCAATGGGAACGATCTTGAATGGTATTTCTCAAAGGAAATTGAGGTAGTTCAGACAGGGCTTGTAGATCTAAGTTTTTGCGCTGGATTGCTTAATTTTCACCCCATCGAAGAAATAACATGGGTGAATGGTAATGTCCTTTTCAGTAAATGAAGAACGATGATGAAATAGCGTCATTGGCTCTTCATTACTCTCCAGGTAAAGCTGAACTGCGGAGGTCCATAACTCCGCACCTGTCAAATAACTTGCGCGGTTCAAATTGGTTTGATGAATTTCTAATTCATTGGAAACACGCTCGACAATTAAATCCAGTGCGATTCTTAGAGCCGGGTGTCCGGGCGAGGCAATGATCGTTTGATGACAGAACAAAGCTGAGTCATTTTCACAAGCCACATGCAGTCGGTTCCCTCCGCCTGCCTGCTCAGCATCTAGCCATTCATTCAATGGCTGTCGGCAAACTGAGCTGATATCGGTAGCTATGCCGCCAAACTCATACAAGGCCGCATATTTCCACATTTCGGCTTTCATCGCCTGATTCGGCAATGCGAAGAAGACGCTTTTCATTTCTTCGGTGAAAAATTCATCAGCGAACTCAATCAGCATTTCCTCGGTGCAAAATTGGAAATCCCAATCTGAATTACGATCTATCCAACTCCAAATTGCTCGCTTTTCGGTATCAGTAAGATCATCCATGGAAACTCCATGTTGCCAGATCAATTTGGGAATAGTGGGATTGATGCTGTTTACTTCATAAGCAGTTTGACGTGGTGATGAACGGATCAGATCGATCCATCTTGATAAAAGTAAGTCATCAGTAGATGTTGATTGGAGCAAATGATCAATGCGATCGTGATCCTGTATCGCATCGGGCATCTCATCCCAGTCATCCAGCACTAAAACTGGAAGTTTTAAGAAAAGATCACTAATGCCACTCCTTTTGACGATGGGAATGCATCCGAGTGCAATCGCTTCGTAAGTTCGGTGACAATCCAAACCGTTCCCGTGCGGTGAGACTACGAATTGGTAATGGCTCTGCTGGGTCCAGGTTGTCTCTCGGTCGCTTTTCGCAATCGGTAATTCAAAGAGATGTGGATTTTTTCTGACGACTTCGAGTGCTAGATGACGATCTCGTCCGTGTCGCTCCCACATATTGAACTGGAAATTACAAAAAGCTTTAGGTAATCGCTTTTTAGGAGCTTTATGGTGAATTTTGATCAGCAATTCTTCTTGATCAAGAGGTGTCATTTTGGGTCCCCACCAAAAATCTCCATTTGCTTGGGAGTGATAGTCCAATCCAAGCGGGATTCGCTTCACGAAATCACTTTCAGCTCCATCATGATTTTGTGCAAACCAACTTCGAATTGGTGAATCTCCATTGGCAATTTTTCTTAATAAATAAGAAATTGCCTGATTGCCTAAAATCTCTCTGGGTGATCTTACAGAAGATCCCGTGATCAGATTGAATTTCAGATGTGGTGGAGGTGAATTTTGATCGATGAAGTGCAGAAATTGCACAAGTTGATCTGTGATTACATAGACTGCCTGATTATTTTGTAGGTTTCTATATATGCTAGGTTGGAATAAAGTATCATCTGAAATAGAGTGTTTCGGGGAGATGTCACAGTTATGCATAATGCCTCGTGTGGAGATGTATATGCAGGATGCTTTGAAATCCATGGCTATGGAAAAATTTAGATGATTTGATGCTGTGTATCTTTGGTTGTATATTATGGCAATGCTCCCCAGTTTCTGTTATTTTGCCACCAACTACCAGTGACAAAATGAAGTCCGTAATGTCCAAGTCCAGCCCTTGGGTGACTTAGTATTTCAACATCTTTCCATTTGTGTTGATCCCTGTAATAAACAGTTGTAAGCATATCAGGGCCGGTAGCAAACATGACATCATGATTTGAGCAATCTTCTGCTTCAAATGATTCCGTTCGTCTAATGAGTTCGTCAATAAGAGCTCGTAAGAAGGGATGTCCAGCTTCAGCGCCGAAGGCATAATTTCCCACGCTAAGTGGCTTTTCTACAGTTCGATACCAATTCGGGAAGCGTTTTTCAAACCGTCCAGGAGTGAGTTCAATCTCCCAAGGGAATACCGCCCGGTGTTTACAAAGCGGATCGAGTGGGTGATCTACCAAGAAATCCGTATCTAAGTAAAAGCCACCCAAATGGTAGACCGAGAGAAGGCGAAAGCAGTCAGCTCGCATCACCGGTTGAGGATAGCCAAAGTAAAGATCCTGATACTCAGGTATTTTAGTTTCAATGAAATTTTCACAATCGGCATCTGAGAAGAATTTCCACTCCCACGAAGGGTGGAGTTCTTGCATTTTCTGCATGCAGAACCGAAGTTTTGGTGACAGGGCGAATTCTGATTTATGGGTGCAAATGATTCGTTTCGGGATCATGATATCGACTACGGTTATTATCTAACACTCCAACCCATCCTTCCAGCAGTCGTCTCGTAGACTTTCGCTTGATTCAGTTGCATTTTCGCTTTCAGTAACAATTCGAGGCGAATTCCTGCTGGGGATTTATCCCATTCGAAAAGCAAATTTTTCCCAAAATCTGCCTGCCAAAGTGTTAAAGGTCCTTCAATCTTAGGTACTCGTAAAATCATGTCAGAGTTCCAGTCATCTATACCGTATTGCCTGGCCCATGCAGCCATTTCATCCGTGATCCGCATTAGGAATGAACCACAAACTACGACATCGGCATCATCATAACATCGGTCGAGGAACAAATCACCACCATTCTTTCCGGGCTGGAGTATGGGATTAAAATCGATCCACCATTCAGGACCTTCTTTTATTTGCGAGCAATGGAGTAGCCATGACCGGAAATCTCCTTGGAATTCCTCAAATGTCAGCACTTCGGGGTGGGGGAGAGATTCGTAGATCTTCTGCATGGGGCCCATTTTTTTGCGTTCCCGTCTGAATACTCTAGCATTGGGGCGAATATGAAGAAACGGGCCAACTTCCGCATCATCCCAGGGTTTCGGATTCGATGCTTTTGGCACTCTAGGTGGAGTGGGAGCTGGTTCGCATAAAATTAGTTCTGCGTCTGAATTGGCCCAAGTGCAGTATTCGATGTCCAATGGCAGGAACGGCATGGTTTTGCCTGCATCGTGTGGAATGATCGAAATCAACCCCGCTGCGGCCATCCGGGGGTAAACCGCTGCCATAAGAAACCAACTGGCAAAGCCAGTTTCCGGCCACTTTGAATTCGCGATTTCGAGTTCTCCTCCCCATGGGGGTTGGCAAATTGGTTTGAACCTTCCCGATTTACAATCTTTAATAAAAGAGTTGAGTAGATGTCTAATTGGAATCGGACGACAGCTTCCGAAACACCGATGATCAATTGGTCTATACCCGATTTGGTTTTCAGAGGCAGAAAGGTTGGTTGGGATGCGCCAACCTCCTAACCCTGCTTGCGCCACAGATTCGGTTCTCTCTATATCGGTAAGAACCAATTCACCTCGACTAGCATGAGTGATCGTTACCAATCGATCTTCTTCTAGCGCGAAAAAAGGCCATATTTGTTCTTCCAGAACGTGATCTTCGCTTGATTGCATGATTGCGACCTCACACCCCAAGTCTACAAAATCTGAAATTTCGCATTCTTGATCCTCGCCTACATAGATCCGAAAGGTGATATCTTTAGCCTTTGATTGCACTTGATTGGCGATCAAAATGAGTGAATCTATCGAATCATATTTTGATTTGGTGAACGTGGTTGCTACTAGATGGCGTTTAATTTTTCCAGTGGAAAGTATTTTTTTGCAAATTGAAGGATGGGCTGAGTTTGTTGTGGGTAGAAGATCAGGATGGTAGATAGGAAATACGGAGCACCAATTCATAGAACGACGCTAAACTACATATATGGGTTATGGTGTCAATCATTGTGTGGGTATAATTAATTTCTAAAGTTACAATTTATTCGCAGATTATTTATATACTAAATTGTCAAATATTGACAGCCGGATTCAAGTGAAGTGGTCCCGGGAAAGGGAGCCAGAGGTCTTGTCATGATGTGATGGGCTCGGGAGGCATAGACCACCGAAGCAGTGAAACGAAAAAGATGAAGAAACAGTGCCGAGTTTAAGGCGAGGGTTGCCCTTGAGGCGCTCAAGGGTATTAATACCACTTTTTTGGACAGCTGTTTGCGACGGATGCTGCGCGGTGAAGAGGAACGGTCAAGTGATGCTAAATAGCCACTTCCCGAGACTTCGAAAATTTTTCAAAGCATGGCGGTGGGATATTTGGCTTCTTGTCTCAATCACCGGATCCCGAGTTATTTTTCCGGCGTCTTCATTGGCCCAAAATGGCGATGACTTTTTTAGGATTTCGTGCTCTTTGGTCATACTGCTGAGTTCTTTGGCGAGGCGTTTGTTTTTGGCGCGGAGCTGCTCGATGATTGCGTGATAGCGGTCGATGCCGCTTGCGAGTGGATCGTCGTATTTGCTCTTCCACTCGCTGTGTGCATTGGTGGAGCAGCCGAGCTCTCTGGCGATCTGCATCATCGGTTTTTCGGAATTTCCGTGGATCTCTACGGCGCGCTTTTTTTTTATTTCAGGTCATACGTTTTGCGAGGTTTCATGGGATCAGTGATTTAAGGTGAGTTCTAGCACCAACGCACTCCGAAAAAAGGTTACAGGTTCTGGAAGCCTTGGAGGAGGCAGTGAAGGTAGCCGGACGCAAGCTTGAGATCCTCAACATCGACCAAGGCTGCCAATATACCAGCGCGGCCTGGACCGGTACGGTGGAAGCGTTGGGTGCGAAGGTTAGCATGGATGGCAAGGGGTGTTGGATGGACAACGTGTTCATCGAACGGCTGTGGCGGAGCGTCAAACACGAGGAAATCTACCTCAAGGAACACGCCACGGTCATCGTTCTTGCGCAGGGGCTGCGCGAGTGGTTCGGGCGCTATAACGACTGGCGTTCGCACCAGCACCTCGGCAACCAGACGCCGTCGCGGAACTACAGGCCGCCAGCCGCAGCGCCAAGAGCGGCCTTGACACCCCCGGCGCGCCGAAGCGGGAAGCCTCCGCTGCGGTCCTAGCCATCCACTGGCCTACGCTCCGTTGCGTGCTCGCCCCTCCGCTCCAACCTTGATTTGGGAACCATCATCGTCCCCAAGCTCTCCCGCAGCCCGCCACCATAGCTTGGTTTAGCCCATCAGTGGCCGAACTTTGGGGGCCAGCTCAGCCCTCATCGGCTGGCATTGGTGTCACCGCCTTTTACCGTGGGACAATGATGTTGACCTTTGCGTCCTGTATCCGGATCTGCTAAAACTGAAAGCGGCGGCGGAACGGCAGGATCTTTATGATTGACGTCACTACCTGCTGGAAGTGAATCCGAACCACGTGCACCGCAAAACGCGCAACCACCATCCCCGCTCTTGTTTCCTCCGGTGATGGCCTGCACTCCACGAAATGCCCGTATCATTATCGCAAGGAGGACTTGTTTCCATTTCAGGAGACTGAAATCGAAGACGTTTCCATCCATGTTCCGTATCGAGTCGACCGGGTGCTGCAACAGGAATGCGGCACCCATGCCATCGCCGAACCATTCTATAAAGGTTGGCGCTTCAATGCCCTGAGCCGCTGCTGGGAACCCGGCGGCTCCGAGAGATGATGTTGGGGGTCGCCGCTCCGCGGCGTTGTGAACCTTCGGCCCCGCTCACGACCACTTTGAAAAGAAATTGGCGCACCCCGAATCTTGCGAATCGAAGAATGATCCGCTGGTTGCTAATCTCAAATCGAATTCCCGTAATTCAAAGCGGTGAGGAGCACCGCCCTCCAAAATTCCCCCTTTTCAAGCTGTTGCTGTGTCCCGCACCAGTTGAGCAGTTCTTCTCCTCTCGTTCCTCATCGCCCAAAAGCGCTTTCTCCCTGCCGACCTTCACCCCGTCGAAGAATAGCAGGGGTGGATTTCGATGTCCTTGTAGGAGAAGGCCGCTCTCTCATGAAAAGCGTCATCGGCTCCTCTTCCCACTCGAGATAACGCCGGATTGCCACCGTCCATAAACCAGCTCCTGTCCACAGTCGTTTACCACTATGATTCGCCCACTCCCGATCAGCCGGATCGCCTGCGCCAGCATCGGCTGCCCCTTCGCGGCAATGATCGTGCGGAGGCAAAAATACGGCACATTGTTCTCGCACGCCACTTGTAGCCCCTAGGCCTTTTCCACGTCCAGCCATCCGTCCAGCGGCGCGCGCAAATCGATCCCATTTCGACATAAGCACTGCCGAACTCGTGAAGCACCGCGTATTTCCAAAGATCGGTCTCCATTTCTCCTGCGGGAAGGGAGGCGAACAGGCGGGCGGTTTCCCCGGAGCAAAACTCTTTCAAAAATTCCGCCACGATCTCGTTGGGACAAAACTGGTGGCTCCACTTGGGGTTGCGTGAACTCCACGAAAGTACTGATCGCTTTTCTTTCTCCGTCAGATTTGGGATCGATTGACCTGTCTGCCAGATGACTTTCCGAATGGGTTCGCGCATCCTCTGCAAACTTTTTCACAAACCCTGGCCGTGGACGAGCCAAATCGAGGCTTCAAAAAATGGCGGCAATCACTGGTCGTTGTGGTTCTTCTGCTCGGAATGCGGCGACCGATGATCGCCGCCACATCCCCGGCATCCGCTGCTGACATCAATGTAATCCCATCAAAAAGAAACTCTTGTTTGAATGAATTCAAGAGCGAGCCGCTGGTTGCTTCACAACTAACAACTGGTGTAATTCGACCGGCTTTCCGCCTTTCATATCCCGAAATGGGCATTAAAACGCTCTATTCAATACCGCTCCTCATTCTCTATTAAAAAATTGCTTGACCGCAAGGCCGATTGTTTGGCAGTTGTCTGATACAGCAATAAAACACACTATGAATCATTTAAATGAACTGAATCGACGCAATTTTATAAAAAAAACCGCCTTCACTGCAGGAGCTGTCACTTTCCTGACACGGGGAGTTGGCTTAGGAAGTGAAGGAAGCTCATTTCCCAGCTTGAGCGCAACTGCAACTGCCAGCACTACTGCTGTTACGTCAGAACCAACACGGCTAAAAAAATATACTCTGGTTGTAGTGATGTGGAAAACCGAGTTTGGGTGGAGTTCTGATCAGGCCGATGCTAAAAAGTATTCCTCAGCTGGCGGCTTAGGTACTACAGACAAACCTGAAGATCCAGAGGAGCCGCCGACTGGCGGAACGGAATCCGACCGTCACTTTGAGACTGTCGGTACTAATGACCCTACTACGCCCAAAACCTACTCCATTACTCAATTTGGTCCAGGGGTCTCGCAAGTGACCCAAGTTTCTACGAACCCTAACCGCTACATAAAAGGATGGCTCATGACTTATACGGTCATTGTAACCGATTGGGAATGAGAATTCAGTTTATTCATAAAATATTATGTGACATATTTTATTTTTTGACTAATTAATCATTTTCATGGGAAAGTGCTCGGTTTTTATTCGTGGCACTTTCCCTATATTGAACACCTACTTTCAAAAGTGCTGAATATTCCTTAATAATGGCTAAAAACAAAAAATTTGTTGGTTTGTTTATAGCTTTTGCATTCTCATTGACAGCATTGTTATTCTATGGTGTCTATTCCGATGAAATTTCCTTGCATGATCAAGACCAAGGAAATGAAAAGTTGGAATCTGGAAAGGAATTTCCAGAAAGATTTGCTAGCTTGACAAAACAACCGAAACACAGTGAAAATGCTAGTAATTCTTATGACGTTAACGACTCTTTGAGTGAAGTAACCAAAGGTTACGATTTGTTAAAAAGTAAATTTAGCGGGAAAAGTCTTCGCGATGAACAGATCGAATATATTGGAAGAGTGACTATCGGTCTATCTCCGATGGAAATTTGCCTTTTCTTAGATTACGTTTCTGATGAATTGGGAGACGATATGGAGCGACTAGCTCATCTCATCGGAGCCGCCATGAGCACTGCCGATAGTGAATTGGGAAATTCAGAAGAAATTCAGAAATGGGTAATTTCAGTAAAAAGTCCAATATTCAAAACTGCTCTTCTTCGCGAAATGGGACGTTATTACTCGGGAGTTGCCGGCTCGGACCCTATGCCTTTTTACCAAAAAATCAGCTTGGAAAGTGAAAAAGATCGATTTTTGGCGGGCTTTATCGAAAAGTTCACTGGCGATGTTCGATCGCCCATAGAATGGTTAATTAAATTTTCGCCTGAATCGGGTGAACATCCACAATTGATTAAGGTAATTAAAAACTTACCAGAATCTTACGATATTTCAAAAATCTCACAATACTCCAGTGAGAATGTCAATTCTTTATCTGATGATGTTAAAGGGGCGCTGATTGGAAAGTGGGTAGATACAGATCCCGTAGCAGCAGCAAATTTTTTGGCTGGATCTAAAATCTCTGATGCTGAACAGATTTTGGGATCAATGATGTCATCCTCAAGTGAAAAATTGCTACCCTTAATGAGCGCCTGGGAGAATACCCCTCAAAAAGACGACGCGATTTCTCATTTGCTGCAAAACTTCACAATTCATTCGCCTCAGTTGGCCTGGGAATTGGGCCTTCAAATGTCGAATGCCGAAAATCGAGAATTGCTTTTAACGGAAGTCTATTATGAATGGGCAGAGAAAAACAAAGAAGATGCAGATGCTGCGTGGAATAAGTTTTTTGGAGAATAAAATTTTTATAATCAGATGTATTCAAAACTCAAATTCGTCGGTATAGTTTCTGGGTGCGCGTTAGTAGTTATTATATTTATTTTTATTATTAAGATACGAAATTTAAGCTCTTCTCCTGACAGCGAAACCGCATCGCGTGAATATAGAGCGCTAGACTCTTTTTCTACACATAGTCCTGAAAAATCTAAAAGAAGATCTTCTAGAAGTAGTATTTCTCGCAAAAGTATGGTAGAGCCAGATGAATTGGTTGCTGCTCTTAACTATGATCAAATATTCGAAGAGTTTAGCAAAATTAAAGAATCTGGACAAAGTTATAAAATTCCGATAGAAGACTATCGAAAAATCCGAAATTCTTTGATATTGCTGGATAAGAATTCTTTAATGCGGCTAACGACGAGTTTGATTATGCTGGAAGATATTCGACTACTAGACGCCTTCAAGCCAACAATAATGAGAAGTTTGATGAACCAAGGTGCAACTCCCGAGGATCTTAGCAAGTGGATTTCCGAAATCGAATCTCCTCTAATGCGGGGCCGGTTATTGGAATCTGCGGGTGCATTGTATTTTGAGACTGATTCTACAGGCTTTGATAAGATGCTGAATCTGAGCGAAGATGAGTATGATCGAATAAAACTTCTTACTGGATATTATCAAAAATTAATTAAAACTCAACCTGAGCGATCCATAAAGGAATTTTTATCTCAATTGTCTAACGGGTCTGGACAAGATGAGTTACAATATCTCATCGGCCTGTTGCCGGAGAATACAAATTTTCGATCAATTGCAGATTTGATTTCATCCCAGACGCAGCTAGGAGCAGTAGGGGCAACCCAAAAATTGTTAGAGAGTTGGGGGCGATTTGCTCCTGCTGAGGCAGCCAATTATGCGTGGTCGTCAGAGAAAATTTCTCCTGATTTGATGAAAACAGCAATGGAACAATGGTACAAGTCAAATCCCAGCGAAGCTAGGAATTGGCTGTATATGAAGCCACCATCTCCGAAGTTGGATAATGCTCTTGGCCAAATGGTTTTATCCGAAGCCGGAACTCGCCCGGAGGAAAGCTTGAGAATTTCAGAAATGATTGAAAATAGTGAGTTGAAAGAATCCGTTCAGCATAAGATTTATCAAAAATGGTATAGCTTACAACCTGAAAAAGCGGAAAAGGCATGGAGTGAAAAAAATAATAGATCTAACTGAATGTGTGGTCTAATCGATGGGATTAATTGCGATATCGCGCTGTTTCGTTGACCTGAGTGTAATAAAAAGATGATTTCAAAAATATGTCATCAAACAGCGAAATCTAACGATTTGCCGCCTTTGATCAAAACATGCGTCACCTCATTGCAGAGGACGAATTTGGATTGGGACTGTCGTTTTTATGATGATGAAGATTGGAAGAAAATTATCACCTCCGATTTCATTTTTTCATGGGAAAACCTTTCCCGTTATCCCACGGGAATCCAACGCTCGGATATCTTCCGTTGTGCGGCCTTGTATGAACTAGGCGGCTGTTATGCGGATGTGGACATGATCGGGGTTCGTTCGATCGACAGCTTGATTGCTGCTGCATGTGAGCTTGGTTTGGTAGACGGCGATACGGAGCTGATGCTGACGATTGATCATCCGATCCATAGTCGTAAATATTTCGGGCGGGAGAAAATTTATATGAACAATTTTATGCTGGCGAAACCGGGGGCGAGGTTTCTCGAGATTTACCTCAAAGAGATGAAGAAAGTGGTGGCCCAGGGGACTTGCGAGAGTCGAGCTCCGGTATATACCACTGGACCCGTGGCGATGACGCGGTTGATCCATGAATTTGGAGGGCTTGAGAAGTTGAAGATCGCAGTGGTTCCCTATTTCTGGATCAATCCGATTCCGGACATGTCGCTCGATTTTCCAGAAAAACCTCTTTACCAGCAGATGATCGAAGATGGAAGCTGGCGCAGCGAGATTGCTCCTTATTTTATCCACTGCTGGTGGCACAGTTATATCAATGTGGAAACCGAATCTCACTACGGGAAGCTTTTCGATCATCTGCCGGTCTGCCAAACCGCTTCATCCATAGCCGGAACTTTCTGATGCCGGAGGTTCCCAAAATTCTGTGGCAGAGCTATAAGTCGATCGACCGCTTGCCGGTTGAGAGCCTCCCTTGTATCGATTCCTGGCTGCGGCTGAATCCGGGATGGTCCTATTATTTCTGCTCGGATGAGGATATCGAAGCCTTCTTTCGTCATTATCACGGAGGAAGTTTCCTATCTTTGTTCGAGGCGATGCCGTTAGCGGTGATGAAGGCGGATCTCTGGCGATACGCGGTGTTGGAGGAATTCGGCGGTTTTTACGCCGACATCGATACGATCTGCTATTTCTCCTTAGAGGATTGGCTGGATCGGCAGACGGGATTGCACGTGGCGTGTGAGGAGGAGGACACCTATTTCAGCCAATGGGCATTTGGTGGTCCACCGCATCATTGTGTCTTCCGCACGGTGTTGGAGCTCATTCGCGAAAGGGTAGAACGCGACGGCGGTGTCGACCAAACGATGGATCATTACGTGCATCATTATACCGGGCCATCGGTATGGTCCGATGCAATTCGAAAGCATTTGGGAGTAGAAAAGGCTCCGGGAGCGCTTGCTGATGATCGTGCGTTGCAGCGGCGTAGAGAGGTTCGGATTTATCCTCCCGACCATTTCAACGGGACGAAGATTCGTCATATCACGGCTTCGATGTTTTGGCGCAGGCTCCCTGGCTACGAATCATGGCAGGCTCAGCGCAGGGATCTCGCCAACCGGCTATTTTAACTTCACGTTTCCCTTCATCCTTATGTCCTGGTCCGATTTTTTTCCGATTCTTACCGATGAGCAAATTGACGACTTCCGAGCTGTCGCCACTGCAGCGGAGGTGAAGAAACTGGAAGAGATGTTTTCTGGTGAATTGCTGTTTTCGGGATCTGCAGGAAGGCATTTATTGTGTCTCTCGCTTTCTCCAGGGCTTCCACCTCCGGCTCGGTTTGCGTCGGTGCTGAACCCTTTGTCGCGCTGGAAGATGCAGGAAGGTTGCGGGTGCTCCGATGGGGAGGAAGGGGCAGGGCGGTTAAAAACCGCCGGCACGACCGCAAACGGCATGGGTGATGGGATGCCTCCGGAAGCGTTGACGGTTTTGAAGAACACAGCGCTTCGATTGTCGGCGGAGCGGCCGGAAGCGGTGCTGAGAATTTATCTGGATCCGTTGTGGGAGGAATCGGAGGAGGAGTTGGTGGAAGCCGGTTGTCAGGTGGTGCGGATGGTGCGCCCTTCGGAAGGGCCGAATCCCGCGGCGCTGTGGCGGTTTTTGGCGTTGGAGGAGGACTCCACGGTAACGTTCTTGAGTTTGGACGATCTAGGGCAGGCGAAGATGTTCCTCGAGAGGACCACGGCGCTACAGGCGGCGGGCCTTAAGTTCTGGCGCTCGCCGATGGATCTGAGAAGGGATTATCGGCCGATCCATCCGGATCGCTTCGGCTGCCTGCAAGGGCTTCCGGTTCGTGAGCTGCTGTTGGCTTATATGTGGTATCTTCGGAAGGCACCGCCGGCAGCGGATGCCGGTGGGAAACTGAAAACGCAACCGCTGCAAGTGAAAGTCGGCGAGCGGCAGCCGCTCTGGGAGGGCGCGGATCTGGCCGAATTTTTCCTGCTGTCCGCCGTTTATCCCCGCCTTGCTTTCGAAGGGGTGCTGACGTTGATCGAGGCGGACGACCAGCACAGCCGCTGGCTGGCGCTGGATATCGAATATGTCACCTGGGCGAATCCCGCCAGTGAGTTGTTTTTCGTTAAGCCGCTCCATCCCTCGATCTCGCTCAAGCCGGTCGATTTGAAGGAAAGCACGCTTGTGCCTTCAATGCTGGAGCGTCTCGCTTTGGAAAACCGATATCCTGAGCATTTCGCGGCGTGGACGCGAGAGGAGATGCCCGGAAATCCGTCCGGGTTTTCTCTGAACTTACCCGAAACCGAACCCACTGAAAGCACAACGCCGTGAGCTGGACTGAGATTTTCCCGATCCTGACGGACGAAATGCTGGACGCCTATCAGGAGCAAGTGACTCCTGAAGAACGGGCGCAGCTCGACGCATGGCTGGGCGTGGACCGGATTCTGAATCCGCAACCGGCTTCGCATCTGGTGGTGGTCAGCCTTTTCCGGGACCCCGAACGTGCGATGATGGAACCTTCCGGCGCGGGAGATGTGGGTGACTTGCTCTTCTGCGCCGAAGACTCGTGGTTCGAGTTGCGTCGGCTCTTGGATGGAGCGGCGGAGGTCTTAGCGCGGAAGGACACGGCGCTGCGGGTGTATCTGTCGGCGGAGCTGGCGGAATTTGCGGATCGCTTGACGGAAGCCGGTTGCGAGGTGGCACTGATGAAAGGAAGCAGCACCTCGAACAACCCGGCGGCGTTGTGGCGGTTCCTGGCACTGGAGGAGGAGGGACGCTGGATCACCGTCACCCACGGGAATTTCGGCCACAAGATGATCCACGATGTGGAGCGGACCGAACAGGTGATGGCGGCAAATCTGGGCGGCTGGCGTCTGCCGCATCTGGTCGGCGACAAGAGTCATCGGCTGGAGGCGAGATCGTATAGGCCTATCCATTCCGCTCACTTCGGGGCGAAAGGCGGACATCCCACTGGCTTGCTGATGCGGGCGCTGATCTGGCACGGCCAGCGCGGAACGATGCCGCTGGGCTGCTCGGAAGGCGAAGGCGGTGGTCTCGGTTACCCCTTGGAAGGGAGTGAATGGACGTCGTTCGAGGAGCCGCCTGAAATGTTCGATCACTGGTTCCTGCTCGCTGCCTTGTATCCGCGGCTCGCTTTCGAGGGATTGCTGACCTTCCTCATCTGGCAGCGAAAGTTCGTCAACTACTGGTATGCGGTGGATGTCGAATACGCGACCTGGGCCAATCCGGCCAGCGAGATTCTCTTCACCCGCAAGATCGTCACACCCGACTCTCCGTGGAACGAACTGTCGGAAAGTGGTGGGGTGGCTGTCCGGTCGGAGACGACGGTTTTCCGCCGGGCGAGAAGAAAGGTCTACGAGGGATCGGAAGATCCGCTGCCGAAGAAAGAGGTGCTGTCGTTCTATGCCTTCAAAGGGGATCTGCCTTCGCTGCTCGAATGGACAAGTGGCAAGGTGGAGACGAAGTGGTGGGTGGATGCGAGCCCCTGGCTGCGCTCGTTTCCCGTGGGCTCGGAGCTGTTCCTTGATCGGCGTTACGAAAAGGCGGAGGTGGTCGTTTGCGGGCACTTCTTTTACAAGATCGACGAAACGGTGGCCGCCTGGGCTGTTGCGCGTGGGCTGGATCCAGGCGAGTGGAAAGAAGGCTGGATTCGTAAACTACCGAAACTGGAAGGACCGCTCACTTTGTGGCGAACCGAATTTTCACGGCAGTTTTGCCAGGCGCTCGCGGAACAACCGGCAGGCATCCGCCCCGAGCTGCTGTTGTCGGCCTGGATGCAACAGGGAAAGGCGATCGTTCAGACGACGAGCGCTGCGAGGATGGGGTGGAGGTTGGGGTGAGATTTTAAATGAACCGCAGATTTACGCGGATGAACGCGGATTTTTTAAGATATTCTTCAGAAGTTTAATTTCTTAATGTATCAAAATTTTCAAATCAGCGTCAATCCGCGTTCATCTGCGGTTAAATAGTATTTTTATTTATTATGATCCCAAAGCGACTGCTTCTTACCCACGTTTCAGAGCACGTACTAGAACCCAAATTACGCTACTGTCTTGATCGGATGAAAGAGCTTCATCCTGACTGGGAGTTTGTATTTTTCTCCGATGGCGATTGCCGGGATTTCATCGACGAACATGCACCGGAATTTGGTGAGCTATACGATTGGTATCCGAAACCGGTGATGCGTGCGGATTTGTTCCGTGTTTTAGTGGTGCATCGGTTAGGTGGCTTTTATTTCGATACCGACGTGCTGCTCAGCCAGCCTTTGGATCCACTTGTGACGCACTCAGCAGTGTTTTCGATCGAAGAACGGATGGAGCCCATGTCTTATCGTCTCCGATTCCCCAAGCGGATGTGGCACCTTGCAGATCAATATACGATCGCCAACTATGCCTTTGCCGCAGAAAAAGGGCATCCGTATGTCGGAGCGATTTTGGATGAGATTGTTGCTCGTTCAGCGGACTTTGAGGCCGAGGATTGCTCAAGTTTGGACATCCTTCATTCGACCGGGCCTGATGCAGTTACGACTGCGTATTATCGAGATTGGGACAAATGGAAAGACGTGACGATCCTTGACGTGCCAGGTTGTCGATATGGGCATTATGGCCAGCACTTGGTGCATTCCATCTGGTGGGAAGGAATGTGATTTAAGTGCCGAGTGATCGGTGGAAGAAGTTGATGGATTTCAGTGTTCAGTTTTCAGGGAAATGCAGCGAGGGAAGTAGGTCGCTTTTTCGAGTGTTAATCGCACTGGTTCAGCACCCATCGATATTCTCCGGCGATTTGTTCTTCGACTGGGCGTTGGAGATCGGTGGGGAGGACACCCCAGGTGTAGGTTTCGATTTCGTAATGGGCGCAGGCATCCGGGTTGTCACGGCGCCAGGCGAGCACTTCAACTGCCTGATCGCGCGTTGATCGCAAGGGGGCTGCAGGCTCGGCATCGAGCGGAATGTGGAAGTGCACCCGCATTTCTTCGAAGTCAGTCGCAGCTACTGTCCCGGAATCCAGAGCTGTTAGAAAATCCGGGAGATCTGGAAATCTTACGACGTGGCCCGATGCTTCACGCAGCAGGGATTGGTGGAAATACACGGGTTCGTCGAATGAGCGAATCGCGTTGATCGCCGCTGGATCTTGAGGATTCAGGGCCAGAGCGCTTGAGAGGTGAATTTTTGAAATGCGGATGCCAGCACCTCGAATGGCATCTAACGATGGGCGGGCGTCGTCATATTCCAGGGCGAAGTGGCATGCATCATAGTTGAGGCCGATCCGACGACGGATCATTTCCGAGTCCGGCGTAGCTCCGTGCAGACGTTCGAAAAATGCCAGGGTTTCGCCGGTGTTTTCGAAATGCCCAACTGGTTCGGGTTCGAGGCCGAGGTGAAAATCGATGCCGTGTTTGGCAGAAAGATCATCGAGAAACTCTGCCAGCTCGATCAGGTGGGCAAGGATCGGATGTTCATCGGCGTGGAACGTTTTGTGTGAACCGGGGAGGGTTGAAACAGAGGCCGAGGTGCCGCGCTTGGAGATGACGGCAAGGATTTTGAAAAGATTCTGGGTGTAAACGAGGCGTGCCCGATCGGTCCAATCGGGTTGAAACACTTTTTCTTTCACCCGGGTGCCATGGAAATTGCCGTAGGGAAAACCGTTGATGGTGAAGACGTAGGTATTAGTGGCGGTCAGCCAGTCGCGAAATTGCAGCAACTGATCGCCCTGCAACAATTCTTCTGCTGCAACTGCGGACAGGCGGAGGCCGATGGCAAAAGGAGCGTCCATGGCCAGATTACCAGACTGCCGGAGCAAATCGCGGACAGAAAGCACATGGGTTTTCAGAGCTTCAAACGTGGCGTCCCAGGTTTCTGCCGGATGAATATTCGTGCAATAGGAGAGGTCGCAGGTGGGAGATATTTTCAAGGCGGTGGAAATGGGGTGCGGCAGAACTTTGCCCGTCATTGGGCAGAGGTCAAAGCGAAGAAATCGAACGAAAGAAATCAGCGAATCGTCGCTTATAGATGTAGCGCATGAATACCTGTGACCGCCGAGAGTTTTTGATTTCCCTTTCCACTGCGTTGGCTGGGCTTGGCCTTGCCAGCGCGCAATCGCAAAATCCAGAGGTCGGCGCTGTGGTGCTGGGTCAGGGAAAGTATCAGTGGAAAGCTATTCCAGGGTGGGGCGTGCTGGATGAGAAAACCCCGGTGAGAGATTGTCACGCGATGGTTCAGGTAAAAGACGGCCGCATCTTCCTACTGACGAATCACACCCAGAACAACGTTATCATCTACGATAAGTCTGGTAAATTGTTAGGTAAATGGGGGACTGAATATCCAGGGGCCCACGGCTTCACCTTGGCAGTGGAAGATGGGAAGGAGTTGTTTTATTTAACCGATCACGCCCGCCATCAATTTTACAAGGTGACCTTGGACGGCAAAGTATTGCGGACCTGGAATTATCCGGAAGAGAGTGGGAAATATGAATCACCGGATCAGTTTAATCCGACCCACGTCGCATTGGTGCCAGACGGAGGTTTTATCGTGGCGGATGGTTATGGGAAGAACTGGTGTCATCGCTATGATGCAGAGGGAAACTATTTGAAATCGTTCGGTGGAAATCAGCCTGATGGAGCCAATCTGGATTGTGCCCACGGAGCATGGGTCGATACCCGCGGCGGAAAGAATCGAGTCTGGGTCACCTCGCGCAATGAGTCGTGCCTGAAGCGCTACACGCTGGATGGTGACTTGGTGGACGTGATCCATTTGCCAGGAGCCAAGCCAAATTTCATCGTGCCGTTCGGCGAATTTTCGATCATTCCGCATCTGGAGGGAAATGCCGGAGCCGAAGGAAAGCCGAAGAACGGCTTTGTCAGCATTCTCGGCCCGGATGATCAAATCGTTTCCAATCTGGGTGCTCCACTCCCTGTCTCCGTTGACGGAAAAATGGCAACGATGGGTGCCGATACGCCGCTGTTCACCTATCCGCATGGATTGCTGATCGATGACGAAAAAAGCATCTACATCGCCCAATGGAATTCGGGCAACACCTACCCGATCAAATTGGAACGGGTCTAGGTCATTCAATGGACTACTCGATTGGGTAGGATTTTGCGAAAATCTTTACCTTGTGTCATGGAAGATGTTTTTAGGATTCTGGACGGGCCTTTGGATCGACTATGCATTGGGTCCTGAGGCTTTCAAAGGTAGCAGGTTTTCACCATCGCATGACTCATCCCGTTTCGTTGATTCGTCTCATTCTTTCCATGCTGCTTGGCTTCCTGGCGTGGCCTGCTTGTTCGTATGCGGAAAATGAGTTGCTGAACTTGGCAGAATTGAAGCACCGGATCAATGTCACTGGACCGGAGCGGTTTTCGTTTCAGATTTCGGGAACAGTTTGCACCACTCAAGGATCGTTTGTGATTTTGAAAGACGATTCGGATTCATTGGTGCTCCGACTGCCGGACCCGCAGCAACTCGGAGTGGGGGATCAGATTACCGTGATCGGGAACCATTGTCCGGTGCGGCGTGGGCGGGTGGCGATCGAGATCGGCACGGATCCCGTTGTGGAAAATGACGGCAGGCATTCTGCCGATGAAAAATCAGGATCGGTGTATTTGACCGAAGGGATGCAGCCACTCCGCATGGAATGGTTCAATGGTGCGGCGCAAGGCGCCTTGGGATTGAAGGTCAGCGGGCCGGATCTAACCAAAAAGACCGTGGGCGGAGATCTTGTTTGGCATTTAGGATCAGATGGAAAGTATCAGTCTGGATTGACCTATGAGAGTTACCTCGGGTCCTGGTATCAGTTGCCGGATTTTTCAAAATTGACGCCACAGACAACGGGAGTCACCGATGGGTTTGATCTGAGCAAGCAACCTGCACCATGGGATGTGGCGATGGTCTTCACAGGTTATTTCAAGGCTCCCGCAACAGGTGTCTATCAATTCGATCTGCTGTCAGATGATGGTGCCCGCTTTTCAGTTGGGAAGGCCGAGGATGTTTGCCGATGGATTGTGCAAAAAGCGCAGGGGATAGGCTCTAACATCGATGCGGCTGGAGCGTTGGAAAACTTCGAAGGCAAAGTGGGGTTCATGGATACGGCCCAAGGGCGACTTGAAATCGAGCTGGATGGAGGTCGCTCGATGCCGGTTTTGATTGCAGATGCTTCGGAACTCGTTGGCCGAAATTGGATGGGCAAAAAAATACGAGCAAGTGGGCTGCTCGAAGAGGTTCGGGGCATTAATGAAGAACGTTCATCAAGGTTGCTGATTCTCGGCTCAGATTCGATTCAGATCTTGCCAGTAAGTCAAAATCAGGAAGAGCCGTTGCTGACCAGTGTGGGACAAATCCGCAAGCTTGCTCCTGAGGAGTCGCGTCAATCACTCAAGGCTCGCGTTCGTGGTGTGATCACGATGGCTACTACGAATTCAGTAGTTTTACAGGACGGAAGTGGCGGGGTTTTCATTCACATATCTTCAGCAAATGGTTTGGATCAACCGAAGCCCGGCCAATTCTGGGAAATTGAAGGCACCACGAATCCCGGCTCGTTTTCACCAGTGATCATGGCCAGCGATGGGCATAATTTAGGAACCTGTGAATTGCCCACGCCGGTGCGTCCCACTTGGGAGCAACTGATGAACGGAAGCCTGGATGCAGAACAGGTAGAGATCCAAGGGGTGGTGATCTCAGCGGAAAGCGAAGTCATGTCGCTTTTAACCCCTGACGGCAAAATTGAGATTTTCAATATGGATGCCTATCCATTGCCATATCGGAAATCACAAAATCTAACAGGTGATGCATTGCTGGGCTGTTTGGTGCGTTTACGCGGAGTCTTCACCGCACGATGGAATTACCAGACCGGGCAAGTGATCCCGGGGAAAATCATGTTAGGCAATGTGTCACTGAGTGTCGATGAAACACCGCCTATAGATCCATTTGCTCTGCCGCCGATGAAAACGACGGATCTGTTGAGATTTACCTCGCATGCCAGTGCTCTTCGGAGGGTGAAAGTGACCGGGCAACTTTTGCATTTGAGACAGAGGGAATGTTTTCTAACGGATGCTGGAAAAGGTTTTCGCGTTTTGCTGAGCAAGGAAATGGCTTTGCAAGCTGGCGATAGGGTTGAAGTGGTTGGTTATCCGCGTCTGGATGGACCATCGCCGGTTTTGGTAGAAGCGGTTGCTCGCAAGCTGGATCACACCGATTTTCCGGAAGCTGCGATCATTGATCGTGAAACGCTGCCGGATCGTTCACTCGATTCTAGCCTGGTGAGCTTAACTGCGGACTTGGTGAATGAAACCTATTCACAGAATCAGCGGGTCTTCGAACTGAAAACCGGCGCGGAGAGATTCCTTGCAAAGTTGGACGGAGATCGCCCAACGAACATTCTCCGGCCAGGTAGCAAAGTGAGGGTGGCGGGAGTTTATGTGAGTTTGATGAACGATTCATCCCAGAACAATTTTGGTTCGTTCGAGCTGTTGCTGAATCGTTCGACGGATATGCAAGTTCTGCAACCCGGGCCTTGGTGGACCGGGCGTCATACAATCACCGCGGTGGGGATACTTTCCGGAGGTCTATTTTTAGCATTGGCCTGGGTCGTGGCATTGAGAAAACAGGTGAATCTTCGAACATTGCAACTTGCTGCGGAAATCGAGGAACGCCAGCGAACCGAACAAAATGAAATCATGGAGCGCGAGCGCTCGCGAGTCGCTCGGGATCTTCACGATGAGTTGGGATCGGGGCTGACTGAAGCAGGCATACTCAGTGCGCTCATGAGAAATCCCGCCATACCGCATGAGAAAAAAGATACCTATCTCGACCAGCTTGGCGCGGTTTGCCGGAACTTGGTGACCGGATTGGATGAGATCGTGTGGGCGGTGAATCCGAAATATGATAGTGTCGATAATCTCGCGAGTTATTATTCCCTCTTCGCTCAACGATTTCTGAAAATTGCAAATATTGCGTGCCGACTTTCGATATCTGGTGGAATGCCTAATCTGCCGCTTGATTCTGGTCGCAGGCATGGAGTCTTCCTTGCTTTCAAGGAAGCCTTGAACAACGTGGTGAAACATTCAGGTGCCACCTCAGTTGAGCTTGCGATCGGTGTGGTGGAAGGGAAATTGATCATTGCCATTGCAGATGATGGTGAGGGATTTGAAATATCTGCTGCCTCAAGAGATGGTCATGGCTTGCATGGAATGGTGGAGAGATTGGAGCATCTGGGCGGTGACTGCCGGATCAGCAGTGTGTTGCATTCTGGAACGAAAGTTGAGATGATTCTTCCGTTGGAGAGAGGTGAAATATGATTCGAGTTGCCATTGTTGAAGATAGCAAAACAACCCGTGAAGGGTTGGAGACGATTGTGAATTTGTCAGATGAGTTCCAGTGCGTTGCGTGTTGTGACACGGCTGAGCTTGCGTTGAAGCTGCTTCCAAAATTGGAGCCTGAAGTGGTATTGATGGATATTCAATTGCCCAGCATGTCGGGCATTGAATGTGTTTCACGTTTGAAGGAGAAATTGCCTGACGTGCAAGTGATCATGGTTACGGTGTATGAAGATCCCGACCGAATTTTCAGCGCTCTCCGGGCAGGAGCTTTGGGTTATTTATTGAAGCGTTCTGTTGCGGAGGAGGTTCTATCCGCGATCCGTGATGTGCGAAATGGCGGAGCGCCGATGAGTGGTGAAATTGCGCGCAAGGTCATTTCCCATTTCCAAGAGCAATCGACCACTGCGAAGGAAGTGGAAATGCTTACAGCCCGCGAGCGCGAGGTATTGGAATTAGTGGCGGTAGGCTTCAGTAATAAGGAAATCGCCGAACGTATGAGTGTCACAGTCGAAGCGGTGCGCTGGCATTTGAAGCATATTTACGCGAAACTTCATGTGCACTCGCGCACCGAAGCTGCGTTGAAATTCAGACCAAATTCATAATCTAGCTGGATTGCAATCATCACGTGAAGGAAATGAAAATCCTGATATGAATCAAAAGGCATCTACTTCATGCTTGGCAGCAAGGTGGTAGAAGTGTATCCCCATGATCCGATGACTCATAAAGCGCAGTGTGGATGGAGTCCCTATGACCGTTGGAACCTGCTGCGTCGCAAGCGTTCGACCAGCGCAAGCAATCCACCGGAAACACGTTTTATGCTACGTGACTATCCTGATCCAGTGGCGATCATCGAAACCATCGGAGCGGCATCCGAGCGCTACAACTACGATTCCTTCGGTCCGTTGAGGTTCGTGATTACAAGCTTCGTCACGCAAACGACTAGTGAATGTGCACGGGATTTTGCCCAGCATGGCGGGTTCAAGGGTGCTGAGAGTGATGTGAATACATTTTATCAATTTTGAAGATCTTAAGTTGTCATTTGATGCGGTATGTCATATAGACAATTGAGTAATGAATGATTTTGTATTTTTTGAGATTTGATGAACTCATGAAAAAATTAGATAAAATAATATTTTTCGGTGGATGGATGCTATTGATATCTATAGGTCCGTTCTTGTTTGATTATTTTGGGTGGAGATCATTTCCAAATCGTTGGGAAAAAGTTCTGGCGATAATTATATATATTTTTGCTCTAGGTGTTTTGTGGTTAGGTAATTGGTGTTATTGGCGTAAAAAGAGATGAAATCTAGATTGTAGAAATCGGTTCCATTTTAGAATCATTCGAATCATCACGTTTAAGTAGATTCAGGCGTGCTGGTCATTCTGTGTACGCAATTGCGACTGGTATTTGCGACACCCTCAAGCCCGTCACTTGCCCTGATACGGGCATAAAGCACCGCCAACGAAATCCAATCCTTGAGTGGCGCAAGCCGGGGCGTGAAGCCAATCTACGACGCTGCAGGCATTTGCGGATGGTTACACTTGGAAATGCAATGCTTGGAACCGCTTAGTGGAAATCAAGCTTGGCACCACGGTGGTTGGAGCGTATACCCATGATGCAATGACCCGCAGAGTGAGTAAAACCGAAGCGAGTGAATCGCGCGATTATTACTACGATCGCCAGTGGCGCGCACTTGCGGGATGGGTCGGAAGCGACATCCATGCGCAATATTATGTATGGAGTCCCTATGACCGTTGGAACTTGTTGCGTTGTAAGCGCTCGACAAGCGCAAGCAACCTGGCGGAAACACGCTTCGTGCTGCGCGACTACCTTGATCCAGTGGTGATCATCGAAACCACCGGAGCGGTATCCGATTGCTACAGCTACGATGCCTTTTGTCCGATGCGGATCATGAACGCGAGATCCGTCACTCAAACGACTAACGAATATGCATGGGAGTTACTATTTCACTGCGAAGACGCGGATCTTGAGACGGGCTGGTATAACTACGGCTACCGGTATTACCTCACCGAGCTGGGCAGATGGCCAAGCAGGGATCCGATTGAGGAAATAGGCAGGGTGAACTTGTATGGGTTCGTAGGAAATGATTGGGTGAATCAAGTGGATTTATTGAGTTTAAAGATTCCACAGGTTATTCCCCCAATCCCTCCCAAACTACTGCCTGAAGTGGTCACCGGCCCTTGGCCCCCAAGGGTTTTACCTAATCCTAGTCCTTAAATTCGGCCAAGCATTGGAGGGGCAGTTGCCGAAGCCTTAGAGACTGCTTATTTGGAGTAGAAGGAATAAAAAAAGCCCTTCCATATTTTCCCATAGAATATATTCCTTGAAAAATAAAATGAGTGCAACTGAGTGGCATGGATTATACGAGACATGCGTTAAAACAATTCCTGTAGTTCGCGACTTAAATCGTGGGAGTATGCGAGGCGTCATATTGAGATTTCCCGGTAAAATAGAAGCTGAAAGCTTTGAAGAATGGATGCAGCCTAAAGCTTGGGGCAACAGCATTTGCAGTTTAGTGGAGGGGTATACGAAAACTCTTACTCCAGCTATGATTTTAGATTCTATTCGTCTAACCGGCGAGCTGCCTTTGGGAGACAAATCTCGTCATGTTGCTATTTTTGAACATGTCGATAGATCTGATATTTTCAATGTGATTGATCTGCTGCAAAGCGGGTTTAATGAATCAGAATTGACAATAATCAAGGAATCGCTGTCAATGCTTGATTGGTGCTCGTTGCGATATGTTGGTAAGCAAATTATTCGAATTGGAATCAATGTCAATATATTGGAAATCGGCGAACTAGATGAAATTATTATGAGATATCAGGACGCTCTCAAAAAATTATGCTTTCCCCGCCAATCAAAAAAGCAAATTCTTTCAATTTTGCAAGCGAGCAATAGTCTGTATTTTGCCGATCTGGGAACAGGCGGAGGCTGATGCGTGGTGGAGAGTTGCAAAGATTGGTGTAGAAAACTGTGCGTTTTACCAGGTCCAGATGTGGGTTAGTAGGGCTAGAGCTTCGCTCTATGGGCTTCTTGATAGAGCCAGCTGCGTAGCCTTCGCAAAAATCGAATGATCCGCTGAAGGTTACGTGAGAGAGTGGTCCTCAACAACTACGGGAAGAGGTCTTATCTTTACCCCAGGGCTTGACTCAGGTTTCGGTGGAGGGGTAGGTTGGAACCATGACGGATTCGGGATTAATTCAGGTGATCCAGTTGGGCTGAGAGTTGGACTTGGAATCAATGCTTGCAAAGCCAAAACATATACCGGTAAGGTTTGCGAGGACCGAAGTTGTTGGGACCCATTAGGTATCTCATCTGCACCCAAGCTGTTGTCCCGAATAGATGAGTGTATAAAGTTGGCGTTGGTCGCAGGGAGTTCGGATCATTGGGGGATGCCCCGAGCACAATGAATAGTAAATGAAGTCGCAAAAAATATTTTACATCTTGCTAATTCTGGCGAATGCTTGTGTTTTTATGCAAACATATTTTTGGCAGCAATTAAAGGATGGTGAGTACGATGTTCTTTTGGGCTTTGGTATGCTGTCACCAATCATGTCAATTGGATTTATAATGCCAAATGCTGGTAGATTTGAACAAATGTCATATATTATGCTAAAGTGTTTAATTTACCTCATTAGCATATTGATAATTGCTTCAATTGGTTTTGTTTTGGGTGGTAGATGAACGTAAGCAGTAAACGCATGGCAAATACATGATTCGGTCTAGGAAATTTTGCGTTTTAACAGATCCAGATATGGGTTGGGTGGACTATGGCTACGCTACAGCGAGCTTTCTGATACAGTCGGCTGCGTAGAGAGCCATGGCGAAAACAAACAGTCCTCTGAGTGGCGTGCTGGAAGACCTGGCTGATGAAGTTGCTCGCTTGCTGGAAGGGTTCGCCTACCCGTGTGGACGAGAAATCACCCACCAGTATGGATCAAGCAACTCGATGAGTGACTGGCTTTCAAGGCTTGACACCGTCTATGATTCCACTAGTAGTTTT
>NZ_JAENIJ010000042.1 GCF_016595435.1 Luteolibacter pohnpeiensis
TTGGCGCCAAGCCGGGCCTGCGGAAATCGAAAACTGCCAATCGCCGACTTGTCGCTCCGGGATGACGGCTTTTGAATCGATTTCGCCAGCGAAAGCCGGCAGTGGAGAGATCAATGAAACGATCAGGACGTTACGGAATAGGGGAGTCATGATTGGGTTGAAATGAGGTTTTCGCATCAAGGGTCGAGACGCTCGATTCGGTAGAAACGTTGGGATTGAGTCGATGGTGCGGCGTCGGTCCATGGTGGCCCGCGATCAATCCATTGAACTTTGGTTCCACCTGCGGTGATGGAAGGCGGCGAGATTTTCCAGGTCACCGCATCGTTGCTGTATTGGATGCGATAACTTGCATCGGGTTCACTTGGAAATTCAATCAGCACCGATTTGTCTTCCAGCGGGAGAATCCGGCTGACGGCAAAGGTATTCGTGTCGTCTCCTGAGACGGTTTGTTGGGTTATTTCCTGAGACGAGATCACACTCGCGGTGATCTGAGGATCCTCGAGTTCTCCCCGAAGTTCGGAATAATACTCAATGACAATCGTGACTGAGGTTCGGATTGGAATCGTGACTTGATATTCGACACTTCCTCCTCCATCGACCGTTTCCGATCCATTGTATAAAGTAACATCTTCGCGCAGACCGCTGATGTTCAGCGTGAATCCGGCGATGGCACGTTGTGCGCTGTTGCTGAGGGTGATGGTTTGCTCATAAAGACCAGTGACGCGATTGAGCGTAGCGGGGCTTATACTTCTGATGGCAGGTGCCGCAGGTTCAGGAACGCTGAATTCGATAGTGCGTTGTACTTCATTTCCTAACGGATCCGAGAAGGCGATCGTGACGGATGCCTGCCCCCAATTCAGGGCGTCGAAATCGGCAGTGAGAATTCCATTGGCATCTACCGTCAAAGAATCGAACAGGGCAGCATTACTGTTAGATACCACGTTCCACGTTGGATTTCCGCCGCCAGAGGCAAAGGTGACGTAGGTGTTCAGATCAAGGCTGACCGTGCTGGCACTGTTGTTCGCCGCTATTTCGGATGGGAAATCATCGGAGACCAAAGGCTCGTCATTTGCGATCCAGGCGCTAATGCCATTGGTGCTGCTTTGAGCCACCAATATGCCATCGGCAAAAGCAAAGCCTCCGGAAATCGGCAGAGTCTGCTCAATTTCGCCACTCTCCAAGTTGACCAAGTTGAGGACATTCTGGCCGGGAACGAGCAGGTAGTCGAGGAATACCACTGGTGAGGCATCACCAGCTAGTCCCGTTGCATAGACCCGAATCAAGCTACCATCTTCCACGGAATACGCGGCAACCCCATCACCATTCATGACGTAGGCGATGCCTTTTGAAACCGCGATTTCGTTAATGAAATATCCTGACACGGACCACACGACGGATTGCTGATTCAAGTCGATGCAAACGAGGCGACTCAGTGAATGGACCAGTGCCCGGTCGCCATAAATGGCGAGTTGGTTTCGAAAGCCGGATATGACTGAAATTTCAGGAACTTGAAGTGTCCAAAGAATTTCACCCGTTTCTGGATCTACAGATTGCACATCTTTTCTGTAAGCTCCGTAGAGTTTGCCATTAAACAAAGTTGGCTTCCAATAAATTGGATCGGTGTCATCTGGTGCGGCAATCGGGTCACCATCGGTGGTGAGGCCGAATACATGACCTGTGTCACGGACAATGAACATGCCTTCATCACTCGCAATATTAGTCTGAGGACTCGTTACCGAGCTAAATTCCTCTGTATTGAGAACCCGATTCCAGCGTGTTTCTCCCGTTTCGGAGTCCAGAGCGAAAATCCGATAGTCCGACATCCAAGTATCACTGGATACATAAATGCTGCCGTCGAAATAACTGAGTGCTACGATTGCGGAACTACCCAACGATTCACTTTGCCATTCGATCTCCCCGGTCTGGAGATCCAACTTGGTGATCTTGGTCGCGCCCGATCCATCCATTGCCACATAGGCTTTTCCCTCGACGATAATCGGGTTATGGGTTGGTGCATTTGAACCGCTTTGACTCCAGATCTGGCGGAAGCGGAGATCACCGAGGAGAGCGGGGACCGCATTGGTTCTACGCGGATTTACAGCTGTTGTGGTCCAGTCATCGGTGCTGAGGTCAGGTGGAGTTACACCGACATCTACAGGTTCAGAAGTGGCAGTGGAAGTGACGCTGCTTACCTCGACATAATAGCTCCCTGCCTGCGCGTCTCCAATGTTCGGCAAGGGTAGGAAGCTGGAAGTTGCACCTGGTATCGGTTCACCATTGAAATACCATTGATACTGCAAATCGCTGCCACCACTCGCTTTCACAAATAGATAGGCATCGTCACCTTCGCGGAAATCACCACCAATCGGAGATGCAGTGATCTCGGTCACTTGCTGGTTCGGATCGACTTGGACACGTGTGGTTTGGTCTTGGAAGTTTCCTTCGGGATCAGTCACGCGGAGTCTGATGAGATAAGATTCCACGTTTGAACCAACCGCAGGAATGGTCAGCGAAAACGTTCCTTCGGCATTCTTGTCGAGCGTTGCTCCAGTCGGCGCGGTGAGTAATTGAATCTGCAGGTCGGTGGAGTCCGGGTCAGTTGCAGAGAGGGTTGTCGTCCACTGGCTCGGCGGAACTTGTCCGGGGAGATTGCTGGTGAAGTAAGGTGAAGCAAATTCTTCGTCTTCGATCCGGTAGCGGAGAATCTTCGGTTCATTGGAACCACGACCTATCACCAGCCATGCACCGTGGGCTGTGTAGGAGCCAGCGAAACCGTCAGCATAGTAGTAAATATAAGGGGATGTGATCACTGTTCCAGCTATCCAGCTGCCGGAATCGAAGTGATAGGTGTAAAGGCCTGATGAGCCATTCTTAAGACCGGAGCTGACGAATAGATGAGTTCCTTCAAGGTCTACCTTGCTTCCGAAGCCGGTGAAAGATCCCCTAAATTGTTGGGTGGCTGTCCATAAGCCTTCTGAATTTTTAGTGAAGATTTGGACGATCTTTAAGCTCGAAACCCCGGCAACCAAAACATCTTCATTCATATCAAGCGCCGTGACTGGATATGGGGTTCCCTCAGAACTCATCGGAATCGATTGAAGATATTCAAACAGTCCGGTTGCGCTGGAGCGGCGGTAGACAAAGAGAAATGAATCCCCTCCGGTGCCATTCCCTGGAGCGGAGACGATCAGATCGTTTCCGGAAATTGCTAAAGCAGAACCAAACGCCCCGTCGTTCGCACTGTTTGGCGGATGGATTGTCTGTAACAGTTCGACCTCTGGATTGGTGAGATAAACCTGCACACTACCAGCTCTTGGTTGAAGATCATTTGATGAGATGGATGGCGTCATTCCGATCGCAACAAGATCACCGTCGGTAGCCAGAGAGTTTCCAAAATTCCCATATTCCTGTGGGATCTCAGCGTGCACGATATTAGCTGGAGTCCAGCTGCCAGAAGTCATGCGAGTGGTAATCACAGCCTCACCAGCTCCCAGTTTGCCGTCATATAGGCGTTGTGAATAGGCGCCTACCATGACTGGACCTTTCGCGGCGACTGCTGACACTTGTGCGTCGCTCGATGTATATTGCCAGATCGACGCGGCAACTGAAGCATCAGAACCTTCAAAAGGTTGGATTTGTAAACTGCGAAGGTAACCAGAGAAAAGAGAGTCGTCAGTCAGAACGAGCTTCCCGGTTCCAGGATCCGATGTGCCGATCGACTCTGGATCTGCAATTTCATACTGGATCGAAAATTTCTTGGTCTCTCCTTCCACCACCACGCCATTGACAACAGCATCCACCCTCCATGTGTATTGATAGCCTGGAGCGAGAGCTGATTCCAAAATGTAGGTGTTTGCAGATCCTTGATAGACCATATCTTCGGTGCCAGGACTTTCCGAACCTGCAATCAAATAGAGCCGATACTCTTCCGCTCCCTCAACTTGTTCCCAAGTTAAGTTGTCCGGCGACTCACTCAGTACGGCATCTGGAACAGGATTCGTTCCGAAGTAGGGATTGATGTCATTCGTCGCCAGGGAGTGCAACGTTCCATCGGCTGCGTTGAAGCGAATTAAATAAAGATCATATGCAGACCAGCAATCCAACCCGCTTGAATAATAAGGCGGGCTGACGAGGGTCTCGCCGGAATCAATGATGTAAATCGACCCACGCCCGCTGGCGATTTGGCCAGTCTGGCTGAATGCAGTCATTCCTTCAGAGAACGCACTAATGTTTTGAAGACCGTCTGTTGCGATGACGTATTGCCCGAGAGCGAGTCTTTCTCCAGAATTGGAGTATTGAATCGCGGTTATGGTGAGATTGTTGATCGTGTGCTTTAGGTCGATCCCCAATCCATCGCCGGAAATGCTATATTGCTTCGCCGTGTTAGGACCATACACCCAGAAATCACTGCTATTAGGACTGGCTGTTAGGATCGTGGCGCTGGAATCTGGATTCTGAGTCTGTAAAAGGGAGGTGCCGGAGGGACTGAATATCTCAATTCCAGGTCCACCCTGAATGTAATAAACGATCAGCCTACCATCCCCGAATGCAGAGGCGAGTTTGACGCCCGCCGCTACAGGAGTGGCTACACCAATTGTCCATGATTCTAGATCAACCCAGCCGATTTCGTTAGATGTCTGGCTGCTGAATCCAAGACGGTTCTGCGATACGTCCAGCAGGAGATTGTCTGTAGTCGCAGGGATGACCAATGAATCGACAATCGTAGCACTGGCAGCATCGATTTTTACAATCAGCTCCTCGCCATCGTCATCCGGATTCTTCGTTAGACCGTAGACAAATGGAAAGCTTTGATCAGCGATCAATTTCTGCAATTGCAGATCATAGCGCTGAATCTGAATTGGGAGAGGAAGTTCGGCTCCTCCAGTTTCGATGACAATCGTTCCCTCAATTAACGCATCCTGAGTTAGACTGTTATCGATATGAATTGAAAATGACTCACCTGCGATGCCGGAAGTTTTCGAGACATCTAACCAGTCTGGGTGGCTGAGAATGTTCCAACTGCCGCCAGTGGTGCCGGGGTATGCGGAGACTGTCACTTCTTGATCTGGAATCGGCGCGGACTTCGGATAATCCAGAACGAGCGGAGCGGGGGCTACAGACATCAGCCATATCTGGAATTCCCATGTTTCACCGGCATCGGATTGATCTCCGTAAGCTCGTTCAACCCGCCAATAGTAAACGGCACTGGGCTCCAGTTCCGGTAGAGATTCTGTCCAGGTTGTTTCGGTCGTTTGTCCCAGGTAACTTGCTGATTCTGGAGTGGCGCTTTCGACTTCTTGACGATCTTTACCGAAATAAATCCGGTAGGAGGATGCTAGCGGATCACTTTCCCATGATAGGGTTTGCTCAAGACCGCTGACGACCGCGCCATCCGCAATTCCTGGTTCTATTGGGCTGCTATTTGAAACCATCTCGGCGAGATCAATGACAGTCGGCACTCCACT
This sequence comes from Luteolibacter pohnpeiensis, assembly GCF_016595435.1. Classification (GTDB taxonomy): domain Bacteria; phylum Verrucomicrobiota; class Verrucomicrobiia; order Verrucomicrobiales; family Akkermansiaceae; genus Luteolibacter; species Luteolibacter pohnpeiensis. The sequence continues at coordinate 5,466 of NZ_JAENIJ010000042.1, forward strand.
GAGAATCATCACAATCCGTTGCTCGTCCGATGAAAGCCCTTGGAATGAAGAATAATAAGATTGTTCAGGCTGAGGCAGTTCCATGACCACCGCTCCGGTGTCTATATTGATGATCTGATCATCATCCACCATGAACCTGCCGCCGAGCATCGTCTGGGTCGGCGCTTTATCCAAGGGCTTGATGATTTGATAGTTTTCATCAAAGATATAATTTCCCCAGAACAAGCGGGATCCGTCTGCACTGAAAAAGCAACTGGTGTTGCCAGAGATGGGCAAGACAGTGCCGAAGTCAATGGTTCGGTCGATCGTCACTTCTCCATTGGTAAGACTGCATTCGAAAAGCTTGGTGGTAGCGGTTCCATTTGAGAAATTACTCGTTTCACCTTTGACGAACTTTCCAGATATTGGATTTCGAGTAGCTACGAAATTCGATGAACCGATGTCATAACTATAGAGATAATCACCGGAATTTGAGTCATAGATAAGGAAACTCTTGTTGGTGCTGTTAGTCGCCCACAAGTTGCCATCATCGCCCATGAAAAACCGATTCACGCTCTCGATATGATCAAGGCTAATGCTGCGTTTTGCCTCTAAGGTATCTAGCTGGAAGACCAGGACTTGATCTGCAGAATTCTCCGTAAGGAACAATTCATTCCGATCCAGATCAAAGGCCATCCTTGAGATTAGTATATCAGTGAGTTTAAGGTTCTCATCGATTTCTCCAGTAACCGTATCGATTCGAAATAGCAGAGAACCCGAGGCGTAAGGATTTCGGGAGCTGCCGAAGAGATAACGGCTTTTTGGCTGTGCCGCAAGGGTCTGGATCTGAGGTATGATCCCAGTGGCGGAGATTGGAAAGGTTTGTGTTTTACCGTCCGCTTGGATGGTCAACGTGCCGCTTGTACTTTGTGGGCTTTCTCCAGTCGTGGTGAAACCCCGGTAATCAGCATAAATCGGAACCTCCGCGGGACCACTCCCACTCGTGATGTCAATATGAAGCCAATCCTGGTTAGATGAAATGGTCCATGGTTCGGAATTTCCGCCATCGATCTGCAGCGACCCAATTTTCACGGCTTGATGAATCAACCCAATGCCAATCAAGTCCTTAGTTTGAACTTGGTAGGGGAACGAACCTTGTTGGGCCTGTGCGGTTTTCGGAATGAACCAGCAGGTAAGCACCATGGCCCACAGCAGTATGAATCTTCGAATCAAGGGACGTTTATTGTTCATTGGCGATTTAAGGAAAATCTCAAGAACCTCGGTGGGGCAAGATTTTTCCACCAATTGAAGGTCGAATAAGTGACTGGACAAGAGGGGGATGGTCCAACTCTCAGACAGAGAGCGACCTGGATTGAATGAAGATCAAAAATTCATATCGCTTCGATACGATTCACTTTTCGTGTGACGGATAGCGCATGTGGCCAGACGATGATCAGAGGATGTTGACTGGAAAGGAAGAGTTCATCGTTTACACATCCGATAATGTGTGGTGACTCTTTTAAAAGTATAAGTTTTTCAAAACTTGTGAAATTTGAGTTTATTGCTCGAAAATATTCTATTAATAGATGCAATGATGCCTCGGTGACTTACACGCCGGATGCCTTGCATCGGGTGGCGACATCAGTGGATTCTCGCACAGGAACAACCAGCTTTACTTCCTACACCGAGAGTGGCAATGTGCTATCGATGACTGAGCCGGGAAGTCGCACCACCACTTTCTCTTACGACGTCATGGGACGCCGTATGGTGGTGGGCCAACCGAATACCACGATATCGGGTGGCACATCCAACAATATCACCCAGACTTCCTATTATAAGACAGGGAAGATCAAAGCCGTCTGGGGCGATCAAACCTATGCAATCTACCGGATTTATAACTCGGCCCGGGGAGAACTGAGCGCCAAGCATACCCGCTATGATTATCGATCAGGTTATCTCGTGGCGAAGCGATATTTCACCAGTGCGTCCTCCAATACCGGCAGCAACGCGGGCAATGACACGGACACCGGCGATGTTGGCTATAGCTACGATGCTTTTGGGAGAACTCAGAACATTGTGTCGACGGCGAATCGACCAGGAACTCGGATATTGAATTTGTATGTTTCGACATCGACTCTTAGCAAAATCAATGAGCTTCAGACAGTCGATCCTGATATTAGATTCACGGTTGGAACAGGTGAGGTGAGTGTTGATTATGGATCTATCAATCCTTCTATTTTACGTTGGGTTCATCGCAATGCAGACTCCTTGCTACGTTTCAGTGGGGTGGGCCTCCGCTTATCCATTTCAAATACAAGTAATCGAGAAGGCGCGAATTATATCATGACAGAGGAACACATAGAGGGATTTTGGCTGCTGCATATGGAGCTGCAGCTGGTAAGCCTACTACCACATTTAAAGTGGCAGGATTGCATCCCGCGACTTCGAAATTATTTGGCAAATCGAGTGAAGACTATAAGCAGAATGTCGAAAATTTCATAGCTCGTGGAGATATTCTAAATGTTACACAAGAAGCTGTTCCATTTGTGTTGCCGAATTCAAAAGGAGGGCGGAAATATGTAACTCCAGACGGAGTTTCGCTTTCGGGTCCTGTTGGAATCCATGGTATGGATGAAATTATTGAAGCTATAGAGAAAAAATTAAATTATTGTCACAAGTGATAAAAGGTCAAATGAGTCGTTCTTATTTTGTCGTGCTGATATTCGTGCTGCAGGGCTGTAGTCAGCAGTTTACTGATTCTTTGGTAATGAAATTACAGAGTAATATTGAAAGTCAGAAAAGGAGTCACCTCGCTCCTATTGGTTCTTTTAGAGCTTTTGAAATTTCAGCTAAAGTAGAGACTTCATCTGGATTGCTGACGAAAGTGGAAAAAGTTGATGCCAAAGTGATTAAATATATAGGGTCTGGCAGTGAGTTGAGTGAAGGGTATTCATTAAATTTTAATCAAGGTGGATATTTTTCATTTTATAACCAAGAAGGTGGGGAGTTAATTGTGAGGAATAATGAAATTCCAGTCGGTTTGTTCAAATTTGGTTTTTTCCCTGGTGGTATTTTGAAATATTCTGATGGGACTCAATTGAGTGTGCCAGGGGATTTGGATGGAGTGCTAAAAGGTTCAAATCACGATAATGTGCCGAATCTGTGGACTAAAAATGCTTTGGATAAATATGGATTCAGAATTATAAGATATGAATTGCGTGAATTGAAGACGCCTGGGCTCAATCGTATTATTCGATAAGCAACAGAGAAAAACGAGATAAAAAGGATTGGAAAGGTGATAGTTGCATGAAGTTGAATATAATATATGCATTTGCTGTGGTGATTATTTTTATACTTGTATATTTATTTATTGCGCACGAAAAAACTTATCACATATATCATTATTTTCTAGAGGCGAGTCGCGGACAGATGTTGTCATGCACGGTTACTTGATTCTGAAAAGAGAAGATCTGGAAAACGAAAGTCTTAATGGAAATTTGCAAATGTTTATTAGCCAATCCACTAAAGATCGGGTGATTGCTGTGGCTGAGAAATTTCTAAGAGTCTATTGGAATGAAGAAAATAATCGATATTTGAATCCGGCGTATCCGCCTGATATCTATTATGATGAAGAAGACCAAAGATTCAATGTTGAGTTCAATACTGGGTTTCCCGAGGTTGGGACTATTATTGTTCTCGATAAAACGGCTGAACATGGTAATATCGAATTGCAAGGGGCGATTACGTTAGATGATCCGCCAATTAAAAATAGGCTTGTGGAACATTGTAAACTGTATGATTATGGAGAATTTGTCGAGCTTATGCATAGGTATGGAATGGATTATGATTCGCGAAAGGATAGATAGCCGTTGATCCTAATAGATGGACAGGGCTTTCGATACATGACAGAGGGACAGGCCCTTAATTTGGGCCCTTAATTTGCCAGGCCCTTAATTTGATTTGCCAAACTCAAAAGGTTCTAAAGATGTCAAAGTAGCCGATAGAGGAAGCGGCCATGCCAATCCACGGCCTCCTTACAAACTTCCCAATGGGGTTGATCCTGATGAATGGCTTGATGTTTGGGTTCCCAATGATAAGAATCTTGATCCTCATTGGGATCTGGTTGAAACCTCTGTGGATGAGAAATGTCCTTGTCCGCCTGGATGGAGCGGAGATAAACCAGAAAAGCCGGATAAGGCTAATGTTGATCCACAGGAGTATAATGACAATCAATGGAAAAAGAGGAATGATAAGAAGAAAATTATGAGAAAATATATAATACTCTTATTGGTAATAAACTTATTTACATTGCTTTACTCCTTTTCCCAAGAAAGGGAGAGAAGCATAAATGTAGAGGATTATATTGTCGAGGTTAAACCAGGCGACAACGGGAGAGGAAATGTCGCCACTATAAAAGATATGCACGGAAAAAGCCTTGTGCTTTTGCGTTCAGACCGATGGATTGAGCTAGTTCGATCACCTTTTCACTCGATTTTTGCTGCTATCGATCACTGGGATGGCCATTATGCGACTATTCATGTCTTTAGGATTGAAAGCAATGAAAATGAAATATCCCCCGTTGAGATTTATAAAACTCCCGTTGATTTGAACCGGATTGTCAAATGGAGCGTAAAAAAGTGGAATACGAATGAATTCACTTTCACTATTATCAGGAAAGAAGAATTACCTGATAGTGGAAGAACTTCTCGCGAGTTCACAATTCCGCTTCAGTAAAGTAAATTGGTAAAATGCCTGGAATTTTTGTAGAATTAGTGGGTGCAAGAGGGGAGGATGAGCCATGCTTGAGACTTGTGTAGCATTAGCAAGTCAGGGCCGAACATCGACCATGAAGCCAATTCGGCGCTTCGTTCGTTTTCACGCCTCTGCTTGGATCGTCGGGATCACTTGCATCTACAAGAGCGACAGCCAGTACCGGATTATGGGACAGACCGGAATAGCACGATTCGGGACAGGCCTTTAGTATGAAATTCCGACAACGCCGACTCCTTCCAAGCCGAATAAACTGAATTAGCGTGATGATGAAGAGATTTAAGTTGGATGCTGTCTTGATTCCGGTTGCCTTAGTTGCAGTGTCGGTCTTCGGATTCTTCGTCGGAAGGATTTCGGAGGTATCAGAAGCAGGGCTCCAACGCGAGTCGGCCGCAAGTCCTGGACCGGCCTCCCAACTGGATTCGATGCGCCCCAAGGCTGCTGCTGCCCTCGCGGGCGACTTGCTTGCGGCGCAGGAACTCTTTGAGCATTACTCGTATGGGACAAGGGACTACGAGAGATCCTACTTTTGGGCGGTTGTTTGTGAGGAGAATGGCTATGACACCAAGTTTGGAAGTCTGGTCGAGATTGCTAGGGATGGGATTATTGCAGAATACGGGGTGGAACCAGCAGACGTCGCTGAGCCTAATCAGCCTTCGGATCGACGGCTACCTGATTAAGCGCGAATTGATTCCGGAGAATCAGTTACCCTGAGCCGCTATCATGGATCGGTGTAGAAAACTTTGCGTTCTAGCAGGTCCAGATATGGGTTAGGCGGGCTAGAGCCTTACTCCAGGGAGCTTCTTGGTAGAGCCAGCTGCGCCAAGGTTTCGGCTGATCAGATAAGCGGCGGGACGCCGCTTGCACGGCCTGCTACGGGACGTCGCAGCTACACATAACTAGTAGTGGGGTAGCTTGAGGTCCATGGGATCTCCCGAACGATGCGGGAGATCCCATGGTTGAATCGGAACCCGAATTTCCGAAATTACTGCTTCTCGACGCGGAAGAATTGCCGTGTGCCAGGAGTGAACGAAACGGTGCTGGAGGTTTGTGCCGCTTCGCCCGGAATATCTTGCAGGAGGATTGTGCTCCAATCTTCCAAGTCTGTGGAGCTGGTGATGCGATAGTTGGTTCCTGTCGATGATGTCCAGGTCAGGGTCACTTGATTGGTGCTCAAATTGATCGCATGACTGACCAAGGCAAGATCGGCTGAGGTCTCAGTCGGTTCGCCAGTCGTGAGTGTCCAACTGGTCACATCGTGGGATTCGGAGAGGCTGCCGGAGCGGGCAGAAAATCCGACCCAGGACATTCCATCTGAAACTGCACTACATTCTTCAAGCGTGACGTTCAAGTCGCTCACGACTTGGATGCCATCAATATAAATATCCAGATCGCCAGGAGCATAGGTAACACGCACCGCATAAGGAGCTGAGGTGGTGTCGGTTTTTGTGAGATCAACTGCGGTCTCGGTGCCTCCCAAGGTTAACCCGGAGATGGTGCCCAAATCCACCGTAGCCAATACCGTCGCTCCGTTGTAGACACGGAGCATCGCTGCACTGGTATCGGTCGTGTTTTGGTAGGAATCGAATGCGATGTTGAGGGCATTGGACGTGAGCCCGCGTTCGTTGTTAGAGACGGGGGTGGCGGCGGTTCCAGCAGTGCTGTTTTGCACGACAAATGACATACCATCCGCGCCGGTGCCTGTGCTGATGAGCTGGATGGCGAAATTGGTTTCGAAACCATTACCCAGAGCCATTTTTCTCCGGAACCATGCGGTGCCTTTGGTGCTGGCGCCGTCTGCGTTCAGGCGGAGGCGTTTTGCGTCCGCTGGTGATGGAATGGTCGCATAAGCATTGAGTATGGTTGCGTTATCGAGCAGAGCGATTTCGTCACCCGCAGCATCAAAGTTCGGATAATTGATCTCAGTGACAGTGGATTCGATGATCGTTACCGGTATCTCCGCGGTTGTGATGATACCGGTAGAGCCAGTTGCCGTGAGGACGTATGTCGTATTTGTGGTTGGAGTTACGATTGCAGAGCCTGATGCGCTCACGGTTCCAAGATCAGTGATGGAAACGGTTTCTGCATCTGTTACGTCCCATGCCAGTGAGAGGCTTTGCCCGGCAATGAGCTTGGTGTCGCCAACAAAGGATACCGTTGGAGCGAATGCTGGAACATCGGCTCCTGGGAATGGAATATCTTCCGAGTAGGCTTTTCGCTCTAGAGGCGTGTTGAAATCAAACAATGTGACGTTGTCCACCAAGACCCAATCGGTTTTATTATAACTTCCCTCGATATACCAACGGACTGGATCCCGAGGCGCGTTATCGTTTGCCGTCCCGAGGCTGTAGCCGTTTGCAACCGGCGGGTTTTCACCCATGTCGACGAGGAAACCGATGAGGTTTTGATCAAGCCACTTGGTGCTAACGTCGTTATCGGTTAGATTTAATGCGGTTTGAGTGGTGGGTGTTGATCCACCGGTTAAACTCTCAGCAGTATCCGGGAATAGATATTCGGATGAAGTGTATAACTGGAATTCCGATAGCTGGATCTGACTGATCAATGCTGATGAACGGATTTTCTCAGGGACGAAGCGATAATAGCGGTAATCAAGCGAGCCGCCTGCTACGGTTCTCACCGTAACCTTCGAAGTGGTTGTGCCGGTTTCGTTTGTAGCCGTAATGGTGTAGACCGTGTCACTGCTGTTAGAAAGGGTTAAGGAGGAGCTGCCAGTGGCATCGACACTTCCGATTCCCTGGTCGATTGAGACCGACGTGGCACCGGAAACACTCCACGATAACGAAACATCACTGGTCCCATTGATCACGATCGTCTTATTCGCCGAGAAATTCGTGATGACTGGTAGTCCGGTCAGGGAAAATCCCGTATCGTAGGTGAGGCGTGCGGTAGGAGTGGCATGCAAGGTTTGCATATCAAGCACCTCCCAAGTTTCGCCGTCGTCACTTCCCGAAAATAACCAGCTGATCGGGTCCCGGGCGGTCGCATCGTTTGCCGTTGCGAAGTTGTATTGATCGATGGTGGTAGGACTTCCAAAATCGAAAATCAGAACTGGCGATGCATACGAATCAAGCCACTTGGTGCTCGTGCTGCCGTCGATGATTTTGTTGGCGCCTTCATTTGCGTCGATCGCATTCGTACCGTTTGGGTTCGACATGACCACGCCTGTTAGGTCCAAAACCGTTCCGCCGTGGGAGAACTGGAACTCGGACAATTGAGTGACGGTTGTGTTTTGTCGCAGCAACGTAGGAGCAAACTGGTAGTAGCGATACGTTTTTTCGGCAGCTGATAGAGCGCTAATGGAAGCGAGGGAGGAGATGAAAAAGGGCAAATAAGCCTTTCTCAGTAGAAGGTTTTGCATGATCCCGATGTTCTGGGTTTGTTTTAGTAATATTGCAGTGAGGATGGGGATCTCCTGCTCCTATCGCTTCACACGGCGAATGAAGGCCAATGCAAATGCGCTGAAGCTCAGCAGCGCGACGCCAGATGGCTCTGGAACGGCGGTGATATCACGAATCTGCCAAGCAGCGATGTGGGAGTTGCCAAAGGAGGCGAGATAAGGTTGCAGCACTAGATCTGGATCTGAGCCGTCAGCGGTGAAGGTCCCGATCACATATTGGCCATAGGGGCTGTCGAGGGAGTTGTTAGGGTCGGCTTCGAGCAAAACCGTATCACCAATGGCTCCGGTGGAGTCGGTGCTGCTGTAGGCCATCACCCGGTCGTTGAGTCCAGTGCTGGTAGTGCGTTGGTCGACGAAGAAGATTTGAATTTCATAGGTTCGGCCAACGACGAAGGTCCCGAGGTCGATGGAAGTTTGGCCGCTGCCGCCACCGAAGGTAGCCTGGGTCAAAAGAGTGGTGAAATCAGTGTCATCTGTGGTGCCGCCACCCATCATGCTGGCTTGAAGGCTGCCAAGAACGTTGTTCGCGACCCAGGTATCGCCATTGATGACGACGCTTGATGCTCCGCCGTTGTAGGCCGAAACGAGCGTGCCATTAGTGCTTACCACGCTGATTCCGGTGGTATCCTCGACGCTGCCCCAGGTGATCACGGCGGCATTTGCAGCTGCGGTGAGGAGCGCCGCTGAGGCGATGAAGGTCGCTATGCTTTTTTTGTTAGATGTCATGTTATTGGTTGTTGGTTTTGAGAAATGAGGTTCGGGAAAACGGGTGAGTGATCATTTTCCATCGCTCGGGTGTCCGTTAGAGGACAGGGAGCGGATGGTTTTTTCGTCGATCACGCCTTGGTAGATATAGATTTCATCCAATGAGCCTTGGAAGGTCGGCAGGCCGGCGTAGATGCCATATCCGATGCGCAGTGGGCCGTTGCCCGGACCGCCTGTTTGGGTGTCCACGTTGCGCATCACAGGTGGTCCATCGGGACCGAAGCGATGTTCGGGTTTGCTGAGAACTCCATCGAGATACAGCAGGCAGTCCGGTGTGCCGTCTTCATGGGTTTTCCCGGTGTAGATGGCTGTCAGGTGATGCCAGCTTCCGTCATCCAGACGGGCTGGATCATAGTAGCGATCGGCGCCAAATGAGATGCAGGCGCGGAGTTGGCCGTTGTCAGGATCGCGCGGGAACCAGATTTTCCATTTGCGGTTGAAGTGATTGTCGGGATTTCCCCAAGCAATGGCTGCGGGGAAAGTATCCGTTTGTTGGGCACCGGGATCGATCTTGAACCAGAAGGCGATGCTGCGTGGTGCTTTGCCGCTGAGACCCGGCCAGTCGGTATTGATCCATGCGCCGCTGCCGCTGCTGAATGAGATAGCCTGGCCGACAGGGCCGGGGATGAAGTGCGAGGCAGAATCCTCACTGATCAGTCTGGCTTTGATCGAGCTTGCACCCGGCATGCTGCCATCCACTTGGATTTCGCCATTTACTCCAATGCCATCGAGTCCGAAGTGGAGGTAAGGAATTTTTCCAGAAAGTGCTTTTTGGAACCGACCCGGAGTTGGCGGCAATGTCTTCAGCGAGCCATCATGGTTCACCACTCTTGCTTGGCCAGCGGTCAGGACTTCCGAGGATCGAGTGCCGATGCGTGTGGTGGCGATGACGGAGCCGCGCAGCACATGGATTTGATCCGGCGCGTCTGATAAGGCGAGTACGCCAAACTCGGATTCCAAATCGACCACATCCACCTCATGCGTGCGCACGGAAAACCCTTTCGCCACTTCCGGCACGTCGAACCATGCATTGCCTTGATTCAGCAATACCAAGTCCTGATTGGCCAAAGTGAACTCAGCCGGGCCTTCAACGACCAGATGGACTCCATTGGCGAGAGAGCATTCGAAATTCCCGCCCAGCAACTCAACATAGGCACCGTCGACCAGGAAATGTCCCTCCGGTCCCTTAACTCCATCCGGGTAAGTGACCTGGCAAACCGAACCCGGCGAGAGTTGATAAGGCACCGAGTTTGCCCCCCCGGAATTTTTGCTCAAAACCAGCACGGCAATGGCAACCGCAGCTGCCGCCGCCAAGATCCAGGGCAAGACCCGCTTCGGTTTTTCATTTTGCGAAGATTGGAAGGGTGCAATCGGTAAAACCGCCTGCACCTCCGCAGCTGCCTCATAGCGAACACAGAGCGCGCTGTGCAATCGGCTAAGCGATCGGTAGACCGACCTTGCCTCTGGATCCGCCTTCAGAATTTCTTCCAATTCTAACACCTGCGCTGCTGACGCCTGACCATCCAGCAGCTCCAAAATGCGATTTTCCAACTCCACTTGTTTCATGGAATGCGAAGGGCTAAATGGGTTTCCACGCAGAGCTTGAGATTCCTGCGGATGCGCATCAGGGAGATTCGCAGACTGCTCGCACTCGCTCCGGTTTCCTCCGCGTACTGCTGCAACGATTTCCCCGGCGTGTAGCGGAATTCGATCAAATCGCGCTCCTTGCCGGTCAACTTTGACATGCAATCTTCCAGCACCTCCAACGAAGCATCGCCGGATTCAGTGGTATTCCACTGATCCTCATCATCCGCCAAAAGCTCCACCATCTGATCGGAAAACATCACCCGGTCATCCCGCTTCACCCGGTCCCGGTGGTGCATCACCTCATATCGGGCCACCGTGAAAGCCCAGGTGACAAACTCACTTTCAGCCCTGAGGCAGTCCCGCTTTTTCCACAGGACCATATTGGTTTCCTGCAGCACATCCGCGATCGACGGACTGCCGGGCATGAGGGAGACGATGAACGCGCGGATCACGCCCTGGTGTTGGGTGATCAAGCGCACAAAAGTCTGCAACCGATCCGATGGATCCTGAGGCATCAGATCAGGTTGTTCGATATCTGGGCTGGGCTGAAGAGGCATCGTCTTACAGAACAACCAAAGACCTCGTGAAAACGTTACAAGATTTGGGTGATTTGACCGGTGGCAAAATCGAGATCACGCGTTACTCGATGCATGTGCGGCGCCACGGTGGCTGTCGGGTGGATTGGCAGATGATCAGTAGCGAGTGGATGGCTTATAAGTGATTTACAGACAGCAATCCAGGTGCTGCTTGATTTCAGGCGGGCCAATCGATCCGTTCGAACAAGCTTTCCAGTTTCAGCGCTTTCTGCGGCTGAATAAATCGAATCCACGATAGCTTCCCTGCCAAATGTGCGGCGAAGTCGGGGTGATTGTTACGATTTTGTGACTCAGGGCCAAATCGAATGCAATTGGTGAGAATGGCTTTGAGCTGATCGATCTCACGGCGATCGATGTTTGGCTTTTGATTCAGGATAAGACCTGCGGCGTGCTGCTTTTGCGCCTGGCGAAGCACCCTGGTCTTGCGATGGTTGATTGAAAATCGCTCTTCCAGAATGATCCCGCCGATCATCGCTTGGAGCCCCTTGGATTTCCTGGCAAACTTCTGATCCCCGGAAAAGAGCAGATCGTCGGCGTAGCGAGTGTAGGTCGCGCCGATACTTTGCGCCAACCCCAACAGGCGGCAATCGAGACGATAGGCACTGAGGTTTGCCAGTGCGGGTGAAGTCGGCGCGCCTTGCGGCAAATGACGTGTGGTCAGACGGCTGCGTTCGTGGGAATTCAGCGGCTTTTCACCGATGGTCTGCGATGGAGTGGAGTGGGTGCAAATCGCGGTCAGGGCTTGAGCAACGTTTTCCGGATAGCCTGCTGTTAGAAAGATGTGAAAAATCCTGGTCGAGGTGATGGACGGAAAAAAATCCTCAAGATCGAATCGCAGCAGCATTGGCTTTCCGCTGTGTGGCTCGACGAAATTCCGGATCGATCCGCCGGGGCGGAAGCCATGGGCGGCTTCGTGCGGTGGGATGAGGTTGAGGATTTTACGAAGCACTCGGCGTTGAGCGCCCTTGAGGAGTTCCTTCGGACTTTCGATCAGCCGGTAGCGCCCGCTTTTGGGTTTGATTTGCCATCGATACCGATAGTGCTCGCTGGAATTTCTGGCAGTGAGCCAACCCAGGTCATCTGGATGAAGGCGGAGCAGATCTGCGAGTTCCGCTAAAGTGGTGATGGCAGGAACGCCCCAAGCGACTGCTATGCCGGGAGCGGGAGCCATTTCCGGTTGGGTGAATCCGATTCCGATGCGCGCCTTGCCTAAAATCCAAGCACGAGTGAATCCGGGATCATGGAGAATGCGGTCCGTGATTTTCCGGATCGTCGGCCGCGGTGCCTCGGCAAACTCCAAACTCAAATTACGTGCCAATGCCTTTAGCCATCGAGCTTTTCGGATGTCACCCATCAAAGGGGCGGCGCGGTGAATCAGTTCATCATGGTTCGCCATCGATCCTGCAGCCAGGGCAGTGGCAAGACGGCGGGCATGATGGATTCGTGATGGCATCGGAATACGCGGACATAGGCGACGAATGCGGAGAAGTCCGCCCTCAACGTGTCCCGTCTGGCGTGGGCATATTCACGTGCTAGCGTGATGAGGCCCTCGCCTCGCAATGGTTTGGCTTTTGATCCCCCGGGGTAACCCCGGAGAGGTCGCTGATGAATCATACGACCGGCTTGAGATCGGGACTTCTCCGCAATTCGTTGTCTGAAAGCTAGTGCCGATGCGAATCCGTCAACAAGCGCAATTTATGACGATCAGGTAGGAGTCGGCTCGGGGAGTCGTTCAGGCTCTTTCCTAAGAACCGGTGAATTCTTGTGAAAGTGCGTTTTTGTGCCACTATCCTGCCATGGAAAACCGGGATATCTCAGCACCACGCGCCAGTTGGCAGCGCGACCATGCTGGGATCCAACTGGTTCTATCAGGCGACTGGTTGCGCGATGGATCACGGCCGGAAATTTCCGGTGAGGACCCTGGCAAGGTTGCCGAATCTTATGTTACGGGCGACCTGGGTGAGTTCGATTCGACGCTGCCGGCATTTCTGTTAGCGATGTTTCGTGATCGTGGGGCCGCCGATCCTTCCCTGGATGGGATGCCGGAAAATCTCCGTGGACTGATGGAGCTGGCGCTCAGCGTGCCGGAACGAATCGAGGCCAAATCGCAGGCGGATCAGCGATCTCCCCTTGCCAAGCTCGGAGGTGTGAGCCTTTCAGTTTGGGAGCGCCTGACCAGCGTGGCGGAATTTGTCGGCCTCACCTTGTTTTCGTTAGGGAGATTTCTGACCGGGCGGGCCCGGTTTCGCGGAAAGGACTTTTGGTTGATCGTTCAACAATCGGGTGTCGAGGCGCTGCCCATTGTAATTCTGATCACTTTTCTGATCGGAGCGATTCTAGCCTTCGTCGGCAATGTTCAGCTCGCGAACTTTGGCGCTAATATCTATGTCGCTGATTTGGTCGGCATCGCCACCTTGCGTGAGATGGGAGTGGTGATGACCGGGATCATGATGTCGGGTAGGACGGGGGCCGCGTTTGCCGCCAGCATCGGCAGCATGAAGGCGAACGAGGAAATTGATGCGCTGCGCACTTTTGGTTTCAATCCATTTGATTTTCTCGTGCTCCCGCGTGTCATCGCGTTGGTGTTGATGATGCCGATCCTGACGATTTTTGCCAACGTCATGGGCATTGCGGGCGGCATGTTGGTCGGTGCCTTGGTTGGAATCCCTCCTGCGTTGTATTGGCAGGAGACCCTGGTTTCGGTGACGCTGACCATTGCCTCACTCGGGGTGCTGAAGAGTTTCTTTTTTGGCGCGGCGATCGCGATCTGCGGCTGCTTGCAGGGAATGAATGCCGGTAATTCTTCCGCCGCGGTGGGCGAAGCGACGACTCGGGCGGTGGTGGCTTCGATCACCTCGGTCATCGTGATCGATTCGGCATTCGCGGCGATTTTCACCCTTCTTGGAATTTAAGAAATGCAGAATCCCGAGACTCCACCTGATGCCAAGATCTCCATCCGTGGGTTGACCATGGCCTATGGGTCATTTGTGGTGATGAAGGATCTGAATTTCGACATTCAGGAACGTGACATCTTCATCATCATGGGCGGGAGCGGATGTGGGAAAAGTACTTTGCTGAGGCACCTCATCGGGTTGCGCGAACCGGCGAAGGGCGAGGTCTTTTACGATGGCAAGAGTTTCACCAAAACCGACGAGGAACAGCGCGGTGATTTTATCCACCGTTTCGGCGTGATGTATCAATCCGGAGCACTTTGGTCTGCTCTTACTCTGGCGGAGAACGTGGCGATGCCGATCGAGGAAAATACCAAGCTGAAGCGCAAGGAAATCGATGAGTTGGTTTCCTACAAACTCTCGTTGGTCGGGCTTGCCGGATATGAGGATTATTACCCGTCGCAAGTCAGTGGCGGGATGAACAAGCGGGCCGGGATTGCGCGGGCGATGGCGCTGGACCCTGACATTCTGTTTCTGGATGAACCGAGCGCCGGGCTTGATCCCCTGAGTTCGCGCAGGCTGGATGATCTGATATTGCGATTGCGTGACAGCCTGGGATCCACGGTGGTCATCGTGACTCACGAGTTGGCGAGCATTTTTGCCGTCGGCAACAATTCCATTTTTCTTGATACCGCAACACGCACCCAAGGTGCGATTGGAAATCCTTCAGAATTGAGGGATCATTCTGACAATCCAGCCGTGCGCCTGTTTCTGAATCGCGGCGACGAATCCGAGTCCTCAAAAGCATGAGCAAAAAAGCGAGTCCTACCCTGATCGGTCTTTTCACCCTCGTCGGGTTAATCCTCGCCGCGGTGGCGGTGGTGATGTTCGGCGCAGGCAAGTATTTTGAGAAGTCGCACAAGATCCTGCTCTTTTTCGATAAAAGCGCGAACGGCCTGCAGGTCGGCTCGGATGTGCGGTTCGGCGGTGTCCGAATTGGCACCGTGGATTCGATCCATGTGCTGATCGATCCAGATGGAAACCGTAAAATCATTCCGGTGGTGGTTTCCTTGGGCGACAAGGAATTGCACATGGTGCAGCGCAGCGATGGCAGCGGCATGGATTTTTCCACCAAGGAAGGCGTGGCCAAAGCGGTGAAGGAAGGACTGCGGGCCGGCATGAAGCAGCAAAGCTTGGTGACCGGGCAGCTTTACATCGAGTTCGACATCATCCCGGATACGCCGGGATTTGTTTACAATACCAAACGCGAAAGGCGATTGCCGGTGGTGCCGACGGTTGGCACCCAAATCGATGAGCTGATCGCGGGAATTGCCGATGGCTTGAAGAAGTTCAATTCGCTCGATCTCGAAGGCGTCATGGGTGACCTGCATGAAGTTCTCGCCCAGGCTCGGGATCAAATCAGCGCGCTCGATTTGAAAGAGATCAACGACAATGTAACGGCGATCACGGGCGATGTCCGCAAGTTCACGGATGACCAGAAACTGTCCAGCGCGGTTGAAAATCTGGATAACGCGCTGCAACAAATCGACCAGCTGGTTGCGCGCGCCAACGAGGGCTTCGACCCGTTGATGGAGGATTTGAACGAACTCATCGCCAATGCGAATGCCGGTTTGGAAAAAATCGATGAAGCGACGAAGGAGCTCAGCGAGATGTCCAATCCACGCGCGCCGGTGGTCATGCGCTTGCAAAATGTGCTGCAGGAAACCGAGCGCGCTACCCGATCCCTGAAGGAACTTTCCAACGATCTCAAACGCAGTCCCAACGCCATCCTTTCCGGAAAGGAACACGACGAATGAAATTCCAAGCCGCTCTCACCTTTGCTCTCCCGTTCTTTCTGGCTGCCTGTGGCTCGGTGTTCCAACCAGTCAAGGATAGCGCCGTGAATCATCTGCTGGACCCGGCGGTCCCGGAGCGAAGCTTGACGAAGGAGACACCTGCCATCGCCATCGCGCGGCCTGCCTTGCCCGGGTATTTGGATCGCCAGCAATTCGTCAGCCGGAAAAATAACGGCGAATTGGAGATGAATACCAACCACCTTTGGGCGGAACCTCTCGACACCGGGATCTCTCGCGTGTTGGCGATCGATCTGGCGCGACTGACTGGATCGCTCAACATTCAGCCGATCGAAAACTATGTCACCATGGATTACGGATCGCTCGTGGAAATCCGGATTTCGCGGTTCGAGCCGGATTCAAGCGGGCATCTGGTGTTTCATTGCACTTGGAAGTTGCAACCCGTTCATGGCGCGGTCGCGGCAAGTCACTCGTTCCAAACCGAGGTGCAGCTGGTTGATAGTCAGTCGCCGATGAGCGAGAGAGTGCGTGCGATGAACGAAGCGCTGGCTCGACTCGCCCGCGAAATTTCGAGTCACCTTTGACTCGGGCATTGCAAATGCTGCCGTGGGGGACTCTGTTCAGCGTCTTCGAAAATGAATATTGGCATACCTACGGAAATTAAAGCTCAGGAAGCGCGCGTCAGCATGGTTCCTGGATCGGTGTTGGAGCTGGTGAAACGTGGCCATCGAGTGTTTGTGCAACGCGGTGCCGGTGAAGGTTCAAGCTATCCCGATTCTCAATACGAGGCGGCTGGCGCGGAAATCCTTGAAACTGCTCAAGAGGTATTCGAGAAATCCCAGCTCATCGTCAAAGTGAAGGAGCCGCAACCGGTGGAAATCGCCATGCTGCGCCCTGACCATATTCTTTTCACCTACCTTCACCTTGCTGCCAGCAAGCCTCTGACGGAAACCTTACTCGCCAGCGGTTGCACCGCTCTTGCTTATGAGACTCTTCACGTGGGCCGTCACCTGCCGCTGCTTGAGCCGATGAGTGAGATCGCCGGTCGCATGTCGGCAATCGTTGGTTCCTACCACCTCGCCAAGCATCGCGGTGGCCGCGGCATCCTTCTTGGTGGCGTTCCTGGCGTTGCTCCTGGCCGCGTGGTCGTTCTCGGTGGTGGAACCGCCGGCATCAATGCCGCCCGTGTTGCCACTGGCATCGGTGCGGATGTGACCATTCTTGAAGTCGACTTCGAACGCATGCGCTTCCTCGACATCACCATGTCCGGTGCCCGCACGGTTTACTCGAACGAGGCGAACCTTTCAGACTTGTTGCCACGGGTCGATCTGGTGATCGGTGCGGTTCTGCTCCCGGGTGCCAAGGCTCCGAAGCTGATCACTCGTGAAATGCTGCGCATGATGCCGCAAGGCAGCGTGTTCGTCGACATCGCGGTTGACCAAGGTGGCTGTGCCGAAACCACACGCCCGACCACTCACGAAAATCCGACTTTCGAAGAAGAAGGCGTGCTACACTACTGCGTGGCCAACATGCCAGGTGCCTACGCCCGGACGGCGACCCAAGCCCTCAACAACGTGACCCATCCATGGATCACTTTGATCGCCGACAAAGGCGTTGCGGGTGCTTGCGAAGCTCGCAAGGAATTCATCGGTGCGGTCAACACTTGCGCCGGCAAACTGGTGATCAAGCCGGTTGCGGAAGCTCACGAGCTGCCCTATTCCACCTTTGACCCGGCAGATGCGCCAGTGTTCTGAGAACTCTGCCCATCACCGATATTGAATCGGTCGATTTGAAAAGTCCCGTCCGGCCAGATGGCTGTGGCGGGATTTTTTTTGATTCCAGCCAGGCTCCATCAAAGCAGACTGCCATGCAGAACGACGCCGGCTACGGCGAAATAAATAATCAGCCCGGTCACGTCGACCAAGGTCGCGACGAATGGCGCGGATGAAGTCGCCGGATCAAGCCCGAGCCGTTTCAGTAAAAATGGCAACATGGATCCGGATAGCGTGCCCCAAAGGGTGACTCCAATCAGTGAGATGCCAACTGTAAGCATCACCAGCGGCCAGTGCACACCGTAGGTTGGGGTAAACATCGACCAAATGGCAATCCGCAGCATGCCGAGGGGGGAAAGAATCAGGCCGAGGGTCATACCGGAGAGGATTTCCCGTTTCATCACCCGCTTCCAATCCTGCAAACGGATCTCGCCCAACGCCATCGCACGGATGATCAGGGTAGCCGCTTGCGAGCCGCTGTTTCCACCGCTGGAAATGATCAGCGGGACAAACATGGCCAACACCACGGCCTTGGCGATTTCATCTTTGAAATGGCCCATTGCCGAAGCCGTCAGCATTTCACCCAGAAATAAAACGATCAGCCACATTGCACGTTTGCGGATCAGGTGAATGAGCGAAATTTGCATGTAGGGCTCATCCAGATGCTCCATCCCGCCGATTTTTTGGATATCCTCGGTCGCTTCCTCCTCAGCGACATCGAGAATGTCATCCACCGTGACAATGCCGACCAGGCCCCCTTGGCCATCGACCACCGGCAGAACCGTGCGATCGTATCTGCGGAAAGTCGTGACTGCAGTTTCCTGATCGTCCGTTGCACGCAGCGTCAGAAAAACTCCATTGCGCATTTTGCTCACTTTTCGTTCCAACGGAGAAAGCAGCACGTCACGAATGCGCAGATCGTCTAACAACTTGCCATCGGCATCGACGACATACAGCACGTTCAGCGTTTCACGATCGCTGCCGTGTTGGCGGATGTGGTCCAGCACGTGTTGCGCCGTCCAATCGTCGCGGACCATCAAATACTTCGAGGTCATCAAGCGGCCGATGCTGTTCTCCGGATAGTTCAGCAACTGCAGCGCGACCCGGCGTTCCTGTGGGGAAAGCGAGTTGATCAGCCGCGCGCAAATCGGTGTTGGCAACTCTTCCAGCAACGCGGTCCGGTCGTCTGGCGACATCCCGTTCAGGATATTGGCCACCTCCTCATTGCCCATCGCCCGGATCAGAGATTCCTGCGTTTCCAGATCCAGATACTCAAAGACCACCGCAGCCTGGCGGGTGGGCTGCAGGCGGATCAGTACAGCCTGACCAGGGCCGCCAACCCGCGTAAACTCCTCCGCCGCATCTGCAGGCGGCATTTGGGAGAGTGTCTGCTTCAACTCGGTGAAATTCCGAGCCTGGATCAGTTCTTCGAGTCGTGATGTTGGTTCGTTAGCCATCGATCCCGGCAGGCATTTTACCCGTGCGGCGAACATCCGCGCAGAAAGCTGCTTCGCCAAGCACGTTGACGCGGAACGGCGATTTTCTTTTCCGTCACTTGCACCCGTTAGCCGTGGATGCATGCTCCTGAGTATGGAAAAAACGCGTTGTCCCTGGCTGCCGGCTGATCGTCCGCTTTACACGGAATATCACGATGCCGAATGGGGCGTGGAATCGCGTGACTCTCGATATTTGTTCGAAATGATCTGCCTGGAAGGCGCGCAGGCCGGCCTTTCCTGGTGGACGGTGCTGCAGAAACGCGAGCATTACCGGAAGGTTTTCCATCAATTCGAACCAAAGAAAGTCGCAAAAATGACCGACGCCCAGCTGGAGAAACTCCTGCTCGATCCCGGCATCATCCGCCATCGGGGGAAAATCTGGGCGGTGCGCGCGAATGCCATCGCCTGGCTGGCCTTGGACCATCCTGTTGAATGGATCTGGAGCTTTGTCGGGGGCAAGCCGATTCACACCTGTCACCAAACTCTGGCGGACTTCCCAACCAAAACCCAGGAGTCCGATGCGCTATCGAAGGCCTTGCGCAAGGCGGGCTTCAATTTCGTCGGCTCCACCACCATGTATGCCTTCATGCAAGC
>NZ_JAENIJ010000043.1 GCF_016595435.1 Luteolibacter pohnpeiensis
C
Source organism: Luteolibacter pohnpeiensis (assembly GCF_016595435.1). Classification (GTDB taxonomy): domain Bacteria; phylum Verrucomicrobiota; class Verrucomicrobiia; order Verrucomicrobiales; family Akkermansiaceae; genus Luteolibacter; species Luteolibacter pohnpeiensis. Next base: position 2 of record NZ_JAENIJ010000043.1, read on the forward strand.
CGCGTGATCGCCCAATGCGGCTAAAAATCCATCATCAATCCAACCTCAAAACCTCAACAAAAAAGCCTCATCCCCAATCTTTGGTGTAGACCCAAAATAAGGGCACTTAAAGGCACTTTTAGGGCACCGGACAAACTTCCCCGGAGTGCTCCAAAACTCTCTAACTCGTTGAGGGAAAATGGAGCGGGCGATGAGATTCGAACTCACGACATCCACCTTGGCAAGGTGGCGCTCTACCACTGAGCTACGCCCGCTTTGCAGTCGCTGACCGCGTGCAGGGGTTCTACACGGCAGACGGATTCGGGCAAGAGAAATTTAGAAAATTTCCTGATTATTTTCCGTGTCATTTGATCGGGGCCTGAGTTTTCCTTGGTTCACGCATGTCTGACAAACTCGCGGCGATCATCGCCACCAAATACCAAGAAGTGGAAGCGCTCCTCCCACGGGCTGAATTACTCCGTGCTGCAGCTTTGCAGAGAAACGATTTCCGGGGATTTCGCAGTGCGTTGGACCGGGGGCCGGGTCGCCTGGGGGTGATTGCGGAAGTGAAGAAGGCTTCACCTTCGGTCGGATTGATTGATCCGAATTTCGATCCGGTCCGCCAGGCAGGGCGTTACGTGGACGGTGGGGCTTCCTGTTTGTCGATTTTGACGGATGAGAAGTATTTCCAAGGCTCGCTGAGTTATCTCACAAAAATCTCGGAGTTTTCTCCAGCGCCGCTCTTACGGAAGGATTTTATGGTCCACCCGATTCAGATCCATGAGGCGGTTGTGGCGGGAGCGGATGCGATTTTGTTGATCGTCGCCGCTCTGGAGGATGATTTGCTGCGGGCACTTTATGAGGAGGCGAAGTCGTTCCAGTTGGATGTGCTGGTCGAAGTGCACAATTTGCCGGAAATGGATCGAGCATTGGAGCTCGGCGCCGATTTGATCGGGGTGAATAATCGGAATCTCAAGACCTTTGAGGTCGATTTGGCGACCACAGAAATCCTGGCGGATGAAGTGCCGGATGAGGTGTTGCTTGTCTCAGAAAGTGGGATCAAGACGCCCGCGGATGCGTTGCGAGCCCTTGAGGCCGGGGCTAATGCGGTACTCATCGGGGAATCACTGATGCGCGCACATGATCCATCACGCGAGATCGAAGAGTATTTGTCTCTTGTGATTGAGGCTGGGGATGAGGTCTTGTGAGCCGATAGGCTAGGATGCCTCAGTGTTTTCCGGAGGAAAGATGCGTGGCGATGTAATTTCCACCCGCATACGGGGCTCCGAGTCGTGGGTAAGTCCGGCTGCTCGGGAAATACTTGGGTCGCCGGCGGCGAACCAAGAGGAGTAGCCAGATGAATCCGAGCAAAAGGGGAATGAATAGCGCGATGCCGACTAGTCCGGCGATCTCAAGATGCAGGACATTGATGTGATATTTCTGAAGCGATTCGAGGAAGGTTCGCTTTTGAGGGACCGGAATTCTGACAGGTGTTTTTTTCCAGTTTTTCAGCAAAGTTACGGATGCGTTTGCTGCAGCTTGGATTTTTTCCTGCTCGGTCGGTTCTTGGGCGATGTGCTGGCGCGTTTCTTCCAACAGCGAGGTCAGCATGGCAGGATTGAGCCGGTTGACGACATTCCCGCTTGGATAGATCCAGGGCCCAGGGCCTAACTCACGACCGGGTGAGTAGAGCACGATGGCGCTGGCATTGCGGTCTGTCCAGCTATCGGCATAATCTTTGGCAATGGATTGCGGGGAGGTTTCGCCAAAATCGGGAATGATCACGACGATCACGTCGACTCCGTCGCTTTTGCGGGCTTCCAAAAGCGATTCGGAAATCTCTTCCGTCATCGAGTTTGGGAGGAAGCCAAGGGTGTCAAAAACCGGGATTTTAGGCCGTTTGCCGACGGGCTGCGAGGCCGTGGCCAGCGCAGGAAGCAGAAATCCGAATAATATGAAGGCGAGGATGCGGACGGCTTTCATCAGACGGGAGGGAGACGTTGCCAGCTTTTCTCGAGAAGTTGTTGAGTGGTGGAAAGGTATTTAGCGACTGCGCCTGCGGTTTTGCCCCGTTCCCATTGCTCGCGCATTTGCAACAGTCCCTGGCGCCATTCTTGTTCTGAAAGCCAGGGTTCGGCACTGTATCCGGGGGTAACCGTGGCCTTGTGATTGGCGGCATCGATGATGAGTAAAACCGTCCAAGCTCGTTGTTCTGCCGTTTCGTCACCGGTTAGAGGTGCGGCATTGAACATCCAAAATGAGAAAATATCGAGCGATTGCGTGGGATCGAGCTCAACGGTGCAGATTTTCCAGATGAACTGCGGGAAGCGTTTTGCGATCTTGCGCTGAGCTGAGGCGATTGAGCGCAGTTCGGCAGGGGACCAAACCGAGGCGACATCCAGGATCGGTGGAAGCGGAGGAGGGGTTCCGGCAAACACCTCCATGGAGTCTGAGCCGGTGAACTTGCACTGCGGGCACCAGTCTGGATGGTCTTTCAATTGAGCGCGACAAGCAGGGCAGGAAGCTACAACAGAGGTATTCAGTCGTAGCTTGCGCTGGTTTTGCTTGTTCTGGAAAAGCCTCATTTTTCCAATCGGATAGCAGTTGATCTGCCGTGAGCGTCTAAACCTTCAATTCGCGCAAATTCTTCGATCACAGGCAGGGATTTTCTCACCGATTCCTTGTCCAAACGCACGATGCTGGTCCGGCGTTGGAATTGATCCGCGCGCAGGCCGGAGAATGATCGACCGCCACCACCGGTGGGTAGCGTGTGGCTTGGGCCCGCGAGGAAATCGCCGACCGCGACCGGCGAGTCATTGCCGACATAAATGGCTCCTGCGGTGGTGATTTGCGGAAGCCATTGCTCTTCATCCGCCGTGATGAGCGATACGTGTTCGGCGGCGAAATCATTGGCAATGGCGACTCCATCCGCGAAGGATTTGACCTGCAGCAGGAAGGTTCCATTTTTCAGCACCTGTTTGATGTAGTCCGGTCTGGAAAGTGTGGGTAATTGAGCGTCAATTGCTTTCGTTACCTTGCCAAGCAGGGCTTTTGAGTCGGTAACAAATCCAACGATGCTATCTCCGCCGTGCTCTGCCTGGGCAAGCAGATCCGCTGCGATGTAGTGGGGGTTCCCGGTTTTGTCAGAGAGGATGAGAATTTCGCTCGGTCCGGGTAGCAGATCGATCGATACCGCGCCGATTAACTGGCGTTTAGCCTCGACCACGAACCGGTTGCCCGGGCCGACGATTTTATCGACTGGCCGGATCGACTTGGTGCCTATCGCCAGGGCGGCGATCGCTTGAGCACCGCCGATTTTCACGACTTCGGTGGCACCTGCGGCCTGCAAAGCATACAGCAGAGCTGAATTGACTGAACCATCGGGTCCGCTAGGTGTGGCGCCGACGATTTCAGGAACACCGGCCGCCTGGGCGAAACCGGCAGTCATCAGCGCAGTGGACACCAATGGAGCTTTACCGCCGGGAACATAAACGCCGACCCGGTTGAAGGGAGTAAATCTCTCGCCGACTAGCGCGCCTTCCGCATTTTTTGCGCTCCAGTCCTTCCGCATGCTGCGTTTGGCAAAGCTGCGGATGTTTGCCAGTGACCGCTTCACGGCATCTTTCGTGGCAGCGGTGACTTCTCGAGCGGCCCGCTCGAATTCGGCTTCCGTGACGAAGAGATTTTTGCGGGTCAATTCAACCCCGTCGAAACGTTTGGCGAACGTGAAAACGGCTTCATCGCCTTTGGTCGCGACTTCGGAGATGATGTCCGACACCAATTCCCTGACACCATGTTCAGGAAATGCCCTACGGTTGAGCTTTTTAACAAATGAGGCGTAGGAGCTGTCTTGGTAGGTGATAATCTTCATGCCGCGCTAGGTGGCCGAATGTGAATGGAAATCCAGCCAACAGCCAAGCTTGATCGGATGCAATCAGGGGAAAACTTTGATGCCCAGGCAGGTTCGTCTGAGAACCATGATCTGCTCGGGCGATGACTTGGAGAGCTGCACCAAGGAGCGAGATCGTTGTATCCTGCGATCCTCGTGAACCGATGAATCTGGATGCAACCCAGTAGGAAATGTTGAACTGGGTGGATCAATCGATTTGCGTTTTTTACAGGATCATTCACGGAGCGATTGATGCACGATGAGTCAGTCTTGGAGGATCCAATGATGGCAAATGATTTATCATTGGAGGGATTCAGGACGGTTGATCGTTTTCCAAGCTGGAAACCATCGTAATAGAAAATCTGCGACTCTGTGGCTGGTCCAAACCACGAGCATCGAGACAGGGCTTGTTGATGGATAGGCGATCTGATGCTACGCTATATAATGCGATTTCGCGTTAGCTCCGATCTTCATTACGATCTCAATGGCCCGGCGACTTTTTTCTTTGCACTCAAATGCATCGAAACAGGCGGGCAGCACCTGGTTTCTGAATCGCTCATCACTGAGCCAGAAACCTCGGTTGAAGAGTTTACGCTTGGAACCGGGATGAACCGTTTTACTCGCATCCGGACGGAACAGAATGGCCCATTCCGGGTGAAATATTCGGCTGAGGTGGAGACTCAGGTGAAGGTGATTTCAACGGAAAGTCTCAAGGTGGATGGCCCCGGAAAACTGGCCCCGGAAGCGATTCCGTTTTTATTCCCCAGCCGCTATTGCCAGTCGGATCGATTGCGCCAGGAAGCGATGGATTTGTTTGGTCATCTGACGAATCCTCATGATCTGGCAGCGGGCATCCGGGATTGGATCTACGATCATATCGCTTATCGCGCGGGAACCTCCAATGAGCAATCTTCTGCGGTGGATACTTGGGAGCAGCGGCAGGGAGTTTGCCGGGACTTCGCGCACCTCGGGATTGCATTTTGTCGTGCGATGAATGTTCCAGCGCGTTATGTTTCTTGCTATTCCTATCAGTTAGATCCACCGGATTTCCATGCCTGCTATGAAGTGTTCATCGATGGCTGGTGGTATATTTTCGATGCAACGAGGCTCGCGCCGTTGAATGGATTGGTGCGGATTGCAACCGGCCGGGATGCGGCAGACGCTGCGGTTTGCTCCATTTTCGGCAATCCGCAGATGAAACAAATATCCGTGTCCTGTGAGTGCTTGGACGAAGGATTCATGCCGATCACCGGGCGCGATTTGGCGAACGAAAATCAAGCGATGGCACTGCTATAACAAGTTTTAGAGATGGAGATTCTGGATGCTGGTAAAGAGGCGCGCGAGAGACTGCATCTCGTGCACGAAACTTGTTATACCTATTCTCAACCGGTTCAATTTACTCCCCATCGTCTGGTTTTAAGACCGCGTGAAGGTCATGATGTGCATTTGCGGTTCATGAATCTGGAAACGACCCCTGTTTCGAAAATCCGCTGGTACCGCGATATCCTCGACAACTCGATAGCGGTGGCGGAATTCAGCGAGCCGGCCAAGGAATTGATCATTCGCAGCGAGTTTGTGATCGGGCTTCCTCCTGCGCTGGATGGAGAACAGCCCCGGATTTTGGTTCCCTATCCATCGCAACTGGAAGGGATCGATGAGCTGGCGGCAGTTCCATTCAGGCAGTTCACGTATCCGGCAGAAATCGGCAGATTGCGGCGCTGGTTCGATGATAGCGGGGTGGGGGCGACGCATGGTGCGCTTAGACCGATTTTCGATGATCTGGCGGCATGGATCCGAACTTCGATCCGATACAATCGCCGCGAAGAAAGCGGCGTTCAGAGTCCGGTGGAGACGATTCAACTCAGCTCCGGATCTTGTCGTGACATGGCGGTACTGATGATTGAGGTGAGCCGATCCCTGGGGTATCCGGCGCGGTTCGTCAGCGGTTACATGGAAAGCAGCAACTCCAAGGTCGGGCGGGGCTCAACCCATGCCTGGGCTGAAATTTATCTGCCAGATCATGGCTGGACCGGCTTTGATCCTTCCATCGGCTCGCGAATCGGGCCGGGTCATGTGGCAGTTGGCGTGAGCCATCATCCACGCGGAGTGATGCCGGTGACAGGTGGCTATACCGGCCCTGCTGGAGTGACCAGTTTACTCAAAGTAAGTCTATCAACTCGCCGGTTTTTACCCCAGGTCGAGCAACACTCTCAACCGTAGTAGGGGCGCAACATCCAATAGCAGATGGGTCCAGTCACGGCGACATAGAGCCAAAGTGGATAAACCCATTTCGCAAGCCTGCGGTGAGCTTGAAAACGGTTGGTCCAGCCAGCGATGAAGGTGAAAAGAATGAAGGGAAGGCTCACGCCGGCCAGGAAGATATGTGATAGAAGCAGGACCAGATAGATCGGGCGACTGCCTGCTACTGCGGCTTGTTCGGACGGATCAACGATGCCGTCGAAATTGATATCGCCATACTTCACCTCGGTGCTGGTGAAGTGGTATGCCACATAACTCAGCAAAAACAGGATGGAGAGAACCATGGCTGTCATGACGAAGGCGCGATGGGCTGCGATCTTGCCTTGTTTGACGGTGATCAGTGCCATCACGAGCGCGACCGCTGCCAGTGCGTTGAGCGATGCGTGGAGAGGCGGCAAAATGGAAAGCGATACCCCTTCAGGCAGCGGGATTTTCACCACTCGCATCAGTCCGACGAGAATGAGAACGGCTGCTGTGAGAATCCAGGCGCCGATGCCTAATTTTTTGGAAAGCGCCTCGTTGGGTGCTTGTGATAGCCAAAGCTTGCGTTCGTTCGACATTAGATTCCCGCGGTTTCGTTTTTCTCCAGTTCTTCCCGAATGCGTTGATAGAGTTCTTTTTTCAACTCACCGTAGAGTTTGGGGTCGCGGGCTTTTGCTTCGTCCGAACGTGCTTCGGCCAGCGGCCATTTGCCGACGACGTTGAAATTGCGGTCAACCAGGATAAAGCCGAGATCGTGGGAGTAGAGGCCGTTGGCTTCGATTTCCAGCGGATCGGTGCGCTTGCGAATGCCCATGAACTTCAGCTCATGTTCGAGATAGTGGTGAGTGTCTTCAGCTTTACCGGCATTGATGAACCACCAGTTTTTCGAATCCGCTCCGAGAGCCGTGGCATATTGCTTCAGGCGGTCTGGAGTATCGCTTTCGGGATCGACCGAGATGCAGGCGATCTGGAAATCAGGATTGCCTTTGAATTCATCGTAAATCGAGCGGAGTTCCTCACCGTTCCGGACCATGCAATGCGGGCAAACGGCGAAAAATTCTGCGACCAGCCAGACTTTGCCTTTCAGATCGGATAGTTTGACGGCTTTGCCATCCTGGTTGGTTCCCGCGAGATCTTTTTCAATCTGGAACCAGCGTTCGGTGCTTTCGCGGCCACTGTTGACGACCGTTTTGTTGCCAGGTTTTGGCAAGTTGGCTCGCAGGGTGAAGGCGATGACCAGGATGATTGCGCAGATGACGGCAACTCCTGAGTAAAAAATGGCAATGGTGGTGGTGCGTTTCATGGTGCCTGTGCGGGTTCGGCGAGCACCCGATCGATGGTATCGGTGAGGAGTGCTTCCAACTGTTGGGTATTGCTGAGATCGGTGCCGGTTTTTACGCCGCGTCCATCCCATTCCTTGGCTTGATCGAAGTCAAAGGTCGCGATGTAAGGCTGGCCACCGCGTTTTTGATGAACCACGGCGCGCCGGATGTGACGGTTTTTGTCCACCAGGATGATGGATGTGTCATAAATCCATTTTCCGGCCTTTTGATCATAATAGGGAAAAACACCGGTCTTGAGCTCATTCTTGATGAACTTGTGGAGAGTTTGCATCTCATTGGAACCAAGCCACCATTGCGGCAAGTTGATGTTCCGGTGCGCGGCCTCGTTTTTTAAAGTCTCATCCAGTTGATTCGCCGGGATGGGATCGATCACTAAAGATACCAGCGCAAACTGATCGTTGCCTGCGTATTTTTCAGCCATGCGATGCATGATTTCCTCGCTCAAGGATGCTGGTCCATCGTGATTCAGGCTGACGATATTGAGCAGGATCACCTTGCCGTTCAAATCGAACAAATCGACGATTTTACCGTCTTGGCGGGTCATTCTCAGGTCCTTTTCCTGATTGATCCGGTAAACAATGGCTGGGCGATCGTCCTTGGACTGCTTTTTCGACCACTTATTGTAGGCAACCATGACCAGAAATCCGCCGATGATCATGATGGCAACGAGTGTCCAACCCGTGGTGGCGAGCTTTTTGGGATCGCGGACGGCAGGTTCGAGGTCTAGAGGAGGCTTGCGCATCGGCGCGAGAGGCTAACGCTGATGATCCGCTTGGCAAGCAGGGCGTGAGATGAATCTTACCGGAATCCGCTTTTTTGCAGTTGCGGACGAGCAATCGTCAGGGATTGGAACGCCACGCTTTCCAGCATTCAAGGAACCCTGTGGCAAAATCGTCCGGTTTGGATTCGATCCAGGCGGCGATTTCATCGATCGGGAACCACATCGCGGCCTCCACTTCCGCGCAAGGGAATTTCAATGCTCCGTCGTATCGCGTCCGGAACAGATGGACATGCTCCCAGCCGGTTGCTTCAGAAGGGGAAACTTTGGTAATGTTCTCCGGCTGAATTTCGGTAGAGATGCCCATTTCTTCTTCCAGTTCGCGAACTGCGGCAGCCTCGTAGGATTCACCGGAGTCCAGGTGCCCGGAGACGCTGGAGTCCCATTTTCCGGGATGAACGTCTTTCAATACGGATCGCTGCTGCAGCAAAAGATCACCGCGTTTGTTGAAAACAAAGACGTGCACGGCCCGGTGCAACCGCTTTTGGGCGTGAACTTCAGCTCGGGTTGATTGGCCTGTGACTTGGTCGTTTTCATCCACCACGTCGAAGATTTCGCCTGCCTTTTGAGGTAGGTCCTTCAATGGATGGGTGTCATAGAATCGCGTTAGGTCGATCCATTGAGCCAATGTCAGCTCCTCACCCCGGGCGGTGGCCGGAAGCGAAAGTGCCGTGCAGGCGGATTCCCAGGTTGGCTCGGCCGGAAGCTGCTTTTTCAGCTGCTTGCGCCGTTGAGCAAAGCCGCGGCGGATCATTTCATCGAACAGGCGCGCGTCGAAGACCGGCAATTCGTCCTTGCGAGGGGTCAGAATGGCGACCGCGGAGTCGATCTTGGGTTTCGGGTAGAACGCTTCGGGTGGGACGGTGCGCAATGGCCTGACCTCCCAGAAAGCCTGGGTCCGGAGTGTGAGAACGCTGTAGTCTTTGGTGCCGGGTTTGGCTCCAAGGCGGTCAATCACTTCCTTCTGCAACATGATCACAGCGCGTTCAAACGGATGAGGTCGGCCGAGTAAGTTTTTCATGATCGCTCCGCCGGAGGAGTAGGGGAGATTGCCTAGGAATTTAAGTGGCCGGTGCTTGAAGAGCGTGCGTCCGTCAAATTTTGCCCCGTCGGCATGATGAACTTCAACCGTGGGATTATCGCGAAATCGTTCCTTCAGAGCGGTTGCAAGCCGCAGGTCGAATTCCACGAGGATGACCCGTCGGACATTGCCCACCACGTGCTCGGTCAATGCTCCCGTGCCGGGGCCCACTTCGACCACTGCATCATCTGGCTGGAGGTCCAGCTGGGAAACAATCCAGCGTGCCATGTTCGGATCGATCAGGAAATTCTGCCCGAGCTGACGGCTGGGCATCACTCCTGCCATATCCAATGCATCACGAATTTCCCGACCGGTCATGTCCGTTCTTCATGAGCGATCTACGCGCGGCGTGCAATCCTTGTCTGCTTTCCCAGATTGACATGGCAGGGGAATGTTCTTATATCCATGCATAAATATGGGTATAAAATTCAAACGTCGTTTGGTGTCGGTTGCTTTGCTTTCGTTTGCGCTTCTCGGACCTGCGCAGGCGATCATCGTAGGTGGCATTTCCGGGACCGGGAATAATAATGACGGAGAAGCTTCTCTGGATGATTACATTTCCACCTCAGGCCTTCCTTCGTTTGATTACTGGGACAATCTGGTTCAGGTCTCCAATGCCTCCGGGGTTTATCTCGGATACAATGAGACTACGATGACCGGTTGGGTGTTGAGCGCCAATCACATCTCGCCAGAACCGACCTCGATTACGATTGCCGGGACGACTTACAGCGTGATCGGCACCGGAACTCAAATTGCGGGGACCGATCTGATTCTTTACGAAATCGGTGGCGCGGGCGACCCGGTTCTGCCGACCATTCCGGCGGTATCGCTGGCATCGACCTCTGCCACCACGGGAGAATTTTTGCTGATGACTGGCCGTGGTTTTACCACGACGAGCACCTATCCTTATTCCTGGGGTGACCCCGGGACAAATCCCGACAATGGCTTCCGGTGGGGAACCAATGTGGTTGAGTTCAACGCGACCTTGGACGGAGCCCAATATGTCATCACCGATTTCGACGATCCATCCAGTCCCCAAGCCACCGAGTATGAAGGACAGGGATCACTTGGTGATTCCGGTGGTGGTCTTTTTGTCTTAAGAGACGGCGAGTGGATCCTTGCGGGTATCGCCTACTTCGTGGACGACGGTCCGAGCGATGATGGAACGACCAATCCAAGCGAATACGGAGACTATACGGGATACACCGATGTCGCAGCCTATGCTTCACAAATCACCGCCATCACTGGGACTCTGGTTCCTGAGCCATCTACGGCATTGCTGTTGCCCTTAGCTGCCATGGCGGCATTTTTCCGGCGCCGGAGAGATTGATCCAGGCTGATGCAATTCATCTAACCGGTGATGGAGTGAATTTTGTGAAGCGAATCGCGTCCAGCGGTTGACGGTTCGGCTCGCAAGGTTTTCCATCCCCGGGATGTCAGCGCCGAACCCCCGCAAGCCGATTTCCTCTTTCCGCTGGATTTCTGGTTATCTTCTCAAGGAAAAGGCGGTTTTCATTCCCTCGTTGATCGCGCTCTTTCTGACAGCGGTGCTGTCTTTGGCGTTTCCTTTCTTTCTGAAGGATCTGATCGGAAATCCCACCGACGCTCTCAATCATCAGGTGGCACCTGAGTTGATCGTCGCAAAGGCGAATAAAACCATCCTCCTGATGATCGGCGTTCTCGCCCTGCAGGCGATCATCGCGTTCTTCCGCGTCCAGGGGTTCATCCGTTCCGGCGAATCCGCGCTCAACCGACTTCGTTCGGATTTGTTCAACCACCTTCTGCGGTTGCCAATGCCGTATTTTCAGGAACAACGGGCCGGTGCGCTCAGCAACCGGGTTTCCTCTGACCTGACCATTGTCCGAGACACGCTGATCAATACGGTTCCCCAATTGGTCCGTCACACGGTGATCTTGGTGGGTGGCTTGGTTTTCATTTTCATCTCATCCTGGAAACTCTCGCTGGTCATGCTCGGCAGTGTGCCGATTGTCGTTCTCGCGATCGCCTTTTTCGGCAGAAAAGTCCGCCGTTATTCCAAGGCAGCCCAGGATTCCCTCGCGGATGCCGGGACGGTGATCGAGGAAAGCGTCCAAGGCATTGCGGATGTAAAGGCATTCACCAATGAGGATTTTGAGTCAAAGCGCTATCAAACTTCGCTGGATCGGTTTCTTGAGGTCACGATTCGCGGGGCTCAAAACCGTGCTGCGTTCCTATCCTTTATCATCTTCGCGCTGTTCGGCACGATTGCTTTCGTCGCCTGGTATGGCACCCGCATGTATGCCAATGGTGGCATCAGCTGGACCAATTTCGCGGCGTTCATCCTATTCTCGATTTTCGTGGGAGCCTCGCTCGGAACATTTCCGGAGATTATTTCCCAAATCCAGCAGACCACGGGTGCAACCGAGCGGCTGCGTGAATTGTTAGCGCTCGACCCGGAACGCGGCGATGGCAATGCGGAGCTTCAACTCGAAGGCGCGCTTGCTTTTGAAAACGTCGCCTTCCGGTATTCATCGCGGCCGGACGTGCAGGTGTTGCGCGATCTGAGCTTTGGGGTTTCGCCAGGTCAGCGGGTTGCTTTGGTCGGGCCATCCGGAGCAGGCAAATCCACCGTCTTTTCCCTGATCCTCGGATTCAATTCACCCGAAGCTGGCATGGTTTCATTTGATCAAAAGCCAGCCGCTGAAATTTCCCTCAACACACTGCGCTCACAAATCGCGATCGTGCCTCAGGAAGTGCTCCTGTTCGGCGGAAGCATTCGCGAGAACATCGAATACGGTCGTCCGGGCGCGACGGCTGAAGAAATCGAGGCGGCTGCTCGACAAGCAAACGCTCACGATTTCATCGCCACTCTACCCGAAGGCTATGATACGCTGGTGGGGCCGCGCGGCACCAAACTTTCCGGCGGCCAGCGCCAGCGCCTTGCGATTGCCCGGGCGATCCTGGCTGATCCCTCCATTCTTTTGTTAGATGAAGCGACATCCGCACTGGATTCGGAAAGCGAACGCTTGGTCAATGAGGCTCTGAACCGCCTGATGGAAGGACGGACCAGCCTGGTCATTGCGCATCGGCTGTCCACGGTTCGCGATGCCGATCGCATCCTTGTTTTCAGCCAAGGTGAAATCGTGGAAAGCGGAACTCACGACGAACTTCTCACGCAAAACGGCACTTACCGCTTGCTGGTTGAGACTCAGTTGGTCTGATTCAGCTCCTGCCCACTGACGGTTGGAATTGATAAAAAGCGGATCGCTTACACCTCCAGGCAGGTGGCGAAAAACGTGCTCTAAAGCGGCTTCCGGATTCCAGGCGAGTCAATGAGACACAGCAGACCGAACAGGCGAGGAATGCATTCATTGAGCGCCGGTGATGTCGCCCAGCAGTGGCAAAAATGAGAAATCCGAGGTATTGGATGCTCTGAAACGGCGCGGGAAATCCCTTAGACTGAATGAGTGATTTTACACTTTCCGAGTGGAGCTGGATTTCTATGATCCGGCTTATGTTGCTCCGCTTTGTAAGTTTTCCTGTCGTTGCCGCGGCATTTTTAATGGTGGTTTCCTGTGGTGGCAGCCCGGATATCCCATTGGTTGGTAGCAATCTGGAAAAGGCTTCCTCGGAAGCAGATCAAATTTACACCAAAGCCAAGGCAGCGGATGATGCGGGCAAACAGAGCAAGGCAGTTCGCCTTTACGATCGACTCGCCACTCGCTACCCATTCACAAGTCACGCGGCTGATGCTCGCTACCGCCAGGCGGAAATCCTTGAAAGCCGTGGCAAAGTTGAAGATTCGTTCGACGCCTACCAACAATTCCTCACCCGATATCAGGGAAGCGGTTTATACAGCAAGGCCTTGAAACGTCAGACCGAAATGGCGCAATCGGCCGCTGATGGCGATGTGAAATACGCCTTTTTAGGGATCAAATCCAAGCTCTCGCTCGATAAAACCGTGGGCATGCTGACGAAAGTTAAGCAAAATGCTCCACAAACCAGAACCGCCTCCAAGGCGCAGTTTACCATCGGGCAACTTTACGAATCGAAAGGCAAAACCAAAGAGGCCATCGCCGCTTATCGCGAGTTGGTGCGAGACCAACCGGAAAGCCCGGAGGCACCGGAAGGATTGTTCAAAGTGGGGGATTTACTCACCAAACAGGCGGATGAGGGCAACCAGAACCAGGCGACGCTCGATCTGGCTCGTGAAGCCTTTAACGATTACCTCACTCAGTATCCCGGTCATTCGAAAAATGCGGAAGCTCGCCAACGCGTGAAGAGCCTCGGCAAGCGCGAGCTCGACCGCACCATGGACATCGCTGAATTCTATCTGAAGACCGGCAAAATCGATTCCGCGAAAGTGTATTATCGGGATATCGTTCGCCGCACGAAATCAGGTGAAATTCATGATGCTGCCAAGGCACGGCTCAAGCAATTGGGAGAGTGATCCAGATTTGATCTTATCTAACGAAAGCCAATTCCGCTCAACACGATCGATATGAAACTCAGCCTGCTTTTGATTCCTGCTCTTTCGCTCGTGTCCTGCGTCGGCTATCAACTGGGTGGCGCCAAACCTCCGTCGCTGGCAAAGGTAAATCGGATTTCGGTATCGATGTTCGCCAATGAGACGCAGCATATCCGCGCGGAAACCATCGCGACTTCCGCCGTCACCAGCGCTTTCGCGCAAGATGGAACCTTCAGGTTCGCGTCTGCCGATCAAGCCGACGCAATCTTGGAAGGCCAGGTGACCAAAATCGAATACACCTCGATCCGTGGAAGTCGACTGGATACTTTGTTGCCGGAAGAATTGCGCAATTCGGTAACCCTGAAATGGCAACTCAAGGATGCCCACAATCCGATCAAAATTCTGGCATCGGGCACCTCAACCGGCCGCAGCCAGTTGTTTGTGGATTCGAACCTTCAGACTGCCCGGAACAACGCTCTGCCTGATGCCATGGAGCGTGCGGCTGAGTCATTGGTTTCACAGCTGGCGAATGGCTTCTGAATGGGTTCTGAGCGGATTCAATCGCCCAGTTCGATTCGAATCCGATAGAATTTCTTCGGATTTTCTGGGTCAATCTCTATCTCGAAAGCTGCGGGTTGGTCGTCTCCACTCAGACTGCTAATATCTTCCCAGTTGATGAGATCGGGACTGCTTTCCAGCGTGTAGAAACGTCCTGTTAGAGTTGGGAAACCCAGTTCTAACAAGCCGCTTTCAGGAGATGTCAGTTCTGCTCTGAATCTGGATGCTGCATCATTTGGATCAGTTAGAGTGAGCGTGGTTTCCACCTCATCGGACCAGCCATCGCCATCCGAGTCGACATTTTGATCCGCTGCAAGGAAGGTCACGCTCAGATCGTCGAAGGACAGCCCCTGCGGACGTGGGGCGGAGGTGAAAGTTTGGCCATCATTGGCTTGCCCGACGGTAAAAGCGCCGCTGAATCGCGTCCATGTGAAGTCATCCGCGCTACCGCCAGTTCCTTGCAAACCGAGAGAGCCGATCCCGGCAGCCAGTGTCGAATTTTGATCCACTCCGATATCGGTGGATGTTAGGCCCGCTGCTGGGCCGTTTGTCGCGGTGAAACTTCCTTCATAAGAGATGAATTCAAGAACCTCACTGCCGCGCACGAGGGCAAATCCATCAGGAGATCCGTTTTGGATTCCCTCGATTTGTTTGCTGAAAAGCCGATGCCCGGAGTCGGTTACGGCACCCGCGGTGAAGGTATCCAAACGATGCTCCGATCCGTAAGTTTGACCGTTGTTGCCATTATAAAGGACCAGACTGAGCTCGCTTAAATTTCCTGTAAAACCTGGTCCTACGGCAATCTCCACAAATTCACCTTCATCAGTACTATCGTTATCGTAGTGGAATTCGTTGATGAACACATCATCGGATAATTTCCCAGTCGATGGGCCGGGTGTGAAGGTCACACGCAGATCGAACGTCGCATCAGGAGCAATGGATAGCCCCTCAATGGTCGTCTGAAGTGATTGCGAGGCGCCCCCCGGGATTGCACCGGTGGGTAAATCGGTCGCTGCTGAAAATGACAGCCCAGGCACGTTCTGGGCGACTTCATCGATCACCAAAGCCACATCCAGACGATCGGTGGTGCCGCCCGATATCGCGCGCCACTGAGCTGCGGTCATCGATATGGCCAAGGCGGTGATGGTTTCAGTTGAATCGTTGCTGAATGTCGCTGAGATATCCGAAGCTTCGCCAGCTGGAATCAGCCCGATGGATGGATTTTCGGGGGCGCCATAGGCTCTAAAACCGGGCGTTCCAGAGGATCCGTCATCTGACCCAATCCAGGCAATGACTCCGGAGCTGCTGAAAGGAGCGGGGTCATGGCTGCCATAAAAGCCGCTGAAATTCTCTGTGATGGTCTGGCCCGCATCGGTGAATGAATAGTGGTCGTCCTTATCCTGGACTTGCAGAACCATGCTCGCTGGATCGTAACCGGTGGCAGTCGCCGTGAATGTTGCTTCCACACCGCCGTCGGCGATGTAATTTCGATAGGTTTGAATGGCGGCACTCGCGCTGGACTCGCCAGCTGGAATGATCACGGAAGTGGTCGTCGTCGCGACTGCACTGGAATCGGATGATAAATTAACGGTTAGATCCGCTGTGGCAGCTTCCGGCAGTTGGACCGTAAGGACGGCCGATGCAGCTTCGGCTACCGAGTTTGGAGAGATCGACATGGAAAGATTGGGATAGTCGAGATCCAGATCCAGATCGGCAAAGATCGCGTAGTGGTCGGATGCCAGATAACTGGTGTCTGCCGCTAGCGGGGCGCCATTTTTTTCAAGTCCGATGTCGTTTGAGGTATCCAGTGCGGAATTGTAAATTTCGCTCTCCAGCGATCGGCCGGCGATGGAGGAGGACACCATCATGACGTCGATGGCGGAACCTCCCGAGCTTTCGGTGTCATAGGTGCTTGCCGCCCCGTCGACTTGTCTTAGATCAACTCTGGAGGGAATTGGTGAAGTGAAATACGCAACCGGATTGGTCGAATAAGTGACCGGGAACTGAATGTCAGAGCCGAGCGTGAAAGAGGAGGGGAGTCCGGTAGGGAGTTCCGTGAATGTCCGATTCGTTGAGGAAAGATTGAAATCCCCCATGATGATAAAGTTGTCATCACCGGTGAGCATCTGGGTTTCCAGAAATTCGCGAACCCGTTCCAACTCGACACTGCGCCGGAAGCGGTCGGCCAGAGCGGTTCCCGACTTCAAGTGACCTGCGATAATCCATGGGTCATTCGGTGTGTCTGGAACATCCACATGGACGACTGGCAGGCGGCGCGTCATGTCGTTGGCCCCGCTGGGTGACCCGATCGATGTTTCTGTTAGAAATGGGAATTTGGAAAGGAAGATCACCCGAAACGTGTAATCCAGCGAAGTACGGGGAGGGACGTAGAGGTAAGGATAGCCCAGCTCGGACGCCAGGACTTCGACGTCTTCCTGAGTTCCGCTCGGTTCATTATCCACGTCCACGTTGTGGATTTCCTCGAGTGCGACGACATCTGCATTGATCCGCCCCAATACCATGCGAACGGATTCAAAGTCCGTGGTTCCAGGATCTCCCAATCCAAACTGGGCGCCATCCGATGTATAAAGCGCGCCGACATTGAAAGAAGCTACCCGCACCTTGACCGCCTTGGCGGAGGCAATCGCCAAGATCATCAAGCAAAGTGTGGCGGAAAGGACGCGCATGCAGGACAATTTCTAGCAGCTTTCACGCCCGTAGTCTCCACCTACTTGTCATTTCGGCGAAACCGTTGATTTTTGCGGGATATGCAAACGGACACCGCTCTCATCCTTTTCGACGCCGCTGGCACATTGATCGAGCCTGCAGTTGCCGTCGAAAGGGTCTATCAGAAACACTTCTCCCGCTACGGATGGGAAGTGGAAGAGGCAAAAATCCGAGATAGTTTCCATGGTGCTTTCGCGAGTCTTGCAGATCCGGATTATGATCTAGCTGATGGCGAATTGGCAGAGCGCACTTGGTGGGCGGAGGTCGTGGGGCGAGTCGGCTCCGCCGTGGGGATTGATCGCCTACACGACCGGTTTGAGGCCTGTTTCGAGGAATTATTCGATTATTACGCTTCCGGTGAGGCGTGGCGTCTTTTTCCAGAAGTTCTCGCCGTTTTGAGCGAATTGAAATCGAGCGGAGCCAAACTGGCGATCGTATCGAATTTCGATCGTCGCCTGCACCGTGTTTTGGCTGAGCTGGGTGTCGCGGATTGCTTCGATCTGGTGCTGACATCAGCCGATGTGAGCTGTCGAAAGCCATCTCCCGCGCTTTTGACCGCTGCGATCGATTATTTTGGGAACTCCACTTCCAATGTTTGCTTGGTTGGGGACAGCCCGGCTGCCGATGCAGGAGCTGCAACTGCAGCGGGGATTGATGCCTTCATCCTGAATCGGCCGCAAATTGACCTGAAAAGCTTCGAAAAATGGCTAAAAGATGATTTTTTTCAAAAATGAGCTTGCGCGAAATCCTCCTGACCCCTATCTCTCCGCCCCGCCTACCGGCAAACGCGAGGATAGCTCAGTTGGTAGAGCAGTTGGCTTTTAACCAATTGGTCCTGGGTTCGAATCCCAGTCCTCGTACTTCTATAAGGCCCTGAATCTCAACAGATTCAGGGCCTTTCCTATTTCAATGAATCGGCAATGGAGGCACAAACTGGAGATACTCTAACACCTCTCTAAAAAGTTGGCAGATTCAATCAGCCATTGACCGGGCTGTGCTCTGGCTCTGGCTTTGGCAATTACCCGCCGTCGCCACCCGCGCTTGCTCCGCTGGTATTTCATTGGGTCTCGTGGATATATCCTCACCACCCATGGTTCTCACCGAGTGCCCCAGTTCACGGGCCTTCTTCACCGACTTTGCAACGCGCTCTATGACTGCCGACCTTTTCGCCTTGTCGAAGCCCATCAGCCGCCTGGCGGCAGCGGTGCGTTGACTGTGGGTGAGGGGGGGCTGCGGCTGTGGTGCTTGTCCTTATGAGCCTGAGAGGCTCGAAACCAAGTCTGCCACAATCTGAACTGTGAAGACGAGGGGACCGAAAAGTAGATTCAAGTAGAACACCCATCGAGGAGCCAAACTCCGTCCCTTGCCAGCCAGTCTAACCGCGTAGATCACCGAGGTCAGGAGCGCAACCATGATGCCCATTTCGAAAAAAAAGTGCGTGTTCAGAAATACGCGCAGTCCCCAGATTTTGGCTGTCCCTACGGCTCCCAACCAACAGGCGATACCGAGTGGCGTCGGCCACAGATACTTCCGGTTAAACGCCTTTGCCGCCCGGTGAGTTGGTATGAGATCATTCATTCAGCAGAGCGATCGAGAGCAGGTGCATCATACTGCTTGACCCACCATTGGCCGAGATTTTCTCGGTATTGAAGGATAAAGATTTTTGGACCGTGATCCGTCTTGCATCTGGCGGCAATATACGAATCCGGCAAAGGCCCGGAGATTTTTACTGTCCGTTTCTCTAAGACGGTGAATTCGAGTATCCGGCTGCCATCCTGAAAGCTGATCATCTTGCATAGGCGGCGATCACATTCTTCACCGACTCGTCCTTTCTAGTATCAAGACTCGGAAACGCTCCATTGCGCCAAGTGTGCGACTTCGACAATCTCTCGGCAAGAGTATCGATTTCGTCGGCCACTACGAAGCTAGCAGTAGCTATGAAAGCGATGAGTGAACATAGATATTTCATGGCCTTTGCTGAATGTTAGCGGCTACCCGGCCGCGCCCTCAAGCTTCGATTCAAATCGGTGGCTTGTCTCGGTCGGAAGCGGCGGGATTTTCGGTTTCTTCATCTTTAGAGATTGGATTGCCACACGACCAACAAAGCTCGAAGTTCCCTGGATTCGTCTTACCACATGAATAGCACGAAATCTCAATGTCTGCATTCTTCTGGTTCGCGTCCAATTGTTCCCTGATTATGGCAACCGCTTCGAGATAGTCCTCATCTTTCATGACGCAAAGTGCTGGAAAGAACTCAGGAATCGGGATATCCGAGAGTCCTGACATCGTCAAATACTCGTTCCGAATCATCGTCGGAATGCCCCGATCCTCAAGGACAGCTTTATAATAACTCACACGAGTGATATCCTTTTCACGAAAAAGTTCCTTCATCTAGCTTTTACTTTCCTATTGAATGTTCAATGCTGATCCGGACCGGAGGGCGAGCGTTGACTGCGGATCAGTGGTTGAATTTTTCAGAGTGCTTTTGAACTCAGGCAGGACTGGTCATGGTGTCCAGCCTCTTGCTAGCCCATTGTTGTTCTCGGTGACGCCACCAGCGCAAGCCGAAGCCAAGCCCTCCCAACAAAATCGAAAATATCGCCATGAATATCGGAAGTATCCAGTGATGTGCGAAGTAATCAATTCGCGATTGATGCGGCGAGGTCTTGAGGTAGCGAATCGGGATGGTATCCCCCACGACGTATTCCCGCCCATCGTCAGTCGATGAACGATCAGTGAAATCTACACCCGAAGCATCCTTGTAAGTGTAAATTGGAGTCCGGCTCAAATGACCTTCGTCGTCATTCCGCTCGACAACTTCGGTGACCACTGCAGTCGTCTGGATGCTGCGTGAGAGAAAGTAGATCGAGTAAATCGACGAACCAATAGCGATCAGGAAGAAAATGCCAGCTCCAATGAAGCACAACATCCACGGTATCGGAGAAATCGGTCGGCCGGTTCTAAAGCTAGCCCCCAAAGACATTCCTTTTGTAATGCCGATCATGAAACCAATCGCTATGCCGCCAAGCAGGGTCGCGATGAAGGCAATTACGAGGACTAGGGAGGAATCCATTTTCGATGGCTAAAGTCATAGCTCATTCGGCGGTGTCCTCAAGCTTAGATTCAAATTGGCGGCTTGTTGCGGTCGGATGCGATAACTCGTTGGTTTATCATGGAACGGGCATATCCTATTTACCTGGGATAGCTTGTTTACCTGGGATAGCTTGTTTGCTTTGTCTGCGCTTTCCGGTCTGCGGCTACTAATTCGGCGATAAGGCGTGGATCAATCATCGTCGCGATCGTCCTAGGTTTCTGAAACGGCCCTATACCCTCCACTCTAGAGAGAACACCACACAATCCATAGTTTGATGTCACCAAGGGGGCTCCGCTCATACCACGGCGAGCCACGAGGGAAGTAGAAAACGTGGTGGCCCTCGCCGCCGGTCGCTCATCAGTCCCCTCCAAAATACAGCCAGCGGCGAAGAACGCTCCATTCCCGACAAGATTTTCGAGACAGACCTCCCCCCGCGCGTCGGCAGCAAAAGTCCCATAACCCTCGTCATCAGCAGTGAAGACCGTTAAACCTGTTTGGTTGGCTTCATAGTTGTCGAAATAAGGGTGACCCTTTACGGGGAATTTTAATATCGCAATATCAGCTTTCGAATCGCTCCAAACAAGCCGTCCCGGAGATCGTTGATTCGAAATATACTTCGAGCTCTCAGAAGTCTTGAATTCGTGGGATGGGGGCTTCCGAAGCATCTTCGTCTCCTCAATATAAAATGCGTGACCCTCAACCACATGGAAAGCAGTGAGGAAGTATCCATCTTGAGTCAAAGCAGCCGCTCGTCCAGCTGATAGAAAGCCATCCGAAGGTTCCAGCGCATCGCCCGAATATACAATTCTCACACGCTTCCCCAAGTAGTCCTTGAGGTGCCTCTTTTGGTTGTCATCGGTGATATACCGGTCTGTCTCTTCCCTCTGAATCTTTCGGATCGTTGGGTTATCGTTTTTCCACGAAGAAGTGTAGTCACCACAACCCGCCGAGCAAACAAGAGCGGCTACCAACGCGGTCTTATGGATTCCTGTCATCATTTTCTGGAGAACGTCTAGGTGTGGCACCGGGTATCGGCGGTGCTACTCCGTAACTAGGTAGAAGCTTGTAGCTAGGATGGTCATTGGGACTCGGAGCGGATAGCCGGTTGTCCGCCGCTGTCTTGTTGAGCATCTGGTTCTGCTTTTTGGAGATACAGTATGCCGCCTCTACTGACACGGCCGTTCTTCTTCCATGATTGATATGCTTCCCACGAAAGTAGAACCGAACGTCCGTCCAGGAAGCCAGCAACCCTGTAAGGATAGGGGACTCCTGGGTGATTAAGAAAAATGTGATCTTCGAATAACTGTATTTTACCCGTATAATCAGGCGTCTCAGCGTCGGCGACATCTGTGAAGTACTCATAGCGAAATGTCGGATATTTGATCGTAATTATCTCCCCGGCATACCAGTGGTCGCTCTTGTCCCGATGTGGCGTGTATCGCCCGTTTGTAGGGCGTGATATCGTAAACACCTGCTTTGGCTGCTCTGCAGGTGGCGACGACTGCTTCGATGATGGCTTTCCATAGATTGGGCCCACACAAATCACTAAGGCAATTATTTTGGTGAGTATCTTCATGATCTTGCACGACGTCATAGGCTATCCGGCTGCCTTCCGGAAGCTCGATTTCACGTTGGCGTGTTCTTGCTGAGGTGGGCGATATGCTGCTAGGGAAGGGAAGTGGTTCTGATAAAGGCCAGTTGATCCTGCCCAAAGGCTGGGGCATCAATCGCGAGCATGGATGGAAGTAGGTAGGTTTTCATATTTCTCTATAACGCCAAGTTAGGCTCAGTTTATATTCTGTTAGATAAAGCCTGTCCCGAACCCTTCGTTCCAGTCGAGGCTCTGGATTAATACGTAATAGACGTCTCCTACATCCATCCGGGTGGTATACTCAAGCTAAATGAGGCAGGATAAGTTTGTGAGCCATGCATCGAATTTTGAGGATGTGTCGAAATGCTCTTTGGCGATCATGCGAAGGTCGCTAATATGCTTTTCGGTTTCGTCTCCTTACGAACCACTAGCTTAGAGCCAGATACTATTTAAGGCATCCAAGTGTTTCGCAGCAGCGAAAATTGCATGAGATTTTGGGCTGTTCATGTCGAATAGCCTATGTCTCTAATTTTGCCTAACGACTTAAGACCGACAGAACGACTTGTCGGCCTTGTCTGTACTGACTGGTTCGACTCATTTCTGCTCCGCAATTTGCGCTGAAGCGAGCTTTTGGAGTTCGGAGAAGCTGTCCGCATCTGAGTGCACTCTGAGCCGTGCGTTGACAAGCGGTGGTACCATAGCTCATTCCGGTTCGTCTCCTCGAATCCGCTCAGCTCGAAATACTTCTCACAAGCAATGGACTGAAGCCGCGAAAAGGCCTCCTTCGATCGGAGGCCTTCGTTCCGTTGCAACTCAACCGTGCGCTCTTTATCGATACGCAATAATGGTCCGATCTCCTCCCACTCGCGCTCCGTCATCATGGGAACCGGAATACCGCATCTCCAGCAGTGATAGGTCTTCGCCTTCGTCGGTTCGCAGTTGCTGCTCATGCTTCTCAGGTTTGAGGCCAATGTTCGGGGTCTTGGTCTATGATGCGGACAGGGCCCATGTGGAGACCGAACACAATCATGATCTTCTTAGTCGGGTTCGGCCAAAAGATCATGTATCCCGTGTCTCGCGGCTCCCCAAACTCGGAACGTCCACCGTAATAGTCTACAAACCATCCTAGCTTCCGGCCTTTCAAACCGTCGCTCTGATTGAACTTCTCAGTTCGGTAGTTCGTGAAACGCACTCGGCCATCCCAGATGCCAACAGATATACAAGTCTCTTGAGTCTCCGCCACGAGTAGCTTCTGAGAAATGGTGTGGTCGCTCTCCGGCTCCTCCTCGACAACAGGAGCATGCTTGCCAAGTTGTGTTCGTACCTCCTCCTCTGTGCAATAGAGAGGAATGATCGGAAAATCTGGCTTGAACTTCTTGGGCTTGAAGAATGAGAACGGCATCGAGTGGCGGGGTTAGGCGAACATCAAAGCTGTGCCGACCACGCCGACTAGCCCTGTCGGCTAATCAAATCAAGCACCTCCCCATGCCGACCGCAAGAACTTAACAAAGCGGCGTTTAGCGGTGGGAACCAGCAACTTGTTCTGCAGATTCGTCTTCCAGCCACCGATGTGCAATAATCCCTTTCTGATCCCTGAATAAGGTGCATCCGATAACTTCGAAATCTGTTCCGAATAGAGCTTCCTCAGCGGCACTTGGAGGAAGCGAATTTTGCAGCTTCTCTACCTCTTCCTTGGTGATGATCAGCGAATCAGGATCGCAGCGAATTTGGAGGGTCGCGCTCTTGTTGAGCACCATGAAGTAAGAACTGAATCGGACGGAGTGGCAGATGTTGTCTGAATAGCCGGCCAGTCCGAGCCGCTCCAAGAACTCGTCTCCATTCAGGCTCTTCCTTACCGGGAGTCTTTCGATGCGACCAGGCAGCATTTCAATAATTGCTTCTGGAACCGGGTGGTAGTTCGGAAGCGTCGCCGTGGGGTCATGCTGGGTTTCGGAGATTGAGCACGAGCAAAGAACAGCTGCGAATAAAGTGCTATTCAGGTGAATATTCATTCTACTCCAGAGCGTTCAAGATGAGCTGCCGCTATGCTTGGCGCGGGGGGGCAGGGACGAAAGCATGAAACGTGCCAAGCATAGCTGTTGGCTCTGGCGTCTGGTTAGGTTCGTTCTTCATGGCTGTCGAAAATTGCGAAGCGAGAGAAAATTGAAACCCGACTTTTTCGAGTGACCACTTTTTCCACGCGGCGGCATTTTGGCTTTGCGTGAACTCTGTCGCCGCACGCATGAGAACCTGGTAGTCGGAGTCTTCCATTTTGCTGAACGCGATGGTTAGGCCATGTCATTTTGAGATGGGCGAAGCCTCCTCATATCGCTCTGAGATTGTCCCCTCTGCGAAAAAAACTCCATCCCAAAGCTCGAACTTAGCTCCGGGAATCGCGGCGGCATCAATCCCGTCTGGCCATAACGATACAATCCACGTCGATTTCATCGCCCTCATTGAATTCTGCCTGACCGGAATGGCACCGAATTAAGCCCGATTTCGTTGAAAATCAATAGACGGAAAGCCGGTCGGGGTACGGTTTGAATGTGTGACCAAACAACCTCTTTTGACCGACTTCCCGCTCACCGTTTTTGCCACCGCGAGGCGGCGGTTGCAAGCGGCGATCCGCCAGACATCCACCCTTATCGCCCGCCG
>NZ_JAENIJ010000044.1 GCF_016595435.1 Luteolibacter pohnpeiensis
GCAACTGGAGCAACTGGAGCAACTGGAGCAACTGGAGCAACTGGAGCAACTGGAGCAACTGGAGCAACTGGAGCAACTGGAGCAACCGGAGCAACCGGAGCAACCGGAGCAACCGGAGCAACGGGTCCTGCTGGCATTGATGGAGGTGGTGTGACGGACTGGAGCACGGAGGTTGCGGTGGCAATCACCTCAACCGGAAATGTGACGATACCTAACTACAATACGGTGAATTCCCAGCAGTACCGCACGGTGGGTAATGAAACTGAAGTGCGGGTTAGGTTGATTAATCCATCTACCTTCACTCTAACTGGAACAGGCGACTTCATTTACCATTTGCCGACTGGAGTTCAATTTGATTTGACGCGTTACCCAGCTGTTACCGCTGCATGGTCGCCAAAAAATGGGGGGACACTTCCGGGGAACGATTCTATCATTTGGGCGAAAGGCGGATCAAACTATGACCGCCAAGGGGCGGTTGTAATTGTCCCTTACTCCGCAACGTCTTATCGGGTGATGTTTACCAGAAATGCGGTTTATGACTTCAACTACTCTTCGAATGCGCAGGTGTTTACCAGGTCCCGCATTTTTAATAACGCCTACATTGGTTCCTCAGCCTACGTTCAACTTTATGATACCAGGGAGACCCCTGAAACGACTTGGGGTGAAACGACTTATGGGGAGTTTGCGAGTTGGAGCTGGCAGTTCTCGGTGAACTAAGTCCTAGTCGCAGAGATCCATTGCTTCGCATGAATCACTAGCGGGAGGTGTCGATTCGGCATCTCCCGCTTTTTACAATCACCTCAGTCACGATGCCGGCGGCTTGAGATTTTTCAGTCATTGCAATTTGGGTCACAGGATCAAGGTCAATAGGTGGGTTCCCCGATAAGAAATGCATTTTTTCCTGCTCGCGGTTTCAGTTCGAAAAGCACAGATTCGCGCGTGGATTTGTTTTCGAGATCGGCGGGGGACGGTTCCCGCAAACCGGATGGAGCGAAGGCGGTTTCAGTGACGCAGCTGTTGCGGCGGATGCGGAACCTGCTGGAAGTCCAGATCGGGGAATTATGGATCGAGGGAGAAGTCTCGAATCTGAAGAAACAGGGCAGCGGCCACTGGTATTTTTCGCTGAAGGATGAGGGGGCGCAAATCCAGTGCGCGATGTTTTCCGCTCGGCGGCGCGAAGGTGCGCAGGCGCTTGAGGACGGGGCCAAGGTGCAGGTTTTTGCAGAAGCCAGTGTTTATGAGGCTCGTGGCCAATTGCAGGTGATCGTGCAAAAGGTCGAGCGTGCGGGGGCAGGGGACTTGCAGGCGCGGTTCGAGGCGCTCAAACGCAAACTGCAGGCGGAAGGATTATTCGATGCTGCCAGAAAAAAGCCGATTCCGGCGTTTCCGCAGGTGGTTGGCATTGTCACTTCGGAAACCGGAGCGGCAATTCGTGATATTTTGAATGTGTTGCAGCGACGCGCACCCTGGGTTCAGCCGGTGTTGCTGCCGGTGCGGGTGCAGGGGCGTGGGGTCGAGCGTGAAATTGCGCACGCGATCAACCAGCTGGGCCGGGCGCAGGATTTTGGATTTCCAGTTTGTGATGTGCTGATCGTCGGCCGTGGCGGTGGATCGCTGGAGGATCTTTGGTGTTTCAACGAGGAAATCGTGGCGCGTGCGATAGCTGCCTGCCCGGTTCCGGTGATTTCGGCGGTGGGTCATGAGATTGACTTTACCATTGCGGACTTTGTCGCGGATTTGCGTGCGCCGACACCAAGTGCGGCCGCTGAGCTGGCGGTGCCGGACGGCGTGGAACTGCTGGCGAAGTTGCAACAGTCAAGACGTCGCATGATGCGGCGGGTCGCGGAGCGGCTGGAGCAATCGGCCGCCGTGATCGAGGGGCTGCGCCGAGGTGCGCTGCGTAAGGATGGGGAGCGCTTGTTGCGCGAGCCGGTCATGCGGTTAGATCACCTGCGCGGTCGGCTTGAAACTGCGGCCCGGGTGGGAATCGAAGCCTCAGCCGGAAAATTGGCGGAAGTTAAAACCCAGCATGCGGCGATGCACCCTGCGCGGGTGGTGGAGCGTCGATTGGAACAAATGCAGGTGCTGCGCGAGCGATTGCAAAGAAGCGGGGTGGAAGCGCTGGATCGGCAAGCGGAGCGAATGGCTGGCTTGCGCGGTCTGTTGCGGACGCTCGGGCCGGAATCCGCATTCCAGCGCGGGTTTTCGATCACCCTGGATCCTGCGGGTCGAGTGCTTCGTTCGGTCCACGCCCTTAAAAACGGTGAGCTGATTCGGACCAAGCTGGCGGATGGTGAAATCCAGAGTCGGATCGAAGCCGGTGAATGATTTTCGGTTAATGCATGATATATGAAAACGATGATTCGTAATTTCCTGACCCTTTGGGTGATGCCGTTGGTGGCGAGTTTTGCCCTATTTGGGTGTAAATCCGGCGGTGAGGTGCCGGTCAATTTGGGCTACGAGGTCATTTCGGTGGTGCCGCATGACATAGGGGCTTACACCCAAGGATTGCAGATCAAAGATGGCCGGATGTTCGAAAGTACCGGGCAATATGGGGAGTCGACCTTGCGCGAGCTGGAAAAGGAAACGGGCAAGGTGCTCCGCAAGCGGTCGTTCCCGGCTTCCATTTTCGGCGAAGGGATCACTCTGCACCAAGGCGAACTTTGGATGCTGACCTGGCAGGAGGAAAAGGGCTTTGTCCTGGACCCGGAAACCTTCAAGCAAATCCGGCAGTTTCACTACAAGGGGGAAGGCTGGGGGCTCACCAGCAATGGCACGGACCTGATCATGAGCGATGGCGGATCGGCGCTGGATTTTGTCAACGGGGCTGACTTTTCGGTGAAGAAAAGCGTGGAAGTGACTAATCAGGGCCGTTCTTTGCGCGCTCTGAACGAACTGGAATATGTGGGTGGCTCCGTATTTGCCAACATTTACATGACCGATCGGATTGCGAGGATCGATCCGGAATCCGGAGCTGTCACAGGGTGGTTGGACCTGTCAGGACTGCGGAGCCGTCTGCCGCAATCGAATCGTGCTGAGGTGCTCAATGGGGTGGCCTATGACGAAAAGACCGGCCATTTCTGGGTCACTGGAAAATACTGGCCGCAAATGTTCGAGATCAAACTGGCCGAGCCGAAATAGCGGGCGCTGGAGGCCCTGATTTGGCGTAGTTTGCGGGAGATCAGGCTTCTCAAAATCACGCGGTGGTCTAGTTTTTCCGCATGGGTAATTCCGATATGAGTTGGATGGCGATGGTTCCGTTGTGGGGATGTGCGGGGATGTTGGTGATTTTGCTCTGGCAAGTCACCAGACTGAGTGCTCGCGTCCGTGGATTGGAGCGCTCGCTGACTTCTGCACCGGAACGAACCAAGTCGACTCACGGCACCCCGGAGTCTACGGAGGAAGAAGCACCATCCGGCATCGAGACCTCTCCAGGCGGCGCGTTTGAGGCATTTCTGGAAGAAGATCCCTCGCGTAAATTGTTGAAAAAGAGCGACCAGTTCAAAGCCTACCGCAAATGGCGCCAGGCAAATGGCCTGAATTGGTCGGGTCAATGATGGCGGGTTGAGAGAATAGGCGCAATTGACCGCTGATGGGCTCCATCGATCGTTCGTTTGACGGCGGAATGATGGCTGAAAATGGGTTTCGCGGTTCGACTAACCGCAATATTGGCCTGATTCATCTGAATGAAACATTTGTCCGTCAAATTTTCTGAAGGCGTAAGATCCTGATGATAACTGGGCGTCGCCGTAATTTCGAAACTTTCTGAGCAATTTTCCTCTTTTTGGCATTGCAAGCTGAAGACTCATTGGCATTCTCGGCCCGCCCGAGCCCTCCTCTGAGGGTTCCTCCGAAAACCGCTTGTGAAAAATTTCACAAGCCCTAAAACAGCCGCAACGAACCGCCCGTCACATGGCAAATTTTTTCCCACGCTGGTCGAATCTACTCCCGCTCAAAATCGCTGTTTGTGCCGGCGCTGCCGTCGGAGGAATCGCCCTGGCATTTTCCTACTACGCTACTCCAAAAACCTTGGTGGCCGGATACCAGCCTACACAGCCGATTCCCTTCTCGCACAAGATCCACGTTGATCAAATCGGTCTGGACTGCCGTTACTGCCACTCGTTCGTGGATGTTTCCGGTCATTCCAACGTGCCAACCGGGAATACTTGCTGGAACTGCCACCAGCACGTGCAGCGCGAAAGTCCGAAGCTCGCTCCGCTTCATCGCTCACTGGATAAGAGCTATCCGGGTTACGACGGGAAGCCCATCGAATGGGTGCGGGTTCACAAGGCTCCGGATTACGTTTATTTCAACCACTCCGCTCACTTGAACCGCGGTATTTCCTGCCAAAGCTGCCACGGCCGCATTGATCAGATGGAAGTGGTTTACCAAGTCGAGTCGCACTCGATGGGCTGGTGCCTCGAGTGTCACCGGGCTCCTGAGAAGAATCTCCGTCCACTGGAAGAGGTCTTCAATCTCAAGTATGACGCTCAACAATACATCGATCAGCACCCTGGTGAGATGACCGAATTGGGAGTCAAAACCACTGAAGATCTGGGTCTGAAGCTCAAGGCGCAATTCAATGTGAATCCGAAGATGAGCTGCTCCACCTGCCACCGTTGATCGATCTACCGATCCTGTTTCCTAAGATTTCAATATTTCCGTAGTCCGACATGAGTAAACGCATCCTGCACCATCCCGAAAAGCCATCCGACGCAAGCACCATCGCGTGGCGCAGTCAGGGCCAGCTTGAGGATACTCCAAGCTTCCGTGAATGGCTGGAACGAGAATTTCCTCAGGGTGCCGCTGAAATGGCGGACGAAAGTGAGTGCGAAACTTCCCGTCGTTCTTTCCTGAAGCTCATGGGCGCATCCACCGCTCTTGCCGGTTTCGGCATGATGGCCTGCCGTCGGCCTGAGTCCTACATTGTTCCTTACACTCACGCACCAGAGTGGGTGATTCCTGGTAAGGCTACCTATTATGCCTCCAGCATGCCGCGCTCCGGTGGCGCGACACCTTTGGTCGTCACCACTTTCGAAGGTCGTCCAACGAAGTTGGCTCCCAACGAAATCCATCCGGATAACGAAGGTACGGATGCGATCGCTCAAGCGTCAGTGCTTGATCTTTACTCGCCATCCCGCTCCCGGGCGATTTTGAAATCCGGCAAGAAGGCCAAACGGGCCGATCTTGATCAGGTGATCGCCGGACTCGCCACCAACAAGGCTGCCAAAGTGGGCTTCTTGTTTGGCGCGGATGACAGTCCTACCCGCAACCGCCTGCGTGCAAAGCTCGCCAGCAAGTTTTCTGCGGCCAAGTTCTACCAATATGAAGCGCTCACCGGCGATGCAAGCGTCGCAGTTGGTGATGGCGTGAAGCTGGGTGTGGATTTCGCCAAGGCTGACATCATTCTTTCTCTGGATTGTGACTTCACCTGCCTGGACTCCCAAGGTCCAGTTTCTGCGTTTTATGACCGCCGCAAGCCGGAAGGTCGGGATTACTCCCAAAAGCCGGACCAATCCAAAATGAACCGCCTCTACATGGTGGAGGCAGCCTACTCCCTCACCGGTGGTATGGCGGATCACCGCCTGCGTGTTTCGGTTAGTGAAATCCCAGCGATCGCCGCACAGATCGCCAAGGAATTGGGAGCCTCCGTTCCTGGTGGTCTCCCAGCTGTCACTGAGGAGAAGCAGCTCAAATGGATCAAGGGCCTGGCAGACGATCTGAAGAGCAAGCGTGGTAAATCGGCGGTTGTTGCCGGTTCCCGCCAGCCGGCTGCGGTTCATCATCTGGCTCTCGCGATCAACCAAGCTCTCGGCAACCTCGGTGGCAACGGTCCTGTCACAGCCTACCAAACCGAAAATACCGGCCTCGGCACTCTTGCCTCCCTCAAAGCGGATATCGATGGCGGCGTGATCGACACCCTGTTGGTGCTGACTCCATCGAATCCAGTTTACGATGCGCCTGCCGATCTGGATTTCGCTTCCAGCTACGCCAAATTGGCCACCAGCATTCATCTTGGCGGCCGGACCGACGCGACTGCGTTTGCTTCCACCTGGCACATTCCGGCAGCACACTATTTGGAGTCCTGGAGTGATGCTCGCACTTCCCGCGGGGTTTACACCATCGTTCAACCGATGATCCTCCCGCTCTATCCGGACTGTGTTTCAGACTTGGAGTTGATGGTCGCGC
This sequence comes from Luteolibacter pohnpeiensis, assembly GCF_016595435.1. Taxonomy (GTDB): domain Bacteria; phylum Verrucomicrobiota; class Verrucomicrobiia; order Verrucomicrobiales; family Akkermansiaceae; genus Luteolibacter; species Luteolibacter pohnpeiensis. The sequence goes on from NZ_JAENIJ010000044.1 coordinate 6,190, forward strand.
TTTTGACCGATGACGGAAAATTCCTCAACGGTGAAGGCAACAGCGGTGCTGCTTCCCCGGCCTATGACGAAGTCCGTGCGACCTTTGAAGGAATCGGCGGAAAAGGGGAGGCGCCTTGGAAAAAGCTGCTGCGCGATGGCTTCGTCGCCGATTCCGGTTACAAAACCACCACTCCAAAAGCATCCGCTTCGGTGGCCAAGGATTTTGCCGCAGTCGCCGGATTTGCCGCACCAACGATTGATTCTCTCGATGTGGTTTTCGCGACCGATGCCTCGATCCTCGACGGTCGTTACATCGATAACGGATGGTTGCAGGAAGCTCCCGATCCGATTTCGAAACTTTCATGGGATAACGCCGCTCTGATCGCTCCGAAAACCGCCAAGGCTCTTGGTATCTATGACGAGGTGATCGCTCTGGAGCCAGTTAGCCCTTACACCGGCATGAAGAACGCTCCGCGTTCCCCGGACAATGAAGCGCAGAAGCGCACCGCTCGGATGATCCGCGTCGAGGTCAACGGAAAGACTTTGGAGCTGCCGATGCTGATCGCCTTCGGTCAGGCTGAAAATACCGTGGTGATATCCCTCGGATATGGCCAAGGCTTCGATGACGAAGACGAGTTGAAGCGCGGACCGAAAAACGCAGCTCATGTTGGCTTGGTCGGAGTGAACCGCGGCTTCAATGCTTATCCTCTCAGAACTTCGGCCAGCTCTTACTTCGCCAAGGGTGCGAAAGTGACGAATCTCGAAGGCAAGCGTTATTCGGTGGCATTGGTTCAAGAGCATAACTCCATGTATGGCCGCGCGCTCGCTCGTGAGATCTCGACCATGACCGACGACAAGAAGGGTGATTTTTCCGCTCAGCTTGCCGGAGTGTCGAAGCAGGGTGTCGATGCTCACGCTGAAAAGCCGATTTCACTTTATCAATCGAAGGACCGCAAGGGACAGCCACTCCTCAGCGACCCGCTTCATCAGTGGGCCATGGCGATCGACCTTTCCGCCTGCTCGGGTTGTAACGCTTGCTTGGTCGCTTGCCAGGCGGAGAACAACATTCCGATTGTCGGCAAACGACAAGTTGCCATGGGCCGGGAAATGCACTGGATCCGCATGGATCGCTATTTCGCCGCTCAGGATGATCCAAAAGCCGATGCAGATAACCCGGCCATGGTTCCTCAGCCGGTAGCTTGTATGCAGTGCGAAAAGGCACCTTGCGAAACGGTTTGTCCAGTTAATGCCACGGTTCACTCCGAGGACGGCCTCAACGCCATGGCCTACAACCGATGCATCGGAACCCGCTATTGCGCGAACAACTGCCCGTATAAGGCCCGTCGCTTCAATTTCTTTGACTACAACAAGCGCAATCCGCTCATCGCCAATAACCTCTACAAAGGTCCATTCGGTGAAAAACAAGTTGGCGCAGCTCCTCACCTTCAGAAGAATCCGAACGTTACCGTCCGGATGCGGGGTGTGATGGAAAAATGCACCTACTGCGTGCAACGCATCAAGGATGCGGTCATTCGCCAGAAAGCAACCACCAAAGAGCAAGTGCTTGAGGCTGGTAAGCCTTCTCCTGAGGTCAAGATCGCCAATCAATCACTGCGTGTGCCGGTTGACTCCTTCAAGGTCGCTTGCCAGGAGGCTTGTTCCGCTGGGGCGATCAGCTTCGGTAACCAGAAAGATGGTGCTGCGTCCCGTATGAACCGGGCCAAGGCATCGGATCGTAACTATCAATTGCTGAATTACATTGGCACTATTCCACGCACCAGCTACCTGGCCCGCGTCAAGAATCCGAATCCAGCGATGCCGGACGCTCCGTTCATCGGCAAGGCAACGATCGACATGGTTTGATCCTCAATTTGTTCATCTTCTCCTAAACTCGCATTTTCCCAGACATGGCATCCACCACCCAGAACGCTCCGGCCACCACCCCGGAAATCAAGCTCCCGGTGCTCCAGCGTGAAAAGCTGATCCTCAATCAACGGTCCTACCACTGGATCACGGATCGGATCTGCAGCGTTGTTGAAAACAAGCAACCGTTGCTTTGGTGGTTGCTGTTCATCCCATCGGCCCTGATGGCTCTCATCGGTGTGGTGGGTGGACTGACTTATCTGGTTTCGACAGGTGTCGGTGTCTGGGGGATGACCAACCGGGTTTTCTGGGGATGGGATATCACCAACTTCGTGTTCTGGATCGGTATCGGTCACGCTGGAACCCTGATTTCCGCGGTGCTTTTCCTGACGCGCCAAAACTGGCGGACCTCGATTAACCGTGCGGCGGAAGCGATGACGATTTTCGCGGTATGCTGCGCCGGTATTTTCCCTGCCTTCCACGTCGGCCGGGTCTGGTTCGCCTGGTTCCTTGCACCTGTTCCTAACGCGAACGGCATTTGGCAGAACTTCAAATCACCACTCCTTTGGGACGTGTTCGCGGTTTCCACCTACTTTACCGCATCGGTGATCTTCTGGTATCTCGGCATGGTTCCTGACCTCGCAACCATCCGCGACCGCTGCAAACCAGGTCTTCGCAAGCTCCTTTACGGAATCTTCTCACTCGGCTGGAGAGGCGGTAATCGCCAGTGGAGCCACTACGAAATGGCTTACCTCTTGCTCGCTTCACTTTCGACTCCACTCGTGCTCTCCGTGCACTCGGTTGTGTCCTTCGACTTCGCCACCTCGGTGGTGCCAGGCTGGCACACCACGATCTTCCCTCCATACTTCGTGGCAGGCGCGATCTTCGGTGGCTTCGCAATGGTGCTCACCATCATGATCCCAGCCCGTTACATCTACGGTCTGCAGGACATGATCACCATGAAGCACATCGATAACATGGCGAAGATCATCCTCTTGACCGGCACGATCGTGGGTTACGCCTACCTGATGGAGCTCTTCGTGGCCTTCTACTCCGGTGCGATTTATGAGATGTCCGCCTTCAAATACCGCCTGGCGGGTCCTCACTGGTGGGCCTATGCGGCCATGATGAGCTGCAACGTGCTTTCCCCGCAGATCTTCTGGTTCAAATGGTGCCGCGAAAACCTCTGGGTTGTCATGATTGTCGCCATGTTCGTGAACGCAGGGATGTGGTTCGAGCGCTTCGTGATCATCGTCACCACCCTTGAGCGCATGTTCCTTCCAGGTGACTGGAAAACCTACAGCCCTTCCGGTGTCGAAATGATGATCTTCGTCGGAACGATCGGCATGTTCCTCGCCCTGTTCCTGTTGTTCCTCCGCTTCCTCCCATGCATCAACATTGCGGAAGTCAAATGGACCCTGCTGGAGTCCGATCCACACTTTGATGATAAGGAGCATCACCCTGATCACGGAATCGTCGCTTCCGCTGCTTACCAACACGAAGTGGCCACCTCCTACGGCAATGCCGCCGACGCCAAGTAATTCCTTCAGACCGCAACTTTCCGTCCACTTTACATGAGCACCACCCGCAAACGCGTTTACGGCTACTTGGCCGAATTCAAGAGCGCTTCCGCCCTATACAAAGCCGCGGAGCAAATCCGAGACGCCGGATTCCGGAAATGGGACTGCTATTCCCCATATCCGATTCACGGATTGGATAGTGCGATGGGCCTGAAACGGTCGATCCTTCCTTGGTTCGTCTTCTGTGGCGGCATCACTGGAACCGCAACCGCGTTTACCTTGGCTTACACCACACAGGTTGTGATTTATCCAACGGTGGTCCAGGGGAAGCCGGCAAACCTTTTCACCACGGCAGCTTTCTTCCCGGTGATGTTCGAGCTGACGATTCTGTTCTCGGTTTTGACCGTGCTGTTCGGAGTGCTCGCCTTGATGCAATTGCCTCGACTCAATCACCCGCTCTTCGCAAGTCGGCAATTCCAGCGCGTCACTGACGATGGATTCTTCATCGCCATCGAAGCTCGCGATCCAAAGTTCAGCCCTTCCGGAACCAAAGATCTTCTTGGAGAAATCGGCGGAGCAAACATCGAACTCGTTGAAGAAGAGGACTGATCGTCCGGACCTCCTAATTCCTAATTTCCTACTTACAGATGCGCTACTTCTTCCTCGCCTACGCGATCATCGCGGTGCTTGTCGTCGGAATCTTCGGATTTCGCGGTCAGCATTTCTCGAAACCACCGATCCGGATTTTCCCGGACATGGACGAACAAGACAAGTTGAGGCCCCAAAAGCCGGATTCCTTCTTTGCAGACGGATATGGCGAACGCCAACCCGTCGAAAACACTCAACCACGTGGATTCAATCCAGAAGGTGAGCGCGTCATCGGTGGCATCCCTGAATACGAGTTCGGTGGCCAAACGGGTTACTACTACACCGGCCACATCGGTGACTACTACGGCACTGGAATGCCGGAAGAACTCAAGCTCACTGCTGAAAATACGGAGGCTTTGATCCGCCGCGGGCAAGAACGGTTCAACATCAATTGCTCACCTTGCCACGGAATCTCCGGGAACGGTCAAGGTATGACCAGTCACTTCGGCGTTCCTGGCATCGCCAACCTGCTTGGTGACCCATACAAAACCGGCACTTACCCAGATGGCCGTATTTTCGAAGTGATCACCCACGGCAAAGGCCAGATGGGAGCTTACGGACCGAACGTTTCCGTTCGTGACCGCTGGGCAATCATTTCCTACGTCCGGACGCTGCAAGCCGCCAAACAGATGAAGACTGCTGCCGCCGGCAAATAATTTTCCTGAACCCGATCGAGATGTCACACCACGTTACTTCCGCAGATATCGCCATCCATGGTGATCACTTGGATCAATCCAAAATCGCCAAGGTAAAATCGATTGCTGGCAAGATTGCCGTCGTCGGAACGGTGATCAGCCTTATCCTGCTTTTCGCCGCACCAGAAAAAGTTAAAGGCTGCTATGCCTACTCCTGGGTGTTTGCTTTTTACTTCTTCCTGACTCTTTCGATTGGCGGGGTTTTCTGGACACTTCTCCACAACGTCTCGAACTCAGGGTGGGGGACTTCAGTCCGCCGGATTTTCGAAAACCTCGGTTCGACTTACATCCCGATGGTCCTCTTCGGCATCCCACTGCTTTGCCCACCGGTTCAGCATTACCTCTACGAGTGGATGAACATCCATCGTGAGGCTAGCGGAAATGTCCATGAGTGGCTTGGAGCGCATCATCACACCTTGCTTTTCAATAAGTATTGGTACATGAACCTCCCATTCTGGTATGGCCGTGCATTGTTCTACATGGTCGGACTCAGCTTGGTGATCTTCAGCTTGCGCAAGCTCTCCACCGATCAGGACACCGATCCGAACCCAGGTGTGAAGCGTCTGCTTAAGGCTCGGTTCCACTCGACCTACACGCTGATCATTTTCGCTCTCACCATTACCTTCACCGGTTTCGACTTCGTGATGGGCTTGGATTACAAATGGTTCTCCACCATGTGGGGAGTTTACCTCTTTGCCGGTTCCGCACTGAACTCGATGGCAGTGATCATTCTGATCGCAACTTGGTTGAAGAGCCAGGGGCACTTGAAGAACGTGGTCAATGGCGAGCATTTCCACATCATGGGCAAGCTGCTCTTCGCATTCACCGTCTTCTGGGCATACATCACTTTCTCGCAGTTCTTCCTGATCTGGTATGCCAACATGACTGAGGAAACCTCTTACTTCCTCACTCGTAACACCGGCGGCTGGAATGCTGCGATGCTCACCTTGGTCTTCTGTCACTTCGTCGTCCCGTTCGTCGTTCTCCTCCAAGCTTGGTTGAAGAAGAATCCGAAATTCCTCTCCTGGGTAGCCGCTTACACACTTGTCATGCACGTGCTGGATCACTACATCATCACCATTCCTGAGCGCGGTGTTTCGCTTGGAAATATCGACCCTGGAACATTCGGTGAGATTCAGGTTTCGATACCACATGCCTTCTGGGGTGACATCTTCGCCTTCATCACCATCGGCTCGGCCTTCTTGTTCTTCCTGCTCCGCGCACTTGGTCAGCACTCCTTGTATCCAAACCGCGATCCACGCATCCTGGAATCTGCAAACATGAGCAACTGATCCCGATCTCCTTTCGTAAATCTTCTCTCAAATGGACCCATCCCGCGACAAACCGTTCACCCGCTTTACCACCTTTTGGTGGGGCCTTGGAACCTTCCTGATTTTCGCCGTCGCACTCGGCGTCATCTGGTTCTTCAATCAGAAGCCTGCCGAAAACATGGAGGAAAAGGCAGCGGAGGCCCGCTATGCCACCAAGGAGGAAGTCTTCAAGGCACAAACCGCGGAGCTCAATCCTGACGAAATTAAAAACGCCATGGCTCCAACTGCCAAAACGCTCGCCGCAAGCAAGCCAGCAGCAGTCGAAAAGCCTGAGCAGATTGTTCCCGGATCGCCAACCGCGCTCAAGATTGCAAATCAAGCCCCGGTTGATACCTCCGCCGTCGATGCTGCAACCAACTCCGATGCTCCGATCGATCCGGCAGTGATGGAAATCGGTAAGCAACAATTCATGGTGTGCGCCGCCTGCCACGGTCAAAACGGAGAGGGCACCGCTGCTGCTCCACCGCTTGCAGGATCCGAGTGGGTTTCTGGCCCGGTATCCAATCTGGTTCGTATCCAACTTCGTGGTCTGGCAGGTCCGATCACGGTTGCTGGCACCGATTACAACTTCCCAGCGGGTATGGCTGCACTCAGCTATCAAACCGATGAGCAGATCGCCGGTGTTCTGACCTTCATCCGAAATAGCTTCGGCAACAAAGCCTCTGCGGTAACTCCTGATCAAGTCACTCCTCTTCGCAGTGAAGTCGGCAAGCCGCAGCTTTCCGTCGATGATTTGACCAAGCCCTGACACGCGATCCCCTTTTTCCAATCAAGCAGATGTCTTCCACCACCAGTAACCTGAAAGACGCGCAGATCCGCGCGGAAATCGACCGCTCATTGCGGCACCCCGTCATGTTCTTCATGACCAGCGGTGCTGCCTGGCTCGCGGTATCCATTGTTCTGGCCATCATTTCTTCCGCAAAGGTTCATAGTCCGGGCTTTTTGGATGGTTGCCCCTTCCTGACCTACGGGCGGGTATTTCCGGCCCACATGAATGCCCTCATCTACGGCTGGGGTTTCCAAGCTGCCTTCGCCGCGATCATCTGGTTGATGGCGCGTCTATCCCGCCAGGTCTGCCGCTCCGTCGGCACCATCCTGACTGCAGGTCACGTGTGGAACTTCGGCGTGCTTCTCGGAATGATCGGCATCCTCAGTGGTCACAGCACCGGTGTTTCCTGGATGGAATTCCCGGTGTTTGCCTGGCCGGTCCTGTTGATCAGCTATTTCATCATCGTGATCTGGTCGTTCATCCAATTCCGGGTCCGCAATGCTGACTACGTCTACATCTCCCAGTGGTATTTGATCGCTGCGATGGTCTGGTTCCCATGGGTTTACCTCACGGCTAACATTCTCATCTTCGTAATGACTGGCCATCCGGTGATGGACTATGCGGTCGATGCCTGGTTCAAGTCTGCCTTGATGTTCCTGTTCTTCGTGCCGGTCGCACTCGGAACCGCCTATTACCTCGCACCGAAAGTTACCGGTAAGCCAATCTTCAGCTACTCGCTCGCTAAACTCGGCTTCTGGTCGCTCGCGATCATCGCACCATGGGCTGGTCTTCAAAAGGCAGTTGGAACCCCGATCCCATACTTCCTTCCTTATATCGGCGCTGCTGCAACGACCCTGTTATTCCTGCCTGCACTGTTTAACTCGGTCAACCTCCTGCAGACCACCAAGCAAGCGAAGGAAATCGTCAGCTCCAGCCCGACGCTCCGATTCACCCTCGCGGGTATCGTTGGCCTGCTGATTCTCGGATTTTCCGCGATTCTTCTCAACATGCCGTCCTCGACGCTGCCGCTGACTCAGTTCTCGCTGTCCGGTTATGGCTTCGAAATTCTGGCAATCTACGGATTCTTCAGCTTCATCATGTTCGGCGCGATTTACTTCATCGTTCCTCGCATTACCCGCCGCGAATGGTTGTCGCGCCGTTTGATTTCGATGCACTTCTTCTTCTCGGTTTACGGAATCGTTTTCGTCGCCCTGATCGCCATCTTCGGTGGTCTTCAGCAGGGAGCCGGTCAGGAAGACTGGATGCACGATTGGAGCAGCGCTGCACTCCGCGCACGTCCATACGCCGTTGCGATCACCGTCGCCTGGAGCGCCATCCTCATTTCGAACGTCTTCTTCTTCCTCCACCTGACTTTGATGTGGCTCCGCCTCGGTCGCCGCAGCTCGCACCCGACCTTGTTGGTTTCCCACGAAAGTAGCAGCCCGCACGGTGCCGAAGGTGACATCGATAATGCAGGCCCTGCCAGCCTCCCCGCGCACCACTGAGATCCCGCTATTCCTTCATTCACCCAATGAGCTTAAAAACTTTCATCTTCGGTCTTTCCGCCAGTTTCGGTGTCGCCTGGTTAGCAGTTGTCGTGGTTCCGTATTTCAAAATGCGGGATCTGCAGCCGATTCCGATGAGTGCCGAGCCGGATTCCGGTATCTTCTTCCCGAAACGCACGGGCCGTATTGCTGACGGTGCCTTGGTTTACTCGGAAAACGGATGCTACCTGTGCCACACTCAGGTCATCCGCCCGACCTACGCTGGTAACGATCTTTACCGTCCGGATTGGGGCGGCCTTGCTGCCGACCCGGACCGTGGTGATACTCGCCGCGAGACGAATGCTTTCGATTTCTTCGGTGAATCCTACGCACACATCGGTTTGAACCGCCTTGGCCCAGACCTTTCCAATGTAGGCCGCCGGGTTGAAGAAATTTACGCCAAAGACGGAGATCCTAAGGCTTGGCTTTACAACCATCTCTACAATCCACGCATGCTCCCAGAGCGTCGTGAGTCCGGTTGCCCTTCATTCCGTTTCCTTTTCGATAAACAAAAAATCAACGGAAACCGCAACGCAGAGGCCTTGCCAATCGCGGGGGATGATTCTACGGAACTCGTGCCGAGTTCGGATGCTAAAGCTCTGGTTTCCTATCTGCTCTCGATGAAAAAGGACCAGCCGGTAGCCACTTCGCTCAATTTCGCTCCTGCTAAAAAAGATAGCGATAGCTGAACCACTTTTCCACCACTGCTTCGAAATTCTTCCCATGTCCGATCCGAACTCCAAACCAGACCTCGAGGACTCGATCAACGTGACCGAGGCCCACGGCCGAATCACCCGCGAATTGGCGGCGTCTTCCCGAGAAAAGAAGATCACGGATAACGGCCGCGGTCCAATTTCCCTCTGGATCATTGCTGCTGGCGGTGCTGCCGTATTGATCGCTGGCGGAATTCTTGGTGACGCTGGCAGTTTGTTTGGCGGCACGATGTTCTCTTACAGCTCCATGTTCCGCGCGAACTATGTTCGCAGTGCTGCTCCTGGAGCGGGGGACACGGGTCCTCCTACCAAGCCGGCTCTGGTCGCTTACAGTGCTCGCGGTGCGAAACTTTACTCCGCGAAGTGCAACGGTTGCCACGGAGCCGACGCCAAGGGTGATGGCGCAAACTACCCACCATTGGCCGGATCCAAGTATGTCCTCGGTGAGACCGAACGCTTTGCCATGATCGTCCTGAACGGAATTCACGGTCCAACCAGTAGCGGACGTGATTACGGCGGAACGATGCCAGCCCAAGGACCAGGCATGAGTGCGGCAGACCTCGCCGGCGTCATGACCTACGTCCGTAACAATTTCGGTAACAGTGCCGGCGATGTGGTTACGGTGGCAATGGCAGCCGATGCCATGAAGACTTCCGCAGCCCGCGCCAATGCCGGTCAGGCAGTTACCAGTGAAGAAATCAATGCGGAGCATTTGAAAAATCTTCCGGGCGATCCTCTCGATCCAACGACCTTGGTCAACACGGCTACTCTCGAACCCGCTCCTGCGGCTCCCTAATTCCTTTTAATTCGACCCCAATATTCCGCACATCGGAGACCTATGAGCGCTCAAGCAGAAATTCATTCCGGGCATGATGCCCATCATGACGATCATCATCATCACGAGCCCGGATTTGTGCAGAAATACATTTTCTCCACCGATCACAAGATGATCGGCATCCAGTATGGTCTGACCGCGATGATCTTCCTCGCGATCGGCTTCTACCTGATGATGATGATGCGCTGGAGCATCGCCTATCCACACCAGCCTGTTCCGGGTTGGATGGACTGGATGTTCACTTCGAACTGGAAGGCTCGCTGGCTGTCCGATGGTAAAATCACCGGTGAAACCTACAACATGTTCGGTGCCATGCACGGAACCATCATGGTGTTCCTTGGCATTGTCCCTCTCGGATTCGGTGCCTTCGGCAACTACGTGACACCGCTGCAAATCGGTGCTCCCGACATGGCGTTCCCGAAGCTGAACATGATGAGCTACTGGCTCTACTTCCTCGGTGGCGTGGTCATGTTGGCATCCTTCTTCATGGAGTCCGGTGCTGCAAAATCCGGCTGGACGAACTACTCACCGCTCGCTGGCTTTGCTGACGGCCAGGTGGTCAATCAGTTCCTCGCAGGACAAACCCAGTGGCTCATTGGCTTGGTTCTGTTGATCAGTTCCTCGCTCCTAGGCTCGGTGAACTTCATCACCACCATCATCAACCTCCGCGCTCGCGGCATGACCTGGATGCGCCTGCCTTATTTCGTGTGGGCCATGTTGGTGACTGGTTTCCTTCTGCTTCTTGCATTCCCACCCCTTGAATCCGCTGGTATCATGCAGCTGATGGACCGGGTCGCACACTCGTCCTTCTTCCTCCCATCCGGCCTTTACACCAAGACCGAGGGCTTGGCTGACCTCTCCGGTGGTGGATCGCCACTTCTGTATCAGCACTTGTTCTGGTTCCTCGGCCACCCGGAAGTTTACGTTCTTCTGCTTCCTGCCATCGCATGTGTGGCTGAAATCATTCCTGCCAACACCCGCAAGCCACTCTGGGGCTACAAGTCGATGGTCTACTCGGTGTTGGTTCTCGGATTCCTTTCCTTCATCGTTTGGGCTCACCACATGTATCTCACCGGCATGGGTCCTCTGGTTTCCACCTGGTTCCAGACCACGACCGTGTTGATCTCGATCCCCTCGGTGATTCTGATCACCTCGCTGTTGATCTCGCTCTGGGGTGGTTCGATCCGCTTCACCATACCAATGGTTTGGGCATGCGCCTTCATCCCGATGTTCGGTATTGGCGGTCTCACCGGTCTGCCACTCGCATTCAACCTGGTCGACATGCACTTGCATGACACCTATTACGTCATCGGCCACTTCCACTACGTGGTTGCTCCTGGTATTCTCTTCGGTCTGTTCGCCGGTGTTTACCACTGGTATCCGAAGATCACCGGTCGCTTCATGAGCAACAAATTGGGCCATCTCCACTTCTGGCCTAGCTTGATCTGCATGAACATCATCTTCTTCCCGATGCTCCTGCAAGGTATGGCAGGTTTCCACCGCCGCTGGTATAACGGTGGTGATGCCTACCTCGCGAAAGCTGCAGACAGCACCAACGTTCTCGCAGTTTCGGTGACCAAACACATCGACCTGAACATCCTCATGTCGATGGGTGCATGGACCTTGGCTCTGTCCCAGATCCCATTCTTCATCAACCTCTTCACTTCTTGGAAAATCGGCCGCAAGGTGCAAAGCGACAACCCATGGGACGCCACCACTTTGGAATGGGCCACTCCAACGCCTCCTGGCCACGGCAACTTCCTCACGGAGCCTTCCGTTTACCGCGGACCTTACGAATACAGCCGTCCGGATTGTGACGAGGACTTCCTCCCTCAATGGGTTGAGCCGAAACGCAAGACCGGGACGGAAACCAAGCCCAACGAAACCACTCCAGCCGCCCATTGATCCCGATTGTCCGGGGACGCCGTCAAATGCAAACCGGACGCTAGCTCACTCTCAAAATGGAAATTCCATACATCGTCACCCCGCGCAAGGACACTGGTCTTTACAACGCAAAGATCGCCATCTGGCTCTTCCTTGCGTCGGAAGTCATGCTCTTCGGTGGATTCTTTTCCGCCTACGTCTTCCTTCGGCTCGGCGCCGACTATCCATGGCCTGAACGGGCACTTCCGGTGCTTCCGGGATTGATCAACACCTTCGTGCTGATTCTCTCATCCGTCACGGTGGTTTTTGCTTGGGCTGCCTTGAAAATGCGCCAATGGCGGAGATTCCAGGTTTACATGTCGATCACACTGGTTTGTGCCGTGATCTTCATGATCCTCAAGGGAATGGAATACAACGTGAAGTTCCATCACCAAGCAGTTCGTCTGAAAGACTTCACCGTTCTCGAAGGTCACCTTGGTTTCGAAGAAGAAAACGGAACTCGCGTTAAAGACCACAACGGTCACGACATCGAAGAGAACAAAATCTATGTTAAAGCCAGTGATCTGACTTTCAGCACCGTTCGTTATCACAATGCCTGGGTCAAAGACATCATTGCCCAGGCCGAGCATGAGAAATCGAAGATCACTCTCAGCAAGGATATCAAAGTCATCACCGAACCTGGCAAGCCAGCAGAGTTAATCGCCAAAAAAGGTGACGCGCTTACCCCGAAACTCTTGTCTCAGATTGCCAAGATTCATCTCAAAGCTCGCGCTCACAACAGCGACCTGAAAATTGCAGCCCTCAAAGAGGAATGGAAAAAAGCGAAGAAAGCAAATCCAAGCGCCTCTGATGTGGAACTCTCGCCGAATGTCAACATCGACATGGATGCACTTGCACCCCTGTTGGAAGACGAAATCTCGGCAGTGACTTTCAATGTGGTTCCTGCAGCCAAGCTGCAGTTCAACCCGCGCGACATTGCTGAAGGTGCGACCCAGTCAAAACTTCGCGATGATACCGTGATCAACGGCGAGCTCGAGCCTAGTCCGATGGTTTTCCACTACGTCGATGCGATCGATTTCCAAAACCTGGTCATGAAGGCGCGGGAAAAAGGAATCGACCCTGAGCGCGCGATCGAAAATTCCTGGCTCATCAAAAACAGCCCCTTCGCGAAGGAAGCATGGCAATGGCACCTCGGTGAGGTCGCTAAACTGGAGCAACGCCTCAAGGATAAGTATGGGGTTGATAAGAATAACCAGCCTAAGCGAGTTCCCAACGATAAGGAGCGCTACCGCCTTGGCTGGAAAGACTTCATCGAGAAGAACAAGGTTGAACTCTCTGGCTTCGATAAGTTCAAAGAAGAATTCCTCGGACCCAATTATGAGAAACGCGGCAACGCAACTTTCATGACGTTCAGTCTTCCTCGCGAGCAAGTCCTCCATGCTTCGAAATTCACCCCAGCATGGAATACCTACTACGCTCTCTACTTCACCATTACCGGATTGCACGGCCTTCACGTCATCGGTGGCGCGATTGTGCTGGGATACTACCTATTCTGCGGTCGGAAGATGTATCTCTCCAACCCAGAGTGGCTCGCCAACCGCGTTGAGGTCGGCGGTCTGTTCTGGCACTTCGTTGACCTTGTTTGGATCTTCGTCTTCCCAATCCTCTATTTGATGTAATTGGCACCCGCTCTTAATTTTCTCCTCACGACCTATTATTATGGCCAACTCAGTTGAAGAAATCCAAAAGGCAAAGAAGACCTACCTCATGGTTTTCGCTGCGCTTTTCGCCTGCACCATTCTGACCTATCTCGTCGCCGAATGGGAACCATTGGACATGGGCGGCCATGGATTTGATGGCGTGGATGCCACCATCGGTTTGTTGATCGCCTTATTCAAAGCGAGCCTTGTTGCTTTGATTTTCATGCACCTCAATCACGAGAAAAAAGCGGTCTACTGGATCTTTGGCGGAGCATTTGTCGGTGCAGCAGCTCTCTATCTGCTTACCCACCTTGCGGTTTTCGACCCGATCCACGATACTTACTTCTATGATGGCTCGAAGCCTCGGGTGATCCAGACCGAAGAAGCTGCGCAACCTGCCGCTTCTGACAAAGCTGCCACCGCAACGCCTTGATCTAATTCCAACCCTCACTCGCCATGTCACTCAAAGGATTTCACATCGCTTTTGTAACGATCTGCACGTTCCTCTCAGCGTTTTTCCTTCTTTGGGGACTGGTATTTAGCCGCGATCAACCTTCGTTATCCCTGCCGTTCATCATCATTGGCTCCGTCGGCATGCTGCTGATGCCTGTCTATGGTGTGTATTTTTACCGGAAAGCTTCAAAGATCATCCTCTAACCAACTACCGTCATGTTGTTGAATTCCGTCCTCGCATGCACTTTCTGTGGATTTCACTCCCAGGAAAATCCCAACGACGCTGCCGCTTGGTCGATTTTTTTCCTCCTGATCGTGATTGTTGCGGTTCTCGCAGCTGTGAGCTTCTTCCTTTTCCGCGTGATCAATCGTGAACGTGGCAGTCTAGATCCTTCACTTTGCGACGATTATGTCGCCAGCGAAAGCCACTGATTTCCCATTTTCCATCCACCATGAGTCTCATCAAATTACTCGGGATCCCTGAATCCTATTCCCAACACGGCCCTCAAGTTGATCACCTGATTGAGGTCATCCACTGGTTCATGCTCGCCTTGTTCGTAGGGTGGTCGATCTTCTTCCTTGTCTGTCTCTTCAAGTTCCGCAAATCAAAGAACCCAAAGGCATCCTACCAAGGGGTCCGCAGCCACCTTTCGACCCACTTGGAAATTGGCGTGATACTGATCGAGGCAGTCTTGCTTCTTGGATTCGCTTTCCCACTCTGGGCTGAACGGGTCGATGACTGGAAGACCGTTCAGGAAATGAATCCGACCCGGGTTCGAGTCGTCGGTTGGCAGTTCGGCTGGACTTACCACTATCCAGGTGCTGATGGCAAATTCGGCCGCATTGATCCTCAATTGATTTCTGGAACCAACGAACTCGGCATCGATTACAGCGATCCAAATGCTTTGGACGATTTCACCAGTCCGATTCTGAAATTGCCGGTCAATCGTCCTGCGGTGTTGAACGTCACTTCGAAAGACGTAATTCACAACTACTCGATCGTCCCAATGCGTGCTCAGCAAGACGCGATCCCAGGACAAGAGCATGCGCTCTGGTTTACCCCGATCAAAACCATGGAAACCTACGTCATCTGCGGACAGCTCTGTGGCGAAGGTCATGCCAACATGGTCGGCAGCATGGAAGTTGGCGACGACAAAGAATTCGACCAATGGTTCTCTGAACAAAGTGCAGCTGCGCTGAAAAGTCATCAAGCTACCGAGTAATTGACCTTATCTCTAAATTGGTGAAATCCTTCGATATGGATTTCACCGAGATCGACCGCGAGGACTTCCGGAGACTGCTGGAAGAAATCGCGGTTTCTTTTATGCCATTTGGGAAGTTCGGCCGCAAAGAATATCCCCCGAAAGGTGTCCCGATTATCGATTTACCTCCTGAATACCTCGATTGGTTCAAACAACGAGGCTTTCCCAAAGGGCGCCTCGGTGAACTCATGGCGCAAGTTTACGAGATCAAAGCCGTCGGAATGGATGCCGTGTTTGATCCCATCCGCCAAGTCAATGGCGGCCGCTACAAGCTCCGCAAGCAGCGCCCAAAGCGGTTCGATTTCGAATGATGCCGTTTTTCGATTTCTTATCCTGAAGTTGCCACTTCTGTTTCTTCATCCTGTCCGCATTGAACCGTTCGGAAACGGATGCATGTTCCCACCAGGTGGCTGAAGTTACAATATGCTCGATGCGCGCGGGCTTTCCATGTCACGCTGCCAAAGAACGGGGGTATGAAGACCACCGAGTTCGATGGCAAATCGCCATGGGAATCTACTGTGTTGAGATTTCATCAACGCTTTTGAGCAATCGGCTCCGGTTAGTGAATCGCGAGTATGCGCCACCGATGGATTGTAACATCTCTGTGAAACCAATGGTTGATATCCCCTCGACCGTCGAGATTGATGACCTCGCCTACCACAGGATCAGCCTGAATCCACCGACCGTTACCGAGATAAACAAGGACGTGAACTCCACTCGTGGTGACTGCCAGATCTCCCGGCTGCAATGCTTCGTAATCTAGCGTCTGAATCGCCCCACCTAGTCCAATCGGCTGCGTGTAGTTTCGATACCCTTCACCCAGCGCTTAGGCACTCGCATCGAACCACCATTGTTCAACGTAATCGCGAAAGGCTTGCCCGTTAAAGTGTCGGATTCCGTAAGCCAGTAATGCATCTCGAAGCGCGCGGCGTGGTAATCCCGAACAATCGATACCACGTGAACTCTCTCCTCCCCAAAAATACTGGCTCCTCCTCAAAGATTGGGGACATGAGGCACGGATGCCATCATGTCCCCGATGTTTGTTAACCTAAATTTAGGCCTGAAGGGTTACGACCC
>NZ_JAENIJ010000045.1 GCF_016595435.1 Luteolibacter pohnpeiensis
CGGAATCGATCGATCATGCGAAGAATACAAAAGGAGGGACTGCATGGAATTTTTGAATAATTTGAAAATCAAACATAGAGACATGGAAAACCACTTTCAGTGGCTATGCATAAACTCAATACTTCAGCTTTAATCATTACCAATAATCGATGTTGAATGGTTTACTGTTTCTTATGACAAAGGGACATGGATCGGTGGATATAACTTTGTGTTTTAGTGGGTCGAGATATGGGTTGGGCGGGCTATAGCTTCGCACCAGGGAGCTTCTTGATAGAGTCATCTGCTTAGCCATCGCAAAAATCGAACGGTCCTCTGAGTGGCGCGCTGGAAGACTTGTTTGATGAAGTTATTCGCTTGCGGGTAGGGTTCGCCTTCGCGGTTCGTAAGTGTTTTTTGTCGGCGGGGTTTTTTTCCTGGTTTCGACTCAGTCACCGATTCCTTCTGCGCATTGGATGGCTTGTTCAAATAGCAGGGTCAGGTTGTGAGACAGGCATTGGAATAGGGCTTGGGCTTCTTTGGCAGTTTGGCTGCTGGCCCAGGCGGGAAGTTGCATTTCGTTTGTTAGATAGGTGTGAATTCTTTCATCACTAGGATCGCAGTAGATGATGCGGCCAATGCTTCATCATTGGAGTTGCCGACGAGGGTGTCGCTGAGGATGCCTTCGTTGCACGGATCTTTGCGGTTATGCCTTTCAATCGAAAGGGTCTTCATGGCGCTGTTGGATTTTTCCCAGGTGGCGTAGTCGATGCAGGCTTTGTCCCAGAAGTAGATGACTTTTTCACCTTTCCTGGCTTGATAGCGCAGGGATTCTACTGTGGCTCGCTGGATGATGGTGGCGTCGTGTTCTTTCTTTTGGCCATCGGCCGGGCGGCTTGAGTCGATATAACTCAGGTGGTGGTTGCGGAGGTTGATGCAGCGCAAACTGCCGAGCACCGTGAAGTCGGGATCGCTCAAGGCGCGGCATTCGTCGCGGTTTTGGGAGTGAGGGTAGAGTTCTTCGATGGGGGTGAAGAAACGTGTCGCGGTGGGTGTCTTTAACTCGTTGATCCTAGTGCCAAGAAACAGGCTCGGAGCGGGAAAAAATTCGGCGGAGTTTTCCGCACGGATCGGGGCCACTTTGGTGACGGACGAATCCAGCATCCAGCAGTTGGTTACTCAAGGGTTAGCCACTGTCTTCAGGTAAAAACCGATACCTGTAAAAAATGAAGCGGCCCGATCGATTATCCCCGGGAAAAACCCAAAAACCCAAAGGGATGTTCAATCGGGCCGCCTACTGTGTCGCGACGCCGGGAAATAAGCATGGTTCCGAGTTTTGGTCAACGGATATTTGAGTGATTTTTGGAAAATTTTCACGAATCCGTAATAATGCGGAGTTGGGGGCTGCGGTTTCGTGCATCAGAGTGTGAAAATTTCGATTTTTTTCTCCTAGCCGGTCGATGTTGGTGCTTAGTTTTTGCCAACAGCGCGCGTCCGGGCCGAAATAAGGATCCGGCGATCTCACCATTATCCAATTTCATGAATCTTACGCTCAAAGTTTGGCGTCAGTCGGGCCCTCAGGCCCAGGGCCGTATTGAAACCTATGAAGCCAAGGACATTCCGGCCGAGGCCTCGTTCCTTGAAATGCTCGATATCGTCAACGAGCGCATCATCGAGGACGGTGGAGAGCCGATTCACTTTGACCACGATTGTCGCGAAGGTATTTGCGGAACTTGTTCGTTGACGATCAATGGCATTCCTCACGGTAAGGAGCGTGGCATCACGACCTGCCAGGTGCACATGCGCAAGTTCTCTGATGGGGATACCATCTGGATCGAGCCATTCCGCGCCAATCCTTTCCCGGTTTTGCGTGACTTGATGGTCGATCGCTCGGCCTTTGACCGCATCGTTGCTGCGGGTGGCTACATCGACGTGCGCACCGGTTCCGCCGTGGACGCTAACTCGGTGCCGATTCCCAAGGACGACGCGGATAGCGCATTTGACGCGGCTGCCTGCATTGGTTGCGGTGCCTGTGTTGCCGCTTGTAAGAACGCCTCGGCGATGTTGTTCACCGCCGCTAAAGTTTCCCACCTTGGCCACGTGCCACAGGGGCAACCCGAGCGTGACAAGCGCGTGCTCGCCATGGTTCGGCAAATGGATGCGGAGAGTTTCGGTAACTGCACCAACCAATACGAGTGTGAAGCTGCATGTCCGAAGGAGATCAGCGTTGAGCACATCGCTCGCATGAACCGTGACTACGCCAAGGCGGTGCTGAAAGAGCAGTTCGTTTGATCCGGACTCTCGATAAAACGATTTGAGGAATCGTTGGATTTTTTCAGGCTTGGGTGTCTCTTGGTGGAGCAACCAAGCCTGAATCCTTTATAGCAATGAGCCCAGTTTACCGATTTACAGCCACACTCTTCACGCTCGCGGTGCTTTCGTGCTCTGCGGAAAATTCAGACAAGAAAGTTATGGAAACTCAAAACAAAGCCCCCGAGGAACCCACAGGCAAGGTGGTAAAGACCGATGCCGAGTGGAAGAAAGAGCTAACACCTGAGCAATACCACATCCTGCGCGAAGCTGGCACAGAGCGTCCGAATGGCGAGGTGTATGAGGAATTCAAGCATCAGGGTGAGGGGAGCTACCATTGCGCCGGGTGCGGCGCGCTGCTTTTCACCTCGAAGGAAAAATTTGATTCCGGCTGCGGTTGGCCATCATTCTACGATCCTGCCAAGGCGCAGAACGTGACCTTGCGCGAAGATGCAAGCCTGGGTCGGGTGCGGACTGAGGTCATTTGCTCAAAATGCGGTGGCCATCTGGGGCATGTTTTCTCGGGCGAGGGATTTGATACGCCGACCAACGAGCGCTACTGCATCAATGGTGGTGGCTTGGTTTTCGTTCCGGCTAAATCTGCCGAAAAACCCGAAGAAAAGCCTGAGGAAAGCGATCAGAAGTCCTGATTTTTGCTCAACTACGGTATCGATGGCGATCTAACAATGTTTAGATTTGCCGCGATCCGATGATGTTCCGTGGTTTTCGCGTTGGTCTATTTTTCTTTCCAGTCGCCCTTTTCGTCACTGCTTGCGGCCCCAAGGTTACGCCAGAGCGTGCGGTGGCGACAGCCTATCAGTATTCAAAGCTCATGTGGATGCCTGAGCAACGGCATGTCCGGCATGGTCCCGATTCGGCAGGACGCCGGGTGGATACACCAGATGTTTCACTGGCAGATTTGGGTGATCCGAAAGGGTATTGGAAGCCAGGTGTTCCAGCGCGAGGAATGCCCTACAAATGGGGTGGATTTGATACTCCGGAATCATTTCTGATAGGTCTTGAAGCTGGCAAAAAAGCTGGCGACATCGGCGGCAAAGCAAAGCGCAGACTGGATCAGGCGGCGGTGAGCGACGAGAGCGTGGGGATTGATTGCTCCGGTCTGATTTCCCGTTGCTGGAACCTGGACCGGCCTTACTCGACCAAAGAGTTGCCTCAGATCTGCACCGAATTGAAATCGTGGCAAGATCTGGCGATGGGTGACATCTTACTGAAAGATGGGCACGTTTTGCTTTTCAAGACATGGAGCCAGGATGGGAAGAGCATCATTGGCTATGAAGCGGGACCCTTTCCCAAATGGCGGGTGAATGCTTGCCAGATCCGAGCTGTAAGGCTGAAAGCGGAAGGCTATACCCCGTGGCGATACAACAAAATGGAAGATTAGCGAAGTAGTGCGTAAATCGGTTCTGGGTAGATGCCGATGATGATCACTGCAGCGGTGAGCATGATCAGCGAGATCTGGGTGATTCGCGGCAGGACGATGGTTGCTGCGCTGGAATCTGGTTCGATCCACCACATTGCACGGATGATTTTGAAATAGTAATAGAATCCAGCTGCGGCTCCGATGCAGCCAATGATCAGTGGGCACCAGAAGTGAGCATTTCTCGCCAAGTCGAATACCAGGAATTTACCAACGAAACCGGCGGTGAGGGGAACCCCGGCGAGGGCCGCCAGGAGGACGGTCATGACAGTTGCTAGACGCGGATTGGATTTTCCTAGACCATTGAAATCGGCGATTGCTTCACCTTGTCGTTGAACACGGACTTGGCCGAGAACGAAAAAGACAGCGAGCGTCATCAGCAGATAAGTGGCCAGATAGAAGGCGACGGATTTGGAAGAACCCAGTGAATTGATGGACTCGGGCTGCCAGGCGGCAAGCGCCAACAACAGAAATCCAGCGTGAGCGATGGATGAATACCCCAGGAGTCGCTTGAAGTTGGTCTGCGGAATGGCGGCGAAATTTCCAAACAACAGGGTGGCCGTGGCAAGAATGGCGAGAATACCCGTGACCTCATGGCGGACCGGGGAAAATCCATCCAGGAATGGCTCAATGAACCGGATCAGGAGGACAAATCCAGCTGCCTTGGAGCCGACAGATAGAAACGCCGTTGTGGGTGTCGGTGCCCCTTGGTAAACATCCGGGATCCAGATATGCGTGGGGACTGCTCCGACTTTGAAACCGAGTCCGATCAGGACCAGAGCGATGCCAAATAAGAGGGGCGTGGTGTGAAGTGTGCCCGGGGAGTGCAATGCACTGGCCAGCCCATCGAAGGTCATGGTGCCAAGCGATCCGTAGATCCAGGCAATTCCATATACGAGAAATCCCGTACTGAGTGCGCCGATGATGAGGTATTTCACTCCCGCTTCGAGGGAGCCGATGTTGCGGCGCATGAAGGCGACCAGAATGTAGAAAGTGACTGTGACGAGTTCGAGCGCTACGAAGGCGGTCGCAAGATCGCGTGCGGAAGCGATCCACATCATCCCGGCACAGGCGAAGATGGGGAGGCAATAAAACTCACCCGTGCCGTTTTCGGACTCCGGATGATCGGTGAAGCGGGCCAGGATGCTGCGATAATCGACGGCCATCAACAGCACGAAGATGGTCGTCAGCAGGGAGAAAATCTTGAAGAACCTCGCGAGTGAATCGAATTGATAGAAATTCCACATCGGCCAGCTTGCCCAATTGGCGGTGGGATTTCCCTCCGGACCGATTGTTAGGAATGCAGAGGCGAGAATTCCTGCCAGTCCGATCGCTCCGGCGATGCCAACCCATGCTTTGCCTTTTCTTGCTGGAAAGAAGGCTTCAGCCAGGAGCAATACCAGGCCGAGAGTCACGGTGAAGGCTTCGAGATAATAAGCAGGCATTGGGTTGGAGAAGCTGACGTTCCGGAATCAGATTTCAGGGTGGAAAGCTGAGATCACTTGAGAAGGTTGAGGAGAAGGTTCGGATACAGGCCGACGGCAAAGAGAGCGATGATGAGAAGCAACGCCGGGATGCGATCGGTTAGACTTAAGTCCGGGACGGATTCGGTGGATTTGAGGCTTGGGCCCTGGAAAATCCGGCGGTAGGCGCGGAGCATGTAAACCGCGCTGATGACCACGCCCCAAATGGCAAGGATGCAGGTGATCTGCACAGGACCAAGACCTGTCATGGGATCGTAGTTTTTGAAGGCGGAAAGAAATACGAGCACCTCACCGGAAAAATTGGCGAGCCCAGGCAGACCGATCGAAGCCATGGCAGCGATCCCGAAAATCAAAGCAAGGGATGGTGCTGCTTTTGCCAAGCCTCCGAGGTCGTCCATATCGATGCTGCCAGTCAGTCGCTCAATACGATCGGTGAGTCCGAATAGCAGAGCGATGGAAATGCCGTGGGCAAACATGAGGAGGATCGCCGCCGATTTTGCCAGTGGATTTTCTGGTGCTGAGATGAGAGCTGCAATGGCCAGGAAGATGTATCCCATGTGCATGACCGATGAGTTGCCCAGCATGGAATCAAGCCGCTTCTGGTTGATCGTGATCAATCCGACCCAGAGGATATTTCCGAGCAGGAGAATGAGCAACGGGGTGAGCCATGCCTGCAGGCCGATTGGAGCCAGGGGGATGGCCAATCGAAGCAATCCATAAAGCCCGAATTTTTTCAGAACGCCGGCATGCAGCATGGATACCGGGGCGGGCGCGCTGGCATAGGCGGGAGCTGCCCACGAATGAAAGGGAAAGAGTGATACCAGGGTACCAAAGCCGATCAATAGCAGCAGAGCGATGCCTTTTTGGGCCGATGGATCGACCGGGCCTGCTGCGATCATTTCCGGAATGCTGAATGTGCCTGTTAGATTGGCAAGCCAGACCAGGCCAACGAGCAGCACGAGCGATCCAAGCCCTAGATAGATTGTGATTTTCCAGGCGATTTCTCTGCGGTCATCCCCTCGACCAAGTAAACCGATCATCAGGAATGATGGGACCAGCGCGAGTTCATGAAACGCGTAGAAGTAAAACAGATCCGTGGATGCGAAGGCACCGATTGCTCCAGCTGCGATGAGCAGGATCGAGGCATACCAAATTTTCTCACGCCCGGCGGGAACCTTGCCGGAAAGGACAGCTGCCATGGTGACGAGCACGGATAGCAGGATCATCACCACGGACATTCCATCCATCAGGCTGAAGGAAAGGTGGATGGCGGGTTTTTCCAGGGTTGTTAGTGAAAAATTCCAGACTTCGGATTTGGGCATGCAGCAGGCGAGAAGTCCTATTACGAGATTGATCGTAGCTGCCGCGATGGCGGTTAGCCTGGCTGGCGCACCGAATAAAATCGCGAGGCAGGCGAGAATTGGAAGAAATACAAGGATGGCAAGCATGGCTGCAGGTGGGAAATGTGATCTGTTAGAACACGGTGATGTAAATGATAAGCAGGATGCCGATCACGAATGCTACCGCATAGCGCTGCAGGCTGCCTGATTGAAGTCTACGGAACCAATCACCAAGGCTGACTGAGGCGCGGCCCAGGCCATCGACTACCAAGCGGTTGATGAATAGCTCGTCGAAAAAATGGATGATGGCAGCAAGGGCGTCCTGAAGGTAGCCGACGATGTATTTGCTGTAGATTTCATCGAGATAGAACCGGTTTTTGAAGAGTGGGATGCTGATCGGTTCCTTTTGTTTTCCTTGGTAAACGATGAATCCCGCGGCCAGTCCGAGGAGGAGAGAAATGACAGATGCCGCTAGAATGATGGTATGTCCTCCAGTCTCTTCAACAGATGGCCGATACACGTTGAGATTCTGGCTCATGAAGCCATAGCCGGAAAAGATCGCCATGACAGCGAGAGCCATCAGTGGGAAACTCATCAATGGTCCCACGTCTTTCGCATGCTCGGCATCCTTGCTCCGCGGCTTGCCGAGGAAAGTGACGACATAGGCGCGGGTCATGTAAAAGGTGGTCAAAAACGCGACGAAAATGGCAATGCCGAACAGCGGCTTGTTGCTTGACCATGCTGCCGCGAGGATTTCTTCCTTTGACCAAAATCCAGAAGTTACCCGCGGCACTGCGATCAGGGCGGCGGTGCCGATGCCGAAGGTAATCCCTGTGGTGGGCATCTTTCGAAGCAGTCCGCCCATTTTCCAAATGTTCTGCTCGTGGTGGCAGGCGTAGATGATCGCGCCGGAGCCGAGGAACAACAGTGCTTTGAACCAGGCATGGGTGAACAAGTGGAACATGCCAGCTTCACCGGCGACAAGTCCGACCGCCATGATCATGTAACCGAGCTGGGATAGAGTCGAGTAGGCGAGAATCTTTTTGATGTCATCCTGCTGGGTTGCCATCAATGCAGCGGCGAGTGAGGTGATTCCCCCGACCCAGGCAATGACGGTGCTGGCCGCCAATCCTTGGAAGATGTCTGTTCCGAGTGAGAGCTGGACTCGAAACATCATGTAGACCCCAGCTGCGACCATGGTCGCGGCGTGGATCAGTGCGGAAACTGGTGTTGGCCCTTCCATCGCATCCGGCAACCAGACGTGCAGGGGCAGTTGCGCTGACTTTCCAACCGCACCACAAAAGATGCAGAGGATGGCAGCGGATAGGACGCCACTGGAGATGGTTTCTGGCACGACCATTTGATCGAAGGTCAGCGTGCCGGTGATTCCCCAGAGCAATAAAATGCCGATCATGAATCCGAAATCGCCGACGCGGTTGCAGAGAAACGCTTTTTTGGCGGCATCCGCGGCGGAATCTTTCTGATACCAATGACCGATGAGAAGATAGGAACTCACGCCGACCAGTTCCCAAAAGATAAAGGTCATGATGAAATTGGAAGCCAGCACGATGCCGGTCATCGAAAACATGAAAAGTGAGAGGCCGGTGAAGTAACGCGCCTTGGCGTCGTCATCCTTCATGTAAGCCAGCGAGAAGATGTGAACCAGCATGCCAATGCCGGTCACGACGATCATCATCCCGGTCGAAAGTTGATCTAACTGGATGCCGATATCGATGTGGAAATCACCGATCGTTGCCCACGGGAATGAGTGGAGACCCGTGGTTTTGAGCAACAGCAGTGCGATAATGAACGTTGCGATGGAGGATGCCGTTGAAAGGCAGGGAGCCAGCCCTGATTTTTTCAGGATGAGCTGGTTCACCGCGACGACGATCAACGGCAGAAATAGAAGGACCCAGGGCATGGTGGTGAGGATCGGGAGATTTAACCTTTGAGTGTATCGAGTTCGTCCGTGTGGATCGTTTGACGGGCCCGATACAGGGCAACGATGATGGCGAGACCTACGGCGACTTCCGCTGCGGCTACGGTGATGACAAAGAAAACCAACATCTGCCCGGAGTAATCAGGCAGGCCATTGACCGGATGAAATCGAGAAAATGCGACCAGGCTGAGATTCGCGGCACTTAACATCAACTCCAGGCACATGAAAACGATGATGATGTTTCGTCGGATCACCACTCCGGCGAGACCGATCGCAAAGAGAAGCCCGGAGGCGAGCAGGTAGTTGTTGAGGGAAGCCATGGAAAAGGAGTGGGGTGAGAATATCGGGATGCGAATGTCTGATTGCCGAAAGAACGCTTATTCCGTTTGGCGTTTGGATAGCGAAACGACACCGATGGTGGCGACAAGTAACAGAACGCCGAGGATCTGCAGATGGAGGTTGTATTGAGTGAAAAGGGTGTGGCCGATGAGGTGAACATCCGGCAAATGCCCTTCCTTCAATTCGGTGGCAATTTTGCTATCTTGCGGGTAACTGTCGGCCGCTGCCGATAGGGTTGCCTGATCGAGCGGTGGAGATTCCGCATTTGGAGTATCTGCGATGACGGAGAACAACTGGATCAGAAAAATTCCGATGAGCACGAGTCCGGTGGCGATCGGAGCGATTTTATTCGTGCGATGCTCCTCGTCTTTCAGATCGAGCAACATGATGATGAACAGGAAAAGCACCATGACAGCTCCGGTGTAGACCAGGATTTGAATCACCCCGACAAAGAAGGCACTGAGTCCAATAAACAACCCGGCCAAACCGACAAAGCAGGTGACTACGGAAAGCGCACTCGAAACCGGATTTCGGAACGCAATAACACTAACCCCACCGATCAGCATGACGGTGGTGAAAAGCCAGAATAAATAAAAAGGCATGGGTTTTAGGAAATGGGTTAATTAAGTGGCTTTTTAGGAGCTTGTTGTTGGGCCGATCGTTTAAGCCAGGACATGTATCCGTTCAGAATTCGGAGTGTTTTATTGAAGTGATCGCGTCCAGATTCGTAGAGATCATTTGAAATAAGTGAGTCATCATGGCACGTGATAATTTGATCTAGAACTTCATTGAGAGAGCCTCTGGCTTGAGAACAAAATCGGTAGTTATCAAGAAAATGAAATCGTCCATGTCCCTCGGCGATATTATGTGTAACGGAGCGTGATGAGCGTTTGAGTTGATCTCCAAGATCATACTCACGCGCTTTGGTGAGTATGGGTAGAATGTTCCGGAAGACAAATATGCGAAACTCTCGGCCGGATTTCCAAGCCTCGAGATCTTCGAATGTTTTTGTGGGTTCCGGATCCATTACCAAATCACTTAATTACAAATTTCTCATTTCTATTATTTAAGTTCATTCCATTTATTGACGAGTCCCACGCGGACGCCGCCGATTTCGTAAAGTTTCTTTTTATTGTGGACCATGTCGGCGCGCTTGAGGCCGGTGATGAGATAGTCTTTTCGCAGGAAGATCGCTTGCTCCGGGCAGACCTCCTCACACATGCCGCAGTAGATGCAGCGAATCATGTCGATTTCGAATTCCTTGGGACGCTTTTCAACCTTGTTCCAGCGATCATCCGCCGGAATTTCACCGGGCTCGATCTTGATGGCTTTGGGTGGGCAAATGAATTCACAGAGTTGGCAGGAAACGCATCGGTCGCGGCCTTGTTCGTCGGTTACCAAGGTCGGAGCACCTCGATAATGTTCGGGCATTTCCTTGTCCCAGCGTTGTTCCGGGAATTGCATCGTGACCCCGAGACCGGAGGAGTGGAGAGTGTCGGCGCCAACGGACTTTCCACGCAGCGTCTTGATGGCGTGCCCCATGGTGAGGAAGAAGCCTTTGATGAGCGCACCGAAGTAAACTTTTTCTCCGATGCCGAGTTTCGGGCGTTGGACTTTGATGACAGCCATGTGGGTTTTGAAAATTGGGTTTGAGGTGGGGCGGCTCAGGCGCGGAGAAGTTTGGGTTTTTCTTCCGATGCTTTGGCGACCCAAATCACGGCGAGAGTGAGAACGAATAAAAGTACGGCACCTATCGTAATGATGACCCCTTGGAGATGTGGCGCGGCCAGAATGAGGGCCGCCAGGAACACATTGATGAGCGCGGCTTCGAAAAAGACCACCCAGCCGAGTTTCATCAGCTGGTCATAACGGAAGCGTGGAACGGTCCAGCGGACGAGAATGAAGAACAGGATGAACGAGACCACTTTGAAGAGAAAGACCGCGAGGTGAATCAAGCCACCGAAGTAAAACGATCCGAAGTGGAATTCCGAAATGTATTTGTCCAAGCCGAATCCCATCGACCATCCGCCGAGGAAGAGTGTGACAATGAGGGAAGAGCCGATGACCATAGCCGCATATTCACCCATGAAAAACATGGCGAATTTCATCGAGGAATATTCGGTATGATAGCCACCCACGAGCTCGGTTTCACACTCGGGGAGGTCGAACGGCATGCGGTTGGTTTCCGCGAAAATCGATACAGTGAAAATCAGGAAAGCGATGGCAGCGGGAAACCAGAATAGCAATTTGCTACCCAAGGTGTGGGTGGCGTCGTTGTCCCAAAATGGGAGCAGGAGCCAACCGTGATCGGCTTGGTATTGGACGATGTTGGATAAATTGAGATCGCCGAAATACAGCAGCACTGGGATGATCGAAAGTCCGAGCGCAATTTCATAGGAAATCATTTGCGCGGTGGAGCGGACGCCGCCGATGAACGGGAATTTTGAATTGGAAGACCAGCCCGCCAGGGTGATGCCGTAAACGCTGAGCGAGGCGATCGAGAAAACAAAAAGCGGGCCGATGTCGAGGTCTGCGATGACGAGCTTGAAGGGTTCGCCATTGATGGAAAGTGTGGATCCGAATGGAATCACGCAAACGGTAACGAGCGACGGAATGAGTGTTAGAGCCGGGGCCAGCCAATAGAAGGCTTTGCGGACGTGCGCGGGGGTGAAGTCTTCTTTGAGGAACAACTTGAGCCCGTCGGCCACGGGTTGGACTAGTCCGAATAGATGGAAATCCTTCTT
Source organism: Luteolibacter pohnpeiensis (assembly GCF_016595435.1). Lineage (GTDB taxonomy): Bacteria > Verrucomicrobiota > Verrucomicrobiia > Verrucomicrobiales > Akkermansiaceae > Luteolibacter > Luteolibacter pohnpeiensis. The sequence goes on from NZ_JAENIJ010000045.1 coordinate 11,571, forward strand.
CGCGCCGAAAAGTGTTAGAGGAATGCCAACGCGGTTCGGGCCAACGCGGTCTTGGATGATGGCCGAGAATCGCCGCTCGAAATAGACCGACAAGGGAACCAACGGCAAGACGATCACGAACGTCAGGACGACGATCTTTAGAATGATCACGAGGATGGGGACGAAATCCATAATTGAGAAGGTTGGTGGCAGAAATTAGCCATTGATCGTTCCGGCGGCTTTACGGGCTCGTTCATGGGTCAGGAGTGGAATTTCATAACCGGTCTCGATGACTGAAATTCCCTGATGGCCGATTTTGGATAAGGTAAGGTTTTCGAGTGGTGGATATTCAGTCGCGAGTTTTTTGAATAACTCCTCGATCAGGTATAGCTCGGATTTGGTGCTGCTGATGGCGCTGATCAGATCGCGCAGAATTTCCCAATCGTCGCGGACTTGGCCGACGGGTTCGGTAGCACGGTTGAGTCGTTGCAGGCGCCCGCTGAGATTGATCATGGACCCGCGTTTTTCGGTGAAGGCGGCAGAAGGAAGGACCAAGTCCGCACGCTCGGCAGTGGGGTTTGCTGAATGATGCGATTGCATCAAGTAACCCAGACCGCGCAGGTCTTCCGGGGTGAAATCCGCATCGGTGATCAGATCTTCGGCGAACACCAATAGCGCTTTGATCTTGCCGCTGCGGACATCGGCTCGGATCGAATCGAGGGAAGCGTAGGGATCGTTTTCACCGAGAATCAGTTTCGCTCCGGTGGTGTTCGGATTCCGGTCCGCCGCAACCAAGAGTTCATCGGCTTCGGCAAAACGTGGCACAAGGGCAAAACGTTTCGTGCCGATTTGCTGCATCAGCTCACGGGTTAGAAAAAGCTCTTCGTTGGTGGCCCGGCCGGAGGCGATGATCGCGATTTCATCGGCAGCAAAGTCCTTCAGGCGCGATGCCGCCTCGGCAATGGCAGTGCTCCAGGTTGTCGGCGAGTGGGAGATGTGTTTTTTCAGCAACGGTTCGGTGAGTCGCGCATCGCTGTTGATGTAATGGAAATTGAGTCGGTGTGAATCGGGCATCCAGGTTGAGTTGACCTCATCGTTTTGCCGGGGAGTGATGCGATAGACGGTGTTGCCGCGAGTCCAGACGATGATGTTGGTGCCGGTGCCGCAATTGACATCGATCGTCGGCGTTTCCTTGAGAAACCAGACTCGCATTTCAAAGCGGAAGTCATTCGAAGTCAAAGCGCCGACCGGGCAGATATCGACCGTGTTCAGCGAATAATTCGAATCGAGCAGGCGGCCGGGATGGACCGTCAAAGTCGTGTGGGTGCCGCGTTGGGTGAAGCCGAGCACCGGATCACTGGCCACTTCGTCCATGAAGCGAATGCAGCGGCTGCACATGATGCAGCGTTCGTCATCAAGGCGGACGCGCGGGCCGATTTCGACATTTTTTGGTTTTTTCACCTTCATGTCGACAAATCGCGAGGAGCCGCGGCCGTGTTCGACGGAAAACTCCTGCAACCGGCATTCACCGGCTTGATCGCAGATCGGGCAGTCCAATGGATGATTGATCAGGAGAAACTCCATCACTCCTTCCCGGCATTTTTCCACCAATTCCCCGGTGGTGCGGATGCCCATGTTCTCGCCAATCGTGTTGGCGCAGGCGATCGCGGGCCGTGGCATCCAGCCGATTGGTAGATAGCCTTCCTCATCGTATTTCGGTTCCTCGCCAGGGGCGGGGCGGGGAGGCATGCCCATTTGGATGAGGCACATCCGGCAATTTCCGGGTGAAGAAAGTTTCGGGTGATAGCAATAGTGCGGGACATTCACCCCGGCCTGGCGGCATGCCTCGATCATTCGGGTGCCCTTCGGAAATTGATGCCAAACCCCGTCGATTTGGACATTCACCATGCCTTTTTCAGCGGCCAAGTCTTTGGGCAGCTTGGTTTCCGCGGTTGCCGAGGGTGTTTCGCTCATCGCTTTTCGAAAGGGGCCAAGGGTTAATCCGACGACTCAAAAGAATCATTCGTGAATCTAAACATGAAGATTCATTCGTGAGGCCGCAAGCGTGCTTTGTGAAATTTTTCACAAGCCGCGAAATGAACGAGTTTTCTCAGCGCCTGGAAATCAGGCACCCACGAGCCGCCGACGGGTTTCGTCGTCGACCGGTTCGCACACCCGATAGCCATCGCCATGGGAGGGAATGCTCATGAGGAGCGCGTCGCGCTCGTAAGACGATGGAAAATCAAGGCCGATCAGTGCCCGCCCGATCCGCTCACCGGATTGGCGGTAGTTGAAGTAGCACAGGTTCGCATTGCCGCTGATGCGTTGGCCCAGGAAATCGTGCAGTGCGCCTTTTCGCTCGTAGAAATCGAGCCGGAGGAAGGCCGGATGGCGCAATTGATCGCTACGCAGCGGGATGGCACGGAAATCAACATCGACGGCGCTGGTCAGCTCTTCCCATTTGAAGCCGTTGGCATTCAATTGATCCGAAACCGCGTCCAGAATCGACGAATTATCCGCCGTGATGGTGAAAATCGGTGAGGCGATGGCTTCATCGGTTTTTCCATACTGGAAATCGGTGATGTCGATTTCGCTGAAGCAGGAATTCAGCAAATTCAGCATGGTGCCCGGCTGTTCCGGGATTTCCACGCGGAGAGTCCGGCTGGTTTGGCTGGAGCTTCCTTGAGATTGGGCGATGCGCCCGAGCTGGAGGAAATCGATGTTCGCGCCCGATATCACGACTAGAACTTTTTTCCCTTCCAGCATTGCCCGGTTTTTCATCACGGCGGCGAGGCCCAGCGCGCCGGAGGGTTCGGAAATGCAGCGCAGCGTTTCCCATAACGTGCGGATGGCGCGGCTGACCTCACCGTTGGTGACGGTTTCCATGCGATCGATGGTATGCTGGCAAATCTGGAAAGGCAGATCGCCCGCTTTGCGGACGGCGCTGCCATCACAAAACAAGTCGACATGATCGAGGGATACCGGTTTTCCGGCTTCGAGCGCGGCTTTCATGGATGCCTGGCCGATGCCTTCGACCCCGACGATTTCGATTTCCGGCCAGTAGGTTTTCAGCCACGAAGAAACGCCAGCGACCATGCCGCCGCCGCCGATTTGCAGGAATGCGGCATCGAACGGGCCATGCCCGGAAAGCACCACCTCATCGGCGAGAGTGCCCTGACCGGCCATCACCAGCAGGTCATCATAAGCGTGGACGTAAACGGCGCCATTTTCGGCTTCATCGGCGCGGGCGGCTTGAACCGCTTCGTCGTAACTGTCGCCGGATAGCTCAATGCGGACAAAATCGCCGCCATGCTGGAGAACAGCCGCCTGCTTTACCCGCGGGGTGGAACGGGGCATGTAAATGCGGGCTTGGACCCCAAGCGTCCGGGCGGCCAGAGCGATGCCTTGCGCATGATTTCCGGCAGAAGCGGTGACGACCCCGCGCATTTTTTCGCCGGGAGTCAGGGTGGCCATGCGATTGCAGGCGCCGCGCCATTTGTAGGCTTTGACTGGGCAAAGATCTTCGCGCTTTACCCAAATTTCAACGCTCGGAGCTCCTGGAAGATGAAGCCGCTCCAGGGGAGTTGGCTGGCCAAATCGATAGACCCGTTCCCGGGCAAAAAGTATTTCCTGCCGCAGTTGTCGATCCAGCGGAAGTTCCTCGCGTTCCATGCGGAGACCTTTGTGGATGAAGGCGCACTGTGCAAGGATTGCGATGCGATTGTGACGACGGATTACAAACTGGATATCAGCGCCACGACAATCACGGTGAGCTGACCGGCGAGGATCATGATCAGACTGGCGATCACGCCTTCCTCCTGGCCGAGCTCGGTTGCCTTGGCGACACCTGCGCCATGGGCTCCCATGCCAAACAGGGCACCCCTTGCCAGCGAGGAGGTCACCGGAAGGATTTTCAGCAGATTTTCCCCAATGGCGGCCCCAAACAAGCCGGTCAATGCGGTGAAAACCGCCGTGAGTTCAGGACTTCCACCCAGTCTGGATGAGGCATCCATCGCCAGCGGTGTGGTGATTGAGCGAGGCAACAAGCTGGCCCGGAGTTGTGGCGAAAGTCCAAATCCCCAAGCGAGCAACCAAGAACTGGAAACCGCGAGAATGCAGCCCACACTCACGCCAATCGCCAGCAACAGCCAGTGGCGCCGCACCATTTCGCGATGCCGATGAATCGGAATCGCAAACGCAACCGTCGCCGGGCCCAGTAGCCAGACCATCCAGTGAGTTCCTTCCAGATATTCGTGATAGGTCGTGTGGGTCGCAACGATGGCGATGCCACACACCGTCCAGGTCAGCAGCAGTGGGGAACTCCACCAGCGGCCGAATTTTTGATGGAGTTTGCGCGATCCGGCATAGACCGCCAGCGTGACCAAGCACCAGATTGCGGCTTCAGCGAGAGCGTGCATGGCTTAAACGAAATCCGATTTCAACGATGCAGGCCGTGCCGCACATCACGACAACCGTGCTGATCAAAACCACCAGGATGAGCTTGATCCCAAGCAGACTGAAAAGCTCGTGATGATCGACCAACGCCAGCATTGCCGGAACGAAAAACAGCATCAGATGCCGCAGCAGGCTGTCGGCTCCTTGTTCGATCCAATGAAGTTTCAGTAACCCCAATTCAAGGAGGCCCCAGAGCAGCATCAATCCGAGTAAACTCCCGGGAATCGGCCAATGAAAATGAGCGGTCAGGCATTGCGCGAGCCACCAAAATAGGATCATGCCAATGGCCTGCATCCCAGCTCGGTAGACGGGCTTGGGTTCAACGGAAGGGGAGATCGCAGCGGCGGCAGGCATGTGGGATTTCTATAGCAAAATCTGCCGCATTCCCAAAATGAATTGACGGAATGTTTGCTATTCCAATATGGAATTTACGTGGAGTTTCGTCATCTGGAGTGTCTGGTCGAGGTCGTTCGCCAGGGTGGATTTTCAGCGGCAGCGCGGGTGCTTGGAATCACCCAGCCGACGGTGAGCAAGGCGCTGGCACAGCTTGAACACGATTGTGGTGAGCGGCTGCTCAATCGCTTGCCGGATCGGGTTCAAGTCACTGATGCGGGGGCGATGGTTTTGCGTCGTGCCACCGCGATGCTGGCGGAGCGCGATCATCTGCAGGCCGAGCTTGCAGCCCTGCATGGATTGGAAACGGGTTGCTTAAGGCTGGGACTGCCCGCGCTTGGCAGCGGTGTGATCTTTGCCCCGCTGGTGGCGGCCTACCGGCAGCGTTATCCCGGAATTGAGTTTGACCTGAGAGAACAGGGGAGTCGTGATTTGGAAGAACTGGTGCGCTCCGGCGAGATCGAAATGGGGGCGAGCCTGGCACCGGTGCCAGCCGATTTGGAATGGCAGCAAATGGTCGACGAACCTCTGGTCGCGCTTCTGCCATCCGGGCATCCACTGGCTGGCCGGACATGTGTGAAGTTTGAGGAACTGGTCAGATCTCAATTCATTCTGTTCGAGCGAGGCTTCATTTTGAACACGATCGTCGAAAAGGCCTGCCGGAAAAGAAACATCGAGATCAATATCGCCGCCCGCGGTGCACGTGCGGATTTCATCATCGCTCTGGTTTCGGCAGGAGTGGGGGTTTCCATGCTGCCGAAGTTAGAGGTCGATGCGAGGCGTCCGCTTGCCGTGAGTACCGCGATGGTCGAGGAAAGTGACCTGCGGTGGAAAATGGGACTCATCTGGCGGCGTGGAGTTTCCCTATCGCCCGCCGCATCACGCTGGCTGGAGTTGGTCGAGGCAACTGTCTCAAATAAAAAGCCGTGATTCCGATCGATTCGAATCAACGTCTAGGGTGAGGCACGGGCGAATGCTCATTTCCTGTGGCATCTTCTTCGGCATGGTTGGTTTGTTCGGCGTGATCGGGGTCTTCAAGGTCACCTTCATGCCAGCCGTAAACCACGGTCAAACCATCGTATACCCGGTAGTGGCACATGCTCAAGACGGCGAGGTCATCGATGATATGGCGAATGGCGATTGGTTTTGTTTGGCCATAATCGAGTTTCTTCCGAGAGTGGGGCACATAGCCGTCACCGAGAACTCCTCCACTGCCCGGTGTTAATGGTGTCAGCGGATAAGGAGATTCTACGTAAGCGACAAGGAGTCGACGCTCGCCAGGATGCTCGATTGCAATGCGCTTGTTGAGTGCGGCAATCGCCTCTGGGAGTGTTAGCTGCCTAATCTCAAACTTGCTGACGGTCTCCAGCTTCTCCTCGGCGTGGCAAAATGCCACTAGTCCGAGCCACGCGATGAAGGGAACTAGGATTGACTTCATAGTCTTTGCCGAATGTTATCACGCACCAATCCCTGATTGAGGGCGCACGTCGATGACAGATTAAGAGATGAAATCATAAAATCGATCTGAAAACATGGTGCGATCAGCGATTAGGTGTCGTGTGTTGTTGGGTCTTGCTCATTTTAAGAGTGTCAGGCCCGAGAATTCCTCCAATGGTAATATACGATCCTTCAGTGACCATTTTTAACCTCGCTGTGCATGCAATCGCCAGACAAGAAGAATCGCGATTCTTTTCCAGAACTGATCTGAGCGGTCATGATGACTCCAGACGACATTTTGGATTGGATAGGACTTTCATCCTCTGCATTCACAGTCCGAAAGTCGGCGATATATAGATCGAAGCATCATGCTTTGCCATCATGCGAAAACTGCTTCACCAAATTTACGGAATTCTTAAATCCGGCGAACCCTACAACCCCGATAAAAGAGGCCTCCAAACCTCCTGAAAACATCCGGCCCCAGCCACTCAAAAGAATCCAAAAAACTCCATTTACGGTTGATCTTTCAACGCAGGATCTTGTTCGCTGTCTTGTGTTCCGGCGAGGCGCCGCGGGTCCTTGATGGCACGGTCGAGATCCTCTTGGTGCATGAACGGCCAAATCTCAAATGGACCTGCGCCGACAAATCTCTTCCACCGCCTGTGATGAATCAACCCTGCGATGCCGAATGTAATCAGGCTTAGAATAAACGGGTCAATCCCGATGAAGGAGTATCGTGGCCATTCATACTCAAGATCGGAATCAAGGAACAGAATCCATCGAGAAATCTCTCGCCTACCTTCGTGGTCAATGTGGTGCCGCCCAGTCGCTCGGTGCGTCAATGTATCGTCATAAAGTTGCCACGCCATCTCAGAGACTGCGACCGCACCGGGATCATCGCCCATCTCCCACATGGTGTCATCGAGATCATCATTGATGATCCGTCCACTGACGTATTGTCTGAGACGGAGAGCCAAGAGGTCACGTGAGGTGCGATCGACCATTTTCTTCAGCGAACGTCGAGAGCCTGGCACCCGCTACCGGGAGCGCCCCTCCGATTCTGGTTGAGGTTTGTCGCCGGCCTCAGAAACCGACTTGGAACGGGTAGCGGGTTGTCCAGCACTGCCATGTTCGCTTTGTCTTTGGAGCGATGCGCTGACTAGCTTAAGGACATCATCCAACTTCTGGAACTTCATAGGATATCGCTGATCCTCAGAAATATACCACTCCACCTGGTCCTCCTTGATTGGCCTCAAAGAAAGTTGCCAGTTTGCGCCCACCCACAGCTCTCCGTCCTTGCTGAGAAATGCGAGGAACCGCCCCTTCGCCAATGGGCAGTGAGCGCAGATATACGATTCATGGCCATAGAGGATGAATTCGTCGGGCAGGTCTCCCTTCAGGACCTTCTCGACCCGCACGTTGGCCTGCTCCGAATAGGTCCAAACCTTGCCGGACGCTCCGTCATCCTCAGCTGCGAAAGGATCCCGGTTCTCGCCGACGGGCTTAGCCGGCTCTGGCTCTCCTACAACGATGATCGCGATTGCCGAAGAATTCTCGATCAACTCGGACCGCGTGAAGAAATACGCCCTGCCGTATGCGCTCCACGAAGAGGCAAGTAGTATGACGAGTAGTGAAACGAGGGTCTTCATTTTAGGGCGAAGGTCTTGGTTCTACTGCTTTGTTAGGCTCAGTCTCCATTTCTCGTAGGGTCGGCAAAGATTAGTGAGATGTGCGCTAAAATGCCTTTTTCGATTTGATTATAGTGGTTCCGCATTTTGAGCATCTAAAACCTTTCGTTTCATCGGAGCTTTCAATGATCTTTATCTTGGTTTTCTTAGTTCTAAACCATAAATGTTGGTGTGAAAATCCGTAGGCCATAAAACCCAATAAAGTTCCGCTGACTTCTCAGGTTCCGATTTCCATGGGATTGCTACAAAATGGGCACGGGGGTGGTGATGTCGTTGCCATGTTTTTCTGCCTAACGTCAAAGATGTGGCACCATCTACCGGGAGCCCCGCCCCGCAACAAGGTTAAGGGTTGAAGCAAACAGTGTCATGTCGACTCCGAGCGGGTAGCCGGTTGTCCACCACCAATTTGTTCGGTCTTGGCGCGCCAGTTCTTGAAAACGTAGAGATGAACACGTTTGAGTCCTAGGTAAAAACCCAATTCTTTGATGAGCGGGAATGGTCTGGTAGCCGCTATAGTCGTGGTTCGTGTGACCCTGATTCCTTGGTGATGAGAAATGATCTGAAATTCTTCTCTGATTGTATCAATTTGAGATGCCCAGCAGTGATTGGTCGATACCATCTCGAACTGAAGATACTGTGGCGGCACCCATTCAGTGATCTTCTGGACGACGACGCCACGGTCTGAAATGCATCGCCGTTCGGAACCGACTCCTCCAATCGAATTAGGGAGCTCGCAAGATACGGGCCGAGGCAATCCAAGGCAAAAGCAGCCAGGAATGTCCATCGACGAACTGGTGAGCAACGGCCAGAGGTCCTCTGGAGCTGATTGCATAGCGATGGAGGTTCGAATCTTCATCCTTTTGAGCGAACGTCATAGCACACCAACCGTCTGACGGCAGCCGTGCGTTGACTGTGGGTTGAGGGTTCTAGTCACGGTGAAAATTCGACTTGGAGTGGGTCAGGCGGTTGGGTGCTGCGGCTTGTTCGCTTCGTGTTTGTGAATATCGGCAAAGACCTCAGAAATGATCTGCTTAGCCTTCCCCGCCTCCGCCCAAAATGCGCTGTATGTTATAATAGCTCCGAAACAGAACATTCCAATTGAAATAAAGCCGATCATCCAATCTTCTCCGTCAAGTGCCGCGATTATACCGGTTAGGGCAAAGAGTCCGGCCATTCCAAGCCAGCATGACATAAATGCGATCACGACGGGATGCGGCATCATGCGTACTTGGATGATGGTGCCCCCCTGCTTCGGAGCAAAAATTCCATAGAGTATGGGCAAAAACGAATTGCGAGAATGGATCACACGGCTGGCCGAAAAGCCCCCGTTGTGTATTTGACCCTCCAGTGGTGTGTGTTTGTTGCTCCAAAACGTTCGAAACCACTTGGTGGGTTCGATCCTCTCCTTCAATGCAGGAACCAGTGTTGGTACATCGAGGGGACTATCAATCGTCCAGCAGTCGTATGGCAACCAATTCATCGTTTAATAGCGGACGTCAAAGCGCATGCCGCCCTACCAGCTGGGGCGAGCGTTGAACGCGTGGTTGAGGTTGTAGTTACGGAAAGTCATCGAAGCAAGGCGACTGGCTTAGTTGTCATTAAATAACTTGTTCTCCTGTTTTTTAGTTCGTGTAGATGCCAGCCACAATCAGTGATCGTTCAGACTTACTTCTAATAGGTGCAACATCCCAGACTGACGTGCGGTAGTAGAGAGCCTCCGCATCAGTAGCGACATCCTTGTCCTCCAACTTGCCAAAGAACCCCAAATCGAATGGATGCCAACCGGTCTCGCAGTCGAACAACTGCGCTGCCCCTCGTGGTGCGCCCAGTGTCGCGGAAATAGCTGGATCGACCTCCCATTTGAAATACGCGTTGTTGGTGCCGCCTCCCCTCGCGACGAATTCGGCACTCTCAGGGTGAGGGGAAATCCAACGATCTCATTGGTGGTTGATCGGGGTGCAATCATGAATCGAGCGGAACCCAGACGATGAGAGCAAGAACTGCCGCGCCTTTCGCTAGTGATGCTCGAACGAGGATCTTCATTTCTTTGGAGAACGTTAGAGCCCATCCGGCCGCGCCCTCGAGCTCCGATTCAAATTAGCGGCTTGTCGCGGTCGGATGCGGCGGCTTGTTCAACTATTTTAAATCTGTTCTGACACCCCGATAAAAAATTCTCCAAATGTGAAGTTTCTTGATGTCGCGATCCCATTCGCTCCCCGGCTCAGAAAGCTCTTCAATAGTGTAGGCCCTTGGCTCCTCCTCGGCAATAAAGCAAATAGTTTCCCCATCACTAAAGTCTAGACCCACCACATTCGAATGTCGTTCAGATCGCACCGCCTGGCGGTAGCTCCAGAGATCAAACTGTCTGAGCACCTGTGAGATAGGAATCGAGTCACCCTTCGGAAGGGAGGCAATTCGATGATCCAAACCCTCGATTCTTGCTATTGGAGCATGCGCCAAGGCCTTCGCGCAGGTCACAAAGTCGGGGTCTTTGCGCGGCGCAGGCTCACTACATGAGATTACCGCACCGGCCTGAACGAGGGCCCATGCTTTCTGAAACATTTCTTGTCGAACGTTCAATGTCCAGGCACGGACGAATGCCCGTTGCCTGTGACATCTCATAAGATGGATTTCAGCCACAACAAAGGCTACACCACTCGTTCCCAAATGGAACCCAAAACCGCCGCGTGATGCAATCTGAACCCACGCCAAGACCTCCGCGCCAACGGATGAGTCTGTGAACAAGATCAGGCATCACGCGGCTCCCACGGCCTTCAAGTCCGAGCAGCATCTTAGATCCA
>NZ_JAENIJ010000046.1 GCF_016595435.1 Luteolibacter pohnpeiensis
GAAGACTGGCAGGAGTCGATCGCATGCATGTGGCGGTTCGTGCGCAACAACGGCATCACCGAAGGCTTCCACCGGAAAATGAAACTGATCCAACGTCGTGCGTATGGATTTAGAAACTTCGAAAACTACCGGCTCCGCGTGATCGCCCAATGCGGCTGAAAACCCATCATCAATCCAACGTCAAAACCTCAACAAAAAGCCTCATCCCCAATCTTTGGTGTAGACCCCGGTTCAGGTGTGAATCCCTGAAAAACAGAGGGATAGGGAAAAGTGGAGCGTAGCGGATTCGAACCGCTGAATCGCTTCCTTAGGTTGTAGAATCAATGGTTTATAGGTTTTTGTTGAAAGTGGGAACGTGTTGATTCAGCCTGAGACACGGTGCACGTTCTCACTTTTGTTCCCACATGGCCTCTCTGGTAAAACGCGACAATTCTCCGTATTGGTTTGCTGCATTCGATGTGACTTTGCCTGACGGGACGGTTCGTCGCCTGAAGAAATCGACAAAGAAGCGTAAGCGTTCCGAAGCTATGGTTGAGGCCATCCGGCTCGAAGAGCTGGAGCGTTCAGCTGGCATTGCCGAGGGAGAAAGCGCGTCGAAAGCCTACGCCATCCTTTCTGAAGCTGCAGCGGCTGCCGCCAAGGGAGAGTTATCGGAAGCGAGGGCACGAGAGCTGATTGCTCGCCTTTGTGAGGTTTCCACAGGTGAGCCATTGAGATTTTACACCGTCAGGAGCTGGGCTGCCGATTGGCTCGCGGTGAAAGCAACAACTGGCAAAAAATCGACGATAGCACGCTATTCTGCCCATATCGAATCATTCTTAATTTGGTTGGGAAGTAAGGCTGACGGGAAGCTCGAATCCGTCACTAAATCGGATGTGAGGGCGTTTAGAGACGCAATACGAACTGGCTGGTCAGAAACGGGAGAAAAGACCTCAGGAAAGCGTATCAAGGCAAACAATGCGCCTGCGATTCAGCGCACTGCTAAAACCGCAAATCACTATGCTGCTGATGTGGCAGGGATGTTTCGAGCTGCTATGCGAGAAGGGCTACTGCTAGCGAACCCATGTGCTGCGCTAGAACGACTTCCCGAGGATGATTCTACCGAGCGCGAGGTTTTTTCCATGGCAGAAGTTGGCAAACTGATGGAGTCAGCCGGAGATCCAAACTGGCAAAATTCCGTTTTCCCGTCTGGAATTGCCGACACTGAAACCCGTGCCGCCAGGTGCATTGGTTGGCAAGGCATGATCCTTGTTGGATTTTATGCTGGTGCGCGGATTGGTGACTGCGCAGCCCTAACCTGGGAGAATGTGAATCTCAGCGGAAATTCGCTTTCATTCATTCCAGCCAAAACCAGCCGAAAAAAGAAGCGGCTGGAGGTGCCATTGCATCCGCGCCTTTTGTCTTGGCTGAAAGAACAAAGCCCTTCCACTGGTAGCGTGCCGCTGTTTCCGGCACTTGTGAAATCCCCTGTAGGTGGACGACATGGCCTTTCTTCCATGTTCATCGCCATCATGGATCACGCACAGATCGATAGGAGGAATCTTCGCGAAGGAACGAAAGGAGGCCAACGAGCTCAGCACGCTAGAAGTTTCCATGCTCTTCGTCACAGTCTCACGTCGAACCTTGCTAACCTCGACGTTTCCGAAGAGATCCGCCGTAGGATCGTCGGGCATGAATCGGCCGACGTTCACGCCAAATATACTCACACCGAGCGCGAGACGCTGGCCAGGGCACTGGAAAAACTACCCTCAATTTGAGGTTTGTGTGAACCGCTTTTAATTTTCATACCCCCTGAAACAACTCAGAACGACTTGAGACACGGAGGTATCTAAAATGCGTCAATAAAATATTTAGGAATTTTACTGGTCTCCACATTACGTCCCAAACAAAAAAATCTGAAATTCATCACAAAAGTGACATCCTCAAACAAAATTTCTTAAACATAAGTTTAAGATTCGAAGTGCTTTTTAAAAGCTGTGTTACAAGAAAGGCGAGCGAACAACGCACGCCTAATGAATAATAAACTATTAATAAAACTGCAGAGGAGAATTGTTAAATTTCTCTTCAATCACCTATGCGGAACGCAAAGTAATGCCCGTGGCATTTGCGATTTTTTAAGTATAAATCAAGCATATTACCAAAGAAAATCTCTTTCGAAAGCAGAGAATGGTTATTCATGCGATGATATTAGAGTTGATATCAATTCGTTGGCTCAAGGGGGTATATCATGAGGGGGGTGCAATTACGTCCAGAATGGGGAGACTCAAAAACAGCCTCGCAAATTTTCTGCATATCCCGTGCGAGTCTTTATAGACTGCACGCTGAGGGGAAAATTCGGTCAACCTCTTTGAAAGAGCGTGGCAAGCTCAAGGGAAAGAGGCTTTGGGATCTAGACTCAATAGCCAGGTTGCTTGAAAAAGGAGCGACTGGCGGAGAGGAAAGGGGTGAAGCGTGAGAGCTTGCCCAAAAAAGAACCCCGCCCCGAATGTGCTCGGGAGCGGGGCAGGCAGTAGATGTGAGCCAGTTCGCTGCGGAGTAAACCTCGATTCCGGCTATCATCCAAACTTTGGGAGTGGTCCCAGTCCTGAGGAGCTTGCCGAGATGGCAAGGCCTGGGGCTACGCGAAAGAAGAGGCAGGTCCAGCGGCTTTTCGATCTACTAGACTCGCTTGAGGTGGGGGAGGATGCATGAAGGGCTGGGTTGCATTGTGCCGGTCGGAGGAAACTCTGGCTTTGCTTGAGGGGTATCCGAACGCGTTTCTCCTGCTTTGCCAGATCGCTTTGAGGGCGAAATGGAAGGATTGCCCTATCTCTGGATTGCGCGCCGGGGAGGCTTTGATCGGAGACTGGAAGAAAGCCGGACTCCATTCCAAGAAGGCTTATGAAGTGGCCAAATCGCGGCTCGAAAAGTGCCAACTTGTGGCGTTCCAAGGGGGGAACAAAGGGACACGCGCAAAGCTAATAAACTCAACGGTTTTCAGCGTTTTTCACGAAGCTGAGGGGGAGCCAGAAGCAACTCCAATGGGAAGCCAGGGGGAATCAAAGGGGAAACCAGGGGGAACTAACAACAAGGAAATAAAGAAACAAGGACACACGGAAACAGATCTTTTTGCGTCGAACGGAACGAGTTCCGATTCGCCACCGGCGGCGAAACAGACGATCCGATGGACCTTTGAAAATGGCTTCGAAGGAATCACCCCAGAAGATCACAAGAGATGGTCCGAAGCCTTTCCCACCGTGAATCTCGACTCCTCGATTGCCTCCGCAAGTGAATGGCTTCGAGTGAATCCGGCGAAGAAGAAAAAGTATCCTGGTCGATTCCTGACCAACTGGCTGACCCGTGCTCAGGAGCGGGGAGGGTACGCCCGCACTTCCACAGCAACGGGAACTGCGTTCACCACTCCGATCGCAGGTAGGCATCCGCCTCCATCTCCTTCCGCCAACGCCGCCCAGATCAATCAATATGCCAGCAAAATCAAAAAAGGATAATCGTGAACACCATCATCGAACACTTGACCAAATCAGAACCAACCAAGCGCGGGATGTCGTCTCTAGACAAGCTCTCGGCAATCATCGACTCGATGCCTTCGGGGCCGGAAGCGTGCATCAGCTGCAACGGGGATAACCCTTGGTATGGAGACGGGTATTGCGAAACTTGCTACCCAAAGAGCCAGCAGGGTATCGCTGAGAAAAACCGCCGCGATAGTGAAATTTGGAAAGATTCAATTGAATCCGCCCACGCCATTCTTGCCCGGATCGTTTCACCCGAAATTCGGGAGACAGATCGCAATCATCCGGAATTCAATGCGTCCTGTTATGCGCGCGTAAAGCAGGCTTGGGAAGGCCCTGAATGGATGTGGTTTCATTCGAAGCTCTCGGGTAGAAGCAAAACGAGAATCGCCTATCTCTACGCCTTGCACTGGATCGCCCAACACGGTCAACAGGCCATACGTTGGAGGGAAACCGGGTGTGAGCCAGTGGTCTGGCTGGACGGCGACCGGTTCTCGGAAGCATGCCGGCTCAGGCATCAATTTTCGCTTGGGCAATCAATTCAAAGTCACGCCCACGATTTGATCGAGGCCGCCAAGAATTGCCACCTGCTTGTCCTGGACGACTTGACCAAGCGGAAGATGGCAACCGAGAGCGTAAGCGATGGATTTTGGGAAGTAATCAAGCTCAGGCACGAATGGAAACGGGCAACAATCTTCACCGACAATGGACCAATTGAAGGTCTGGCCGAAGTGCTTCACGACAAGCATGCGCCTTACATCATTCGTCGTCTCGCAGAGCGCTGCATTGAGTTCGATTTCGACAACCAAGCAGCATGAAACCCAGCCCGATTTGTCACCATGACCCGCGCACGCACGCGCGAGGCACCAACCTCTAAACCATTTCCACCCATTCACCTTGAAAGCCAATCATCACATGCAAGCCGAACAACTGACACTGCCACTTTCCATTCTGCGCCTTCTCCAGTGCGCGAGTGCGCCAAAGCCCCTGCGCGAACAAGACCCGCTCCATCACCTCGTCTGGGACAAACACCGGGGTAAATGGGAAGTCCGCCTAACGATCAACCTGGGAACGAAGGTTGTGGGAAAACGAATCGTCAACAAGCTCAGCACTGCCGATCCAGAGGAGGCAAAGAAGCTCCGCGACGTGATCATCAGAAGCTATGAAAAACTTGGGCTGACCCTATGCGACCGACGCCAAAAGCGGGTGAAGCATTTCGTCACTGAGTGACTTTTGTCGGTCCCTAAAAAGGGGCAGGAATGGACAAATGATTTCCGAAAGGATCGCGCGCGAGCGGTCAACTGGAAGCGCCATGATAAAGTAATGCGGGACATCCGAAACACCTTGGAAGAGGCCGGAATAGGACAACAGGATTTCCTTTCGTCCTATAGAAACACCCAAAACAAGGATCAACCTTGCTTCAACCTTCCTCGCAGCGAGTGCGACAGAGGTTGCCCTGGGCGGATTATGTGATTCAACTCGTAGAGGATCGCAGCTGAAGCAGTCATGGCTGCAGGTATCCAAAGCGTGCGGTATGAAAAGTGATGAAATGCAATTGCGCCGGCAATGCCTCCCATGATGAAGCCTGAAATGATCAGGGAGTAGAGGAAAAGGCGTCTGTAATCTGGCTTGAGACCGCGAAGCAGGTGCCCGAGGAAAATCCCAATATCGGTGAACATGCCGGAAACGTGGGTGGTTCTAACAACCGCTCCGCTGTAAGTGCTGGCCATGGCGTTTTGAAGGCCACAGGCAGCGGATGCCAGGCAGATTCCGGCGGTGCTACTTTGCGCCAAAAGCAACGTGGCAAGCGCGAGAAGCGCGGACTCAAGAAACAGCGCCACACCATAGCGATGACCCAGATTCAAGGTGCTATCCTGAATGATGAAACCGCTTGCAATCGCTCCGGCAAGGAATGAACCGATCACGCCCAACAGCCGGAAAATCTCAGGCAGTTTCCCGATAGCGATTGATTCCGCAAGCAGCGAGGTTGTTCCTGTTAGATGGGTGACGGCCTGATGTTCGAAGCCTAACAAGCCGACGACGTTGATCATGCCAGCGACGAAGGCGAGGAGCCAGGCACCTGCCCAAACCCATGATGGAAGTTTGCGGATCATTGCGTGAGGCGGTGAAGCATGAGCATTCAGGCTCAAACCTCAAGGCTTGGGGTAGCTATGGGAAAGGCAATGGCCGGGCCAATAGCCACCCTATGGAAACCGGGGGACCACTCGTGCAAGTGGCCAATTCTCAGTCAGACGGAAACAATTCACGTATGGCGGATAAAAAGGTTGAGATCGCATTCGATACGAAAGCAGACACTACAGGGGCAAAACAGGCAGAAAGCGCAATCGATGATGTCAGCTCGTCGTCATCCTCCTTGATGCGGGATGCGCTCAAGTCCAAGGAGAGCGTCGAAGAACTGGCGGAGGCTATCGAGCGGGAAGCCGAAGCGCAGAAGCGATTGAGCAAGGCGCAGGAAGGCGTCAGCAAAGAGCTGAAGGAATCGACCCAGAACACCGAGCGGGCTGCAGATGCGGTGCGGGAATTGGCGGATGCGGAAGAGGATCGTGAGCGGAGGCTTGAGCAATACGACGCCCGCAAGCGCGCGGAATCGGATGCTGGCGGAGACGGCACGTTGCGGCAGTGGGACCAGGCAACTTTGGATAAGCTGGAGCAAACCATTGATCGAACCAAAGAGGCGACTGAGGCAGTAGAAGATTTTCATGACACGGATGCTCAGGGAGCCAGAGAAGCTGCGGAGGCAGAACTTGAAGCTCAGCGTCAACGCGATGTCATCGAGGCCAAGCGCCGGAGAGACGAACGGGAGGCAGCGGAAGCCCGCGAACTTGAACAAGCCCAGCTAAACGAAATCACTCAAGCAACCCGTGCCATGGTTGCGCTGCAAGCTGCGGAATTCCTGCGGGGAATGGTAAACGAGCTGCAGAATGCGACCAAGGCAGGCGGGGCATTCCACGATGAATTGGGAGGACTAACAGGAGCGCTTGAACAGACCGATAACGCACTTGGTGTCATGACCGCGGGCCTGGGCGCTTTTGTTGCCACCGGCAATCCGGTGATTGGAACACTTGCCGGAATCGCGGGTGGTGCCTCTGGCGTTGCCTCTGCCTTCGCGGACATGAAAAAGGCGCAAAAGGATCTGGCAGTGAAATTGCGCGAGCTGGAAGAGCAACCGAAGCGATTGCTGGAAGCCCAACAACAACTTCGCCGTGAGATCGGAAATGATTTCCTGTTAGAAACCTACTCGCGTGAAACCAAGGAGCTGGAGAAGCAGGAGCAAACGATTCTCCGAATCAACGCGCTCCGGGGTGCAAAGCGTAGCGCGGAGCAGACCAAGGCGGATGCTGATATCACCATTGCCCGGAACACTGGTGGCGACGTGCAAGCGGCGGAAGCCCGTGCTTTGCAAGTCCGGATCCAGAACCAGCTTGCCGAACTCGACGAGAGCCTTGGGACGATCCAGCGAAAAGCGGATGCAGCTCAAGAGCAGGCAGACCAGGCCTTGGGCAAACTACGATCTGCGGGTGATCTCTATCGGGATGCCAACCATCCAGAATACAAAAAGCTGTCCGGTGAAGCGGACGATGCCGCAGACGAGGCGGAATCGGCCAAGCGTGACCTTGCTGCAGCGCGGGAAACCTACGTTGCCACCAAGGAGGCAATCATTGCACAGGGAGAAGCTTCACTCAGTACGCTTGAGGCCGATACAAATCAGGCGATTTCCGAAGAAGCCCAAAAGCTCAGAGACAGCATTTACAACGGGCTGAAGGATTCCTACGCCTCCATCCAAACCGATCAGCAATCGATTGCGACGCAAGCGGCAGAAGCAAGCACCTCGGCACGCACCGAGATCGAGAATCGCATTCAGGCTGATGCATCGGGAGTTTCCGAAGTGATCGAGACAAAGCGAAGGCAGATCGAGAGCGAGATGCAGAAACTTGCCCAGCAGGTGCAAGGGGTCACCGTTTCATCCGAAATGACTTCTAGTGTTACCAGGGCGATTCAGGATCTTGCCCGGAGTCAGGATGATTTCGGCAAAACCATAGTAGCAAGCTTGCGGCAGGTGATTTCCCTGATCAACGAACAGGCCCAGGCAGTGGAGAACCTTCAAAGCGAATTGAGGCAGACAAGAGCGACTTGGTGACCGGGGACCACTCGCGCGCGGTGACAATCTCCGCGTCCCGATCAGATAATTCACGACGTTATGAAGACATCCACCACATCTGAAACGAACTGGGTTAAAGCCCGTGATATTGCCCGCCGCTACAACGTCACCGAGAGAGCCGTTTACGGCTGGAAGGACGAAGGGAGAATCCCACACATCAAGATCGGCAAGGTAGTCCGCTTTGACCTGGACGCCGTGATTGAAGCCATTGAGGGGAAAGGAACCCAAGCGTAATGAATGCTTTGATTCCCATTCAATCGCAGGCCGGCATCCAAACCGTCAACGCACGGGAGCTTCATCAGTTCCTTGAGGTCGGCAAAGACTTCTCGAACTGGATCAAAGACCGGATCGAGAAATACGGCTTCAGCGAAGGCACCGACTTTACGCCAGAATTGGCGAAAAGTTCCGGAGGTCGCCCGTCGCTTGAATACCACGTCACCCTCGCCATGGCCAAAGAGCTTTCGATGGTCGAACGCAACGAGAAGGGCAAGCAGGCCCGCCAATACTTCATCGAATGCGAGCGCCGGGCAATGCAGCCGTTTGCGATTCCTCAGACGCTTCCCGAAGCTCTCCGGCTTGCGGCCGATCTGCAGGAGAAGGTCAACGAGCAGGACGGCAAGCTCGAAGAAGCCGCGCCCAAGATCGAGTTTCACGACCGCGTGACGGCTTCAAATGACGTGCTGGACATGGCAGCAGCGGTCAGGCTCGCGAAGCTTCCATTTGGGCGGAACACGCTCTTGAACAAGCTTCGGGAGGCAGGCGTCTTGATGACTGGCGGAAGGCGTCACAATCTGCCGCTCAAACGTTTCATCAGCCAAGGCCTATTCACGGTCAACGAGAGCGCATATGAGGACAGTAAAGGTGAGAAGCACGTCACGCTGACAACCTATGTCACACAGAAGGGCGTTGCTTGGCTGGTTCGGAAGTTTGGGAGATCCGCTGAAATGATTTCATGAAACTTGGGGACGAGCCCCATCAGGCCCCTTTTAAATGACTGATTAGGTGTTGTCCTTGCTCGCCTGAATTTTTTCTCTAATCCTATCAATGTGGTCTAGTTTGTCCCTTTTGATTTGGTATGGGGTATCTGGCGAATTCGATATATTCAATTTGGAGTAAGCGAGGGATTCAAGAATCGATTCCACGTCTTCTTTGGTTAAATCAATCTTCATAAATCGTATAATTGTTCAATATTCGGAATACTTCAAAAATCGGGGACCACTCGACAAGCTCGCAAGATTTCCCCCGGTGCGGACAATTCCCGGTTGTGAGTCTTTTACACCCTACACCAACTATTTCCACCTTTTCCCAAAAGCTTTCCAACGAGCTGGAAGAGATTCTTTCTGACCTCAATGCCAAGGATGCAGCCGCTGCGAATGCGCAGTCTGCCTACGAGGAGGTTCAACACACCTCGAAGCAACTCTTGCATGACGACGGCACTCTCAGCGCTTCCGAGCTTCTGGATAAGCGAAAGCAGGCTGAGAGAACTGTCGAACTTTGTCAGATTGAGACGAGCCGCATTGTCCGTGATCGAGACAGCGCATGGTTCGACCACAACAGCACCTTACTCGATCGCTGGGACGAGGTTTGCAGCGAGCTTTACCGGCTAGCCAAGGAGCGCGCACAATATGTTTCGGCTCAGATACTCGCTTTCATCCCTCAAGATCGGCGTGAGAGTCATAGCGTAACCCAACCAATCGAAGAGGTGCTCAAGCACTGCGACGGCATTGGGAATCGCAGGAGCGAGGCTCAGCGATATAGCCGGATGAAGTTGCAGATGACGGTCGGTGGGAAATCCCGCGATCCTCGCAAACTCATCGGGCATCTCAAAGCAGCACTACCGCTGCTTGAGGAAAATCCAACCCCATCTGCTCAGCAATGAACCAAGCACTTATTCAAGGGGCGGACGGAGGATTCGCCCCTTCGGAAATCGTCTACATCCCGGAAGGCGAACACGCAATCCGGCCCACGGTGGACGGCAAACCCGGCGACGTGGTTGTCAGGCTGTCCCCGCAACGCGGTCATGAAGTTGCTGCTGCATTCCAGCGTGACCTTTCCCGACGCCAGGGTGAGAACGTCCGACCCATTCTCGATTTCGATCACCGGGCAAGCGGAGCGGCTGCAGGACTTCCAAAGTCGTTCAGCTATCGGCCCGGTGTGGGGATTGTGCTGGCAGTTGATTGGACCAATGCGGGTCGCGTCGCAGTGGAGGGTAGGGATTACTCCTATTTCTCACCGGAGTTCCTCTTAGATGAGGACGGGACACCTGCCGGGCTTCCGTCTCGTGGTTCAATTGGCTCCCTAGTGAACAATCCTGCTTTCCGCAGCATGCCACGGATTGCGGCTGCAGATGCCGGGGGCGGAAACGAAACCCCGGAGCAAACCTTTACGCGCCGTGCGAGTGCGCTGGTGGCTGCAGGGGAGGTGCAAACGATGGGCGAGGGATATTCCCGCGTCGCAGCAGCCGATCCGAGTCTCTACGAGCGCTATTGCGAAAGCCTCCAGCCAGCCTCAGAGCGCGCCGAACAAGCGCAACGGGTCAAAGCCGCCGAAGAAGCGAATCAGGAGGTGGAGCGCCGTGCGTTAGCTCTCGTTCAGTCGGGCGAAGCTGCCAGCCTGGACGATGGCGTGAACAAGGTATTTCGCAGGGATTCAGCGCTTTACATGGCGTATTGCGAGCGGTTCGAGGGCTGATTTGCGATCGGCCCTTGAGTCCTAAATAGGTCTTCCTCCCAAAATTATGGATCACGGGGTAGAGAAGGCTGCAAAGTTAAGGAGCAAAACTTAGCATTAGGGAGGACGGATTCGAAAGGGGGGGGGAAATCATACCGACAACACGATTGAACCGGAGGGGAAGGATTGTCCTGCAATTCAGGCGAACCATTTGCTTGATCGGTTGAACAAAACGGTCAGCATGATCCAGAAATAAGGGAGGCTGCGGAGCTCACGCTCAGCAGCCTCCTCGGAGTCTTTCAATTTGAAGGTTTACGAAATTCGCGCCGCACAACTAGCATGGAAAAGGAAGCAGTCAATAAAAAAATCATATTCCCGCCGGATGTCGTATCGCTTGAAAATGAGAGCGACGTAGAAGCCCATTTTTTAACCCCGCTCTTGAGTGGACCAAAACCCCTCGGCCTGGAACTTCCACCTGAGTGGATTAGAACAAAGAGTAGCCTAAGAGCGTTTAGTATAGGAAAGGGAAAGTCACAAAAGCTCTATTATCCGGACTGTGTTATCCAAGTGAAGGGCCTTTCTCTTATAGCTATAGAGGTGAAAACGCCTGGAGAAGATCTGGATAAGGCTATGGAGGAGGCCAGGCTGTATGCCGACGTGATTAACAGAATGTCGCCCTCAAATGTAAATCCATGTCAGATTTGTGTGGTTTCTGACGGGAAGATTACAAGAATGGGTCCTTGGGATTCCAATGAAATTACGTGTGAATTTTTCCTGGAATCAATTTGTGTTGGGGATGCTGATTTTAGTTTGTTTCAAGAAGCATGTAGCAGGTTAAATCTGGAATCAAAAGCAAAAAAAATTCACGATGCATTATCGTCGGAAAAAGCCTTTAGACCCGTAAGTAGGGCCGGAGGAGAATATGCGCAGAGCCAACAAATCAAGCCAAACGATTTTGGGCAAATACTCGTAAGCCATTATTCTAACCTGTTCACTCCTGACACAATTGATGATCGTAAGGAGGTGGCTATAAATGCATACGTCAAGACGAAGCGTACTGAAAGATATATTGACGAGATCGAGAGGGTGGTCGATCAAATAAATCCATTCAAGGTAATTGAGAGTCGAGAAATTCAAGATACTGGCGCTCCAATTGAAGTAACTTCGCAGTTCGAGGATATAGATGCTCTTGTTAATAAAGTTATGCTCCTGATCGGACTTCCTGGTGCAGGTAAGTCAACATTTGTGGATCATCTTCAACATTCGGTTTTCCCGGAGAATCAACGAGAAAAGTTGATGTGGGTTAGGATAAATTTCAATAATGCTCCTTCCGCGTTGGATGAGTTATATACTTGGACTTTAAAAGAGGTGGTTAAGGGTATTCGGTCCCAAAACTCTGAAGTTCAGCAATTCACCTTGGAGACTCTCAAAAATATTTTCAGCTCAGATATCAAGAGGGATCTAGCATATATGAGAGATTTGTTGGGATCTGACTCATTGGAATATAAAAAGGCGTTGATGGAAAAGTTACAGTCATGGATTGAAGATGATTCAAGATTAATTCGAAATTTGGAGCTTTTCCTTTGTAAAGGTAGAAATCGACTTCTTGTCATAGTATGTGATAATTGCGACAAGCGCCTTCCCGAGATGCAATTGAGGGTGTTTGAAGTTGTTCAGTGGATAAAAACACAAGTTCGCGCTTTAGTTATTCTTCCGATTCGTGAGTCGACCTACGAAGTAAATAAAGATACTCCTCCTTTGGATACCGCGTTAAAGTCACTGGTGTATCAGATAAATCCGCCATCTTTCCAGAAGGTGTTGATGATTAGGATTAAGTTGCTGCTGAAAAAGGTTAAGGATAATCCGCCTAAGAGGCTTTCATTCATTGCTGGTGATAATTTGAAGATATTATTCGATGAGGAGAAAATCGCCTCATTTTTACGTGCTATTAATCGATCATTATTTAATGACGAAAAATTAGGCAAGCGATTGATACAAGGGCTTTCTTCAAAAAATGTGAGGAATGGATTGGAGATTTTTTTGAATTTGTGCCGTAGCGGGTATCTTCCAACTGAGGAAGTGTTCTACGCAGAGGCGGCGGGCAATCCTCGGCCCTTTAATGAGTCGGTAACCTACAATATATTCATGAGAATGGATAAGAGGTATTATGTTGGGGATAAATCTTTGGTGAAAAACCTTTATCACGGCTTGAAATCTGGACGGGCCGAATCTCATTTCACTAGATTAAGAATTTGTAAGTGGTTGAAAAAGCGACTCACCGAAAATGGTCCATCAGGCGCGAAAGGATTCCATCGTGAATCAGAACTGATTAGAGATATTTCCGGATTAGGGCATCTGCGGGAGGATGTTATTAATCAGATTGAATACTTGTGTGAATATGATATTTTAATCCGAGAAGGTGGCTGTGTAGATTCTGATAGATTATGCTGCCTCTCTCCCTCGGGATATGTTCATCTTGAACTGCATGACAGGTTTCAATATTTAGGGAGGTGTGCTGAAGATTCTTTCATTCATGATCCAATGGTGGCTGACGTCATATCTAATCGGATTTCAGGTAGGGAAACTGAGGGTAGGCTGTTGGAGAACACAATTAGTTTTTGTGACTATCTTTCTGAATGTAAAGAGCGTGCGGATTCCTTGCTCATCGGGGAGTGTCCAAAAGAATTAGAAATCCCGGATTTCCAGAGAATTACCGATATTGCGGGAAGCCGCCTATCAAAGTTGCGATCTAGGAAATGGTCCAGAAGGTTTTAAGGGAATGAACCGCAGTTCGATGATGATAAAATATATCAAATTCTTCAGGAATCTCTTGACTCGTCATCCACGAAGGTTAGCCTGACAGCACTAAATTGTGACGGTAAGCCGTCCCCGAAAGCGCCGGTTTTTTGTGCCCGTGTGCCGTAGGTGGATTCTTGCCACCGAATACTGCAACGCCGGGATGAGAGCGTGAATACAATACCCTTCGGGGGAATGAGCGCCGGGCCTTCACAAGCCCAGTTGAGTCCCGACACCTGCGGCTACTTGCCGCGATTAATCGACTAAAATTGTGAAAATGACTCAGAAGACTCAGGGCGCGAAGAGAATCGCCGCCCAATCGAAGAAGCCCACACGCCGCCAAGCACGGCCCGTTTATTCCCAACCCGAAGCGCCTCCACGCCTTCCTAAAAATGGCCCACTGATGGCTCGTGTTCGGCCAGAGGATGCGGCAGCCGTCAAAAAGATGGCTAAGGATCACGATTTACCAATCGAGGCTGTAGCTGCTGCGATTGGTCAAGCTGGAATGGATTTACTCCGGGACAATTTAAGAACGGGAAAAGGCTTAGCCGATCATCCCGCAGGTATAACAGCCGTTCTCCGTCTTTGGCGGGTTATCAATCGCGATCCGGGCAGTTTCACATCAACGATACCAGTGATATTTTCTGAAGGCCCTAGCTTCGTTCTTTCATACGATGCGTGGGCGATGCGACGAGACCCAGAAGACTGGGTTGGCACCTTGATACAAGAGGGACTCGATGTATTTGATGATCCCAAAGCCCTCATCGATTATGTTCAGGAAATTGGGTTGGAGGAACTGGTTTTCAAGTCCGCGACCCATGACATCTGGGATGCGGTCGGTAGAATGGGAGGTGCGCAATGAACCGTGGCGATCACGATTTCCTTTCTCGGCTGATGATTCGAAGTGGCGAAGGACGGCGGCGAAGCTTGAGAGGTCTTTACGTCCGGGCGCTTCTGAGATTTTCCCGCGAGCTTTTGATTCTTTCGGGCGAAGCACTGGACGCCAGAGAATCGGCGGAGAGCTTACGAAGGCAGGGAAGGGAACCCTCGTCGTTCCTTGAGCTTCCATTCTACCTGCGGACTCGTCTGCAAGGGTATGCTCGAAGGAATAATCTGTCAGGATGGGCGGCAGCTGCTCGAGTGATTCTCGCAAGAGAAACGCTAGAGGACTGACACGCCGGCGAACGAGAACCAAGGGCGGTGGGCTGTGACTCGCCGCCCTCCATCAGTTTTACGTGATGAGAAAATACGATAGTCCGGCGTGGGTTTCTTCTCTGCTTGATGATGCAGGCTTGTCCGCTGCGGAATTTCGCGTGATGGCTCACATCTGCCGCCGAGCTGGCGACCGGGGGAATAGTCGGGGATGCGATGCGGCGGTTGCTACAATTGCGGAATGTTGTCGGATTCATCCGAAAACTGTCCGCTCAAGTCTTCAATCATTGGTGGAGCTTGGATGGATCGAGGCAAAGAAGAAACCAGGGAAAACAACCGAATATCTCCCATGTTACCCCTCTACTCGTTTGGGAGGGGTATGCACATGCAGTGCACCTGCTGTGCAAAGTTTGGGATTCGACCGGGAAAGCTCCGGGAAGAATGACCCCTCCCAATCGGATACAGGCCACCCCTACCAAATGGAGCTAGGGGACCCCTCCCAAATGGATACAGACGAAGGGATACCTAAAGGGATACCAGTAAGGGAAGCGGGTTTCTCTCTTCCGGATCAGGAGGCAAGCTCCCGATCCTACAGAGAGATTCAATCAGAGGTACAACGCGCGCACGCAAGGGCGTGGGCTTTGGAATTCCATGAAGCCGAACGGGAGATCCCTGACAGTAGGCTTGCCATGTTTCCGCCTGAAGACGTTCAGGAATGGGCTGAGGATTGGGCCGGGAGATGGAATGCCTTGCCAGCGGTTGAACGCGTTGGAAAACCGCTGGAAGCGCTTGGGGCCTACCTGCAGAAGGTTGCCGAGATGAGTTCGAAGAAATGCCGCCTCTACTCGACTCACCAAGACCTGACAGGCAGTCACTACGAGGAACCGCCGTTTTAAGAATCCTCCGGGACCACTCACGGGAATCGCCACGAGTTGCGCATGCTTCACCATTTCCAATCATGGCCGAGAAGCACGTTCGATTTTCAGCAAAGATCGCAACCGAGATCCTTTCGCGTCTTTCCGACGGTGAGAGCCTGCGATCGATTTGCCGCGATGTAGGAATGCCAGCCGCCCGCTCTGTGCTCCGATGGGCGGAAGAGGACGTGCAGGGATTTCGGGCAAAATACGAGCGAGCCAGAGAGTGTCAGGCGCATGCCTTGTTCGACGAGATGCTGGAAACCGCTGGAAGCGCTCAGAGCGTTGCCACAGGAGCACCGGGGACGGGCGAAGCATCGGCCAAGGTTCAGGCCGTCAAACTCAAGGTGGATGCGCTCAAGTGGTATATCGCCCGAGTCGCGCCGAAGAGCTACGGCGACAAGATGGCTCTGGAACACTCAGGCCCCGGCGGCGGACCGATGCGGACGGAAACCGAGCACCATTTCACCGAGGAAGACGAGAAGGTGGTCGAGCGCATCCGGGAAGCTCGGGAAAAGGTCAAAGTTCAGCAGTCCTCCGAACAAGGTTGAGGTTCCAAAGTGGTTAACCAAACTTTGGGTTTTCAGTTCGAGAGGAACCGCTACCATTCGTGAATGTGCACGGCTTACGAGCTGGGAAAGAGCGGCGGCAGGCTTCCTGCCAGTGTAACCCCGGCGACGATACGAAAACTCTCTGGCATCAAGGAGACTCAGTTGATCCGGCCCACTCTTTCGGCGCCGGTCATTCTGCCCGATGGCTCGATGCGGGCAATGTCCTGGGGCTTTCGCCGAACCTTTGCTCCCAAAGTCAAAGGGGGAAAGTCTGTCACCCGAACGATCGTGAATTCACGAGAGGACAAGCTTGCGGGCCAAACTTGGAATGTGGCTTTTCGGGAAAATCGCTGCCTGATTCCTGTGGCATCCTATTTTGAGTGGTCAGAAGCAGGGGGGAGAAAATTTCCCCTGCGATTTCAAAGGCCGGGTCAGGAATGGCTGTGGATTGCTGGAATCTGGGAGGACCACGAACAGCACGGCGAATGCTTCTCAATGATCACCACGGAACCGAATCGAGTCGTGGAACCGGTTCACGATCGCATGCCAGCGGTTTTGGCAGATTCACAAATCGAACCGTATCTTGAAATGGAGCTGAACGAATTCGGGCCATCGTCGGTTGAACTCGAATTTTCGGAAGCTGCCAATTTCCTGAAGCCAGGAGGAACAAAACCCAAACCGGGGGATGCCATCCAAACCGAGCTGTTTTAGGGCGGTGGGAGTCTGTGTATCTCGTAGATTACAACCTGAGACAATGAGAGAATTGTTCTCACTTATGTTCCCAATTTAACGATTTTCGGGAAACTTGAACCACAACTCATTGATTATGAGAGTGGTGGAGCGTAGCGGATTCGAACCGCTGACCCCTTGCATGCCATGCAAGTGCTCTACCAACTGAGCTAACGCCCCTTCGCGGGTGCGCGGAGGTTTAGGGGCAGAGGTGCTTTCGCGCAAGAGGATTTTTTCGAAACATCTGATTTTTCGTGAGCGATGATTTTTTTCCCCTAGCCGGTGAGATTTTACAGCGCTCCAAATCGACGCTGGCGGCCTTGGTATTCTTTGACTGCTGCGAAAAGATCACCTTGGCGGAAGTCCGGCCAAAACTTTTTGACGATGACGATTTCCGCATAGGAGATCTGCCAGAGGAGGAAGTTTGACAGGCGAAGTTCTCCGGAGGTGCGAATGAGGAGATCCGGATCTGGCATTTCGCAGGTCTGCAATCTGGTGCCGAATAACTGGTTGTCGATCGTTTCGGGATCGAGCCGTCCTGCTGCGGCGTCTTGGGCAAGTGACTTGGCGGCTGCGACGATTTCTTCTCTCGCGCCGTAGGAGAGGGCGAGAACCAAGGTCATGGAATCGTGATGGGCCGTGTTGGCGATGATTTTATTCAGCTTGCCTCGGGTCTTGGCGGGTAGGCGCTCAAGTTGGCCAATTGCTTGAAGGCGAACGTTTTGCTTGGCGAGGTCCTTGGCTTTTTCATCCAAGAACCGATCGAGGAGGCTCATGAGCGCATCAATTTCGGCTTGGGGGCGATTCCAGTTTTCCGAGGAAAATGCGTAGAGTGTGAGATATTGAACGCCGAGTTCCTTACAAGCTTCCATGACTTCCCGCACGGATTCGGCGCCTGCACGATGGCCCTCGCGGCGGGGCAGCCCGCGGTCCTTGGCCCAGCGACCGTTGCCGTCCATGATGATGGCGACATGGGCTGGGATTTGAGGATGCGCAGGGGGCATTTGGGCGTCGCTAGGCGATGAGTTGGTTCGGGTCGAGTTCGAGGGGCGGAGGATATTCACGCTGCAATTTGACCTGCAGTCCGTGAACTGCAGATGAACGGTGGGTGATTTTTTAAGTGTCGGCGAAGATCTTGGAACGGCTCAGACGATGAGTGTTTGAGCACGATCAGGACCAACACCGACGAAGGCGACCGGGGCACCGCAAAGTTCGGCCAAACGAGTGAGGTAGGCTTTCGCGTTGGCGGGCAGTTGCTCGTATTCAGTGATGGAGGTTGTGTCTGTCTTCCATCCTGGGAGATTTTCGTAAACCGGCACTGCGCGATCCCATGCGGAGCGATCTGCGGGTGGAAGGTCGTGCTTCACGCCATCGATTTCGTAGTGAGTGCAGATCTGGAGGGTATCGTAGGCGTCGAGTCCGTCGACATTGGTGACGGCGAGCCCGGTGACACCGTTGACCATGCAAGCGAATCGCAGCAGCACGGTATCGAGCCAGCCGCAGCCACGTGGGCGGCCGGATACGACGCCGAATTCGCGTCCAAGTCCATGGAGGTATTCTGAAAGGCCTTCATCGACGGTGGGGAAGGGGCCGGAGCCGACGCGGGTGGTGTAGGCCTTGCAAACACCGACCACCCGTTCAATGGCGTTTGGAGGCAGACCGGATCCGGTGCAGGAACCCCCAGAAGTGGTATTGGAAGAAGTGACGAAAGGATAGGTGCCGTAATCGATGTCGAGCAGGGTTCCCTGTGCGCCTTCGAAGAGGATGCTTTGTCCGGCTTTCCAGGCTTGATGGAGCACTGGAATCGTATTCGTAACGTGAGGGCGGAGGCGTTCGAATGCGGTGTAAACTTCTTCGATGACTTGATCGGCGGTGAATTGCGGCAGGTCATATTTCGCCAGAATCTCGTTCACCTCAGCAATGCGGCGGCTGATTTGGGTGCGCGTGAATTCCTCATCGAATAGGTCTGCAATTCGCAGACCACAGCGGTTGACTTTGTCGGCGTAGGTCGGACCGATACCGCGTTTGGTGGTGCCGATCTTTGCATCGCCAAGGGCAATTTCCCGTGCGGCATCCAGCTCCTTGTGGAAGGGGAGGACGACGTGGGCGCGGTCGGAAATCAGCAATTTCTCGGCGGTTACGGCTACGCCAAGAGCTTCGTTGCGTTCGATTTCTGCAACCAATCCGGTGGCATCGACGACGACGCCGTTACCGATGATGTTGATTTTCCCATCCCAGAGAATTCCGGATGGGAGCAGGTTGAGAATGTATCGGACGCCTTTGGCAATGACTGTGTGTCCGGCGTTGTTACCGCCTTGGCCGCGGACGACGACATCTGCGGTTTCCGTCAAATAGTCGACGATTTTGCCTTTTCCTTCGTCTCCCCACTGGAGACCTACGACGATGGTATTCATGAGATGGTATTTGCGACCCTGAATGAGAGGGGCGGCAATTATTGCTTCGATTGGTCAATCAGGGCGGCGAATTCCTCGAAGAAATAGGAGGCATCGTTCGGGCCAGGGGCGGCTTCCGGGTGGTATTGAACACTGAAGACGGGATGAATCTTGTGACGCATTCCTTCGACCGTGCCATCGTTCAGGTTGATGTGAGTGACCTCGACATCGTCCGGCAAGGTTGCAGCATCGACTGCGAAACCGTGGTTTTGGGAAGTGATGGAAATTTTCCCGCTGCGGAGATCTTTCACGGGTTGGTTGCCGCCACGGTGACCGAATTTCAGTTTGAAGGTCGATCCGCCGAAGGCGTGGGCAAGCAGTTGGTTGCCGAGGCAGATGCCGAAAATCGGCTTCTGGCCAATGAGTTTGCGCAGCTCAAGGTAGATATAGTCCAGCGCGGCAGGATCGCCCGGGCCATTGGAGAGGAAGATGCCATCCGGGTTCATCGCCATCACTTCTTCCGCAGTGGTGGAAGAACTGACAACCTCGACATCAAATCCGGTTTGGCGCAGACGGCGAAGAATGTTGTGCTTCAAGCCGAAATCGTAGGCGACGATGCGATGGCGCACCGGTGGCAGTTCGGCGTAAGGGCCGGTCGCTCCGGTGGATGCGTTGGGCAGAACCCATTCACGCGATTCGGCTTCCCAGCGATAAGAGGTCGGGGTGGAAACTTCTTTGACGAAATCGGACCCTGCCATCGGTGGTGCTGCTTGGGCTGCGGCTACGGCTGCCTCTGCATCCAGTTCGGTTGTGACGCAGGCCCGCAGTGCGCCAAGGGTGCGCAGGTGTTTGGTGAGAGCCCGGGTATCGATGTCTTCAATTCCCAGAATTCCATGTTCCGCCAAATAGGCAGACAATGTTTGATTTGAGCGCCAATTGGACGGCACTTCGCAGAGCTCTCCAATCACGAAGGCGCGGATGTGCGGACCATTCGATTCGGCGTCTTCAGGATTGATCCCGTAGTTTCCGATTTGAGGGTAGGTCATCGCAACAATTTGACCACGATATGAGGGATCTGTGATCACCTCCTGATATCCAGACATCGAGGTATTGAAACAGATTTCTCCAGTGGTGGTTCCGGTTGCTCCGAAAGAAATTCCTTCAAAACAACGTCCGTCTTCCAGGGCAAGAATGGCTTTAATCGACACGGCGGCGGAAAGCTAGGCAGTCACTTGATTCGATGCAAGAGAATGTCCGGCCTGATTTTCAGGAAATTATCGAATTTGCAAACAAATTGGCACTTGGGAGGTTTTTACAAACCGACAATTGAAAAATAGCATCAAGCTCCACTTCGCATTCATTCTAGTTTCGGATGTTGCTCGTAGACATGATTTCTCCTTGCTAGTTGATCGATCTCTGAATTTTCTGGGTCTACACCAAAGATTGGGGATGAGGCTTTTTGTTGAGGTTTTGAGGATGGATTGACGATGGGTTTCAGCCGCATTGGGCGATCACGCGGAG
>NZ_JAENIJ010000047.1 GCF_016595435.1 Luteolibacter pohnpeiensis
GCGACCAGCACACGCTGCTGACCCAATTTCCATGGCCCTCCAGCGTGAGCAGGCAGCGCCCGCCCACCGCGTCCCATACCTTCACCGTCTTGTCACAGCCACCGGAAACCACCCGCGTCCCGTCCGGCGACCAGCACACGCTGCTGACCCAATTTCCATGGCCCTGACGAAGGATAACCGGCAGGCTTGGCTTATCGATTCTTTTCGCAAAGGGAAGTGAGTTTGTAGCCGCCTCGCTAGACCAGTCATCGGGAAGCGCCGCATTCGATAAGTTACAGCCGACGACATCACAATCATGCCAGCATGCGGTGACAGACTGAAGGCCAACTGCATCACAACCCCGCCAAGTTCCTCCGGAGAAATCAGCTCCCTCCCAAGAGCTTTCAGAAAGGGTGACCTCATGAAATTCGGCCAAGCGGGCAGATGCTCCATCCGCACGCGCTCCGGTGAGTAGCACACGGCGGAGCACCGCGTGGTCCAGACATGCCTTTTCAAGGCAGGCCCCACGGAGATCCAATTGGGGAACTGCTTCCAAGCCAATTTCCCAATTCTCCAGATCCAACCCATCCAAGCGGGCGGCCACTGGAGACGGCTGCGGCCAGCCTTTTCGGTGTGCCACCAGCCATGCCCGGAACGCCGCGCGCCGCGCTTGGGCGGGCGCTGCGGGATCATCCAGCAATGCCGACCAGCCGACCAAAGCCAATAGAGTTTCCACCTTTTCCCCAGCCGCGAGGAGTTGGCCGAGAAAATCGAAAGTCTCGTCGGAAGCCATGGGCAAATCCCACGCCGTGTGATCTCCCTGCTCCAATGCCAGCGCAAGATGCAGGGCGAGGAAATATTCCCCGAGCGAACTATGGGCGAAGCGGAACCCATCTTTTTCGCTATCCGGTCTCAGCACCATGGTAGCGGCGCGGAAGTCTTGATTCAGCACCTCGGCGGGCTTGTCCATGTAGCGATCCCGGATGGCGGGATGAGCGGCGAGGAAACTATCCAGCCATTTGGAAATCCGCGTCCAGGAAAGCATCTTCTGATTCTGTGATTGGAGATGCGCGGCGAGGGCCTGCATCATGATGATCTTGTGGTCCGGCGTGAACTGGTGCTTTCCCGCATCCCGCGCCAGCCATTTGTCCACGAACAGGCCATAGAGCGTCACGCCGAGGACGGTGCACCCATCCGCGCGCAGGCTCTCCAGCTCCGCAAGCTCCGGCGCGATGAGACTCAGCAGAAACGGCCGGGTGGCGGGCTCGCTGAGATTATGGATGGAATTGATGAGAGTGATGGCGTTCTTCACCTTTTCCTCGCAGACGGATTCCGAGTCGCTCTCATCGCACAGCACTCCACGGAGATACTGCCGAATCTGCTCGTCACAAAACGGCAGGATGATGCAGGCGGTGTAGCTCTTCTCGCGGATGCCCTCCCGCATTTCACCGGTGAAGGCGCTGCTGAGTGCGGTAATGCTGGGGAAGTAGTGGGAACGGCAGGAGATGATGAGCCTACCGGGGCGGATCCCGGGTCGTGGCTTCTGCGCCAGAGGGGGCAGCGCGCGCCAAAGTTCCCGGATAAAGGCTTCCCGCTTCGCCTGTGGCAACGGGATGATGCGCTCGTCCAACCCATCGAAAATCAGCAAAGCGCCCTTTTCACGCACGCACTTGAGAACGACCTCCGGGGTGAGGTTCCGCCCGGCCAGCCCCTTCCAATGGCGGCGGATCACGCAAGCGAGGATTTCCTCCAGTCCGTCGCGTTCGCCGATTTCGTAGTCCTTGAGATCGATGAAGATGACAGGCGGCACGGTGGGATCAGTGGCACGGCGGCGCTGCATTTCCCGGGCGAGCATCATGAGCGTTGTAGTCTTGCCGATGCCAAGTTCCCCCAAAACAGCGCAAAAAGCCGTGCCATCTTCGGAAGTCGCCCAATCCGCGAGATAATCGACCGCCAAAGTGCGGTTGGCAGTGGCGAGACTTGCGTCCTTTTCCCAACGGTCCAAGCCTGTGGTTGAAGCTTCCGGCTCAATGAGACTGTCGGGAAGCCGTGTGCCATCGATGATGAACTTTTCAAGTAAAGGCACGGGATCTTCGCCCTCCGGAGCAACAGGCAAGCGGCGCGAAGAGTGGGGTTTCGGCTCAGAGAGCTTCAGGGAACCGTCCGTAAGAAGCGTGGTCACTCTATCTTCAATGCGGCTGGCGAGTTGCTGCACGAATTCGTCCGCCATGACACCCTGGCACTTGGAAAAGAAACGAGGCTCCTTACCCGGACGGGAGAGACGGAAGATTTGCTTCTCCTCCAAGCCCTTCATGTTGATCCGGGCGAAGTCCATAACGGTGAGTCCGACGGGGATCACCGGTTTCCCCCCGGAGACAAGCGCAGGAAGTTCCATTTTGGTGATGGATTCACTGATGAGGAAGTCGCGGGAGACAAAAAGCAGTCCTAAATGGCAATCGTCCAAGGCACCCTTGATTTTATCGATCCAGTCGTCACCAATTTCGATCATCCTGTCGTGCCAGACTTCGAATTGGTAACGCTTGGAAAGTTTGAGCTCTTTTAAAAGATGGTTCTGGAGTCTGAGGACCTGCTTGTCATCCGCATGCGCATATGAAACGAAGAACTTGATCAGCGGGCGCCGCGGCTTGTCGGGATTTTCGAGTTCGTCTCGGGTGAGGATGAGTGCCGAGGGTGGAACAAGCACCGGAATGCTTTCGACCGTGCTGGCGGCCTCCTTGGTGAAGCTATCGACGAGTTTCCCGTCGGGTGATGGCCCCTCGATCCAAGTAAATCGATCTTCCGGGGACTTGTGTTTGTCTGAATCCACCGCGAGGCGAATCTCCAATTCCGCATCCGCCGCAGCAGCATTCACCCTGACGATGTGATTTTGATAGGCCTTCTGGGCATCCACCCGATCCTTATCCGGCGCAATGATGGCCAGAGCATCGGAAAGAGATGCTTTTCCCTCATGAAACAGAGGCAGCAGCGCGCGTATTCTTTCGCGATAAGTACGCCCGAGTTCCGCAAGCAGAGCCTCGGTTTCCACTTCCATCTGTGAAGTCCTGAGCGGGATATGATTGACACTCATAATCCGAGCTCTTTGAGGATTGCCTTTGTGACGTAGATCACGATGGCCGCAAAACCACCGACCTTAAAGACTAAGAGACTTGCCCTCGTCCAGAAGTCAGGCTCGGAGGGCGGGACAGGGGGAGACGAAGGAGTCCGCTTCTTCATGCCGGAAAAGCTATGAAATACATTCGGCACCGTCAATAAAATTGATATTATGTGATACTATCGATTGCATTAGGCGACCCGAATGAAGCCTTTATCACTTAATTTCAACGTGTTAAAACATATTCTGGGAAGCGAAAATTGAGAGATTCATCCCAATTGATGACCAAAGTGTGATCGGAATAACACGGGGAGATTTGCCCCAGAGCAAGATCAGTCAATGATTCGATCTTAACCGCGCTCAATTAAGGGCCGGATCATCCGTATTCTCGTATTCAATGGTGGGAATGAAATCCCCATCAAACCATGTCCACACGAGTTGTATTTACCCAAGGAGGCAAAGGCGGTGTCGCAAAAACCGAGGTCATTCTTTCTCTTATCGCCTGGTATGAGAAACAGGGAATCCATCCTGCTTTGCTCGATTTCGATATCGAGAATACCAATAAAAGCGGTCTCAAAAACTTCTATCCGAAGGCCCGCAAGATGGATGTCCATCGTGAAGGGGCGCTCGATGAATTCTTTGATGTCTGCGATCAAAATGAGAGTGGTCTGGTCGTCGCTGACTTAGGAGCTGGTGCGGGAGAAGCCACCTACCGATGGTTTGACGAAGCATTCGATGACGCTGCTGATTTCGGCATCGCGTTCACTTCAATTGGTGTGACCACCAACGAAGCTGGTGCGGTTCAGTCGATCCTCAAATGGGCAAACCAACTTCAGGATCGGGTAGAATATCTAATCGTTCTCAATAAATTCAGAGAACCAGATTGCGACTTCGCCTATTGGAATGCGGAACCTGCGACAGGACGATTCATCGAAGCATTTTCACCGAAGATCATGACCATGGGGTCACGCATTCAGGAATTCCAGGCGGAGCTACGCAATCGATCCGCCACCCTCCAGCAAGTTATTGATGGGAAAGTCGAAACATCCTTCTTCAAGTTATCAAAGAACCTGTTCCGAGCGAAACGTTATCAGCGCGACATGTTCGAAGGCTTTGATCTGGCATCTGAAATTCTACTACCCCCAGCGTAGATCATGTCCGCATTCGAGACTTTGGAATCCGTGGCTGCCCTGCTCCCCCCTCCTCAGCGTGAGAGGTTTCTCACCATGGCGGCGAGATTCCGAAATGTTCCAGAGGATGACGAATACCTCCAAGTGCTGGAGGCAATTGGCTTCATGACACTTCTTTGGAAAGAAGTGCCTGAGAAGATCCAACGGACACTCGCTGGAGCCTCCCCCACTCTAGGATGCTCGGAACAATTCATCAGCATCATGCGCGATGCGGTCACCAGCGCCATTCCTTCATATGAAGATCTGAAACAAATCGCCCAACGATTGGAAGCCCACGAACAGCTGCTGGCACGCATGGCACGACATACATCGACTTCCGACAAACCCGAGCACACTAAAAGAGCATCCATACTGTGGGTGGGAGTCGGGGTGATACTTGGTCTCGGCATCCCCGAACTCATTCAATTCATCAACTCATGAAAAGATTTCACCTCAGCATGACTCTTCTTACAATCGGTGGAGTTGCCGGGTTCGAAGCTCCCGAACCCTATAACTGGTTTGCCTTTTTGTTCACTTCCATTGCTGGATTGGCGATCGTCGCATGGCCGAAACCTCGCAAGATCGTCCTCAAATTCGGTCCACTCACCTGGACGCGCGAAGAGCTATGTCGTCACATTCTGATCACCGGAGATACCGGAAGTGGAAAGACCACGAGTGGTTTCCAACCTTTACTGGTCGACCTCACCCGCCGTGTCCCAGACTGGGGAGGATTGGTGCTCGGCGTCAAAGGGGACGAACATCGATTCATCAAGGATCTACTTGAGAATGCCGGTCGTGAGAGCGATCTGATTCACTTGCAGGTTCGACCTCCGGATTGCTCCAGCAAGTGGATTCCCGAGAATCGCTACAACCTGCTCTCCGATCGCTCACTGCCCTGGAGCACCCATGCTAAGATCATCACGGACATCGCCGGCAGCATGCATTCGGGACCGCAGCATTCGTTCTTCTCAACCATGGCCCAAGTCGCCCTCACCCACGCGTTCGAGACGTTAGAAGCCCTTGGCGAACCCATTACGATACCACGCGCCTACTCACTTCTCACCTCCACTGATATGGCCAAGCAAGCGGTAAAAAAACTTCGCCGCAGCCAAGGAATTCAGAAACACCTCGAATTGGCCGAGTTTCTCGAGACCACATTCACCCAAGTTCGTGGTCACGAGCAAAAAGAAGGGATTGAGGGAACTCTCAAAACCTTTCTGAGTTTCTACCTCAACGATGATGTTGCCGAGGTTTTTTGCAGTGAGAAGCCCAATACATTTTCATTTTCGCATCTTGATCGTGGCAGTATCCTTTCCGTCACAATGCCCCAGTCGCTCGCTACCGAGCGTCGATATATCCAGACGTATCTCAAAATCCTCTTCTACACCCATGTCCTCCGGCGATATGATCTATCGCCAGAGGAGAGAAACAATAGCAACCTATTGTTACTGGTAGCCGATGAATTCCAGGATGTGGTAACCACCAGCGAAGATGGGATGAGTGACCATAAAGTTATCGATCGCATCCGCAGTGCAGGCGCGTGCATCATGGGTGGCATGCAGTCCGAAATTTCTGGAGACCCGGCTATCACTGAAAAGAAACGCAAAGTGCTCACCTTGAACATGCGAACCCGCCTGATCTTCTGCGCCGCCGATCATGAAGGAGCAACCGCATCGGCCGAATTCATAGGGAAACACAAAATCTGGAAACGCAGCATTTCATCGCGAGGCATCGGATCCCGCTCCGTGTCTCGTCATCAAGAAATGGAATACCGCATCCACCCGTCTAATCTAATGAAGCTCTCCTCCCACACCGCGATGATCGTCCATCCCTCAAAAAGGTTGGTCCGACGCCGCATCCCGCCCGTCGATGGATCAGGGCGGGTCTACCCTTGGTGGTGAAAGTTGCAAGGTCCTGAAGGCCGAACGCCTCCACTCAATTGGAAGCCATCGAACTCCACCAGCACCCCGTCAATTAGATAGCGGTGGAAGGCCCGGTTGCTCTGCAGCGCGACGGATGTTCCGGCTTCGTCATTACGTGCACCACCTCCTCCACCGCGGATTCTGGCAGCTTCAGGTTCAAGCACCGCACCGCCTCCGCCATACGCCGCTTCTAGACCACCGTCCGGAAATCCCCACGCTCCGCCGCCACGCCTTACGGCGCAATCACCGCGCCATGGACGTGATTCCACCGCCGTGCCTTGAAACCACTGGATGGCAAGCTGTTCGAGTCGGTCTTCGGTGATCATGACTGATTACTGAGCGTTCTAGAAACAATAGTTACGATGAAGGCCCCTTCACATGTAGTATCTATACTTTGTCTTCGGAACAATTGAGCCATCGGTTGGCAGCTCCGCCAAAACGCGCCCAACGTCCCTCGCGAAGCGTATTGTGATTGGCGCACTACTACCAAACCAGCAACTGTTCCAATTCAGTTTCGTGAGCGAAAGAATCTCCGAGCAGACCAGTAATGGAGGAGAATCCCCGTGATGCTCAATTATCTCTAGCGGGCAGGGAATCCGTTTGCTGGGGTAGGAACGCAGGTAGGGGATGAACCCATTAGTGTAAACAAGGTAGTTACCTTTGCCCAATACTATCACGGTGCCTCTCACGACAGGTCGTCGACCGACCCGCATAAATCGAGTATCAAGATCGCCAAAAGCCAAGAAATCATGGCGATAAATGCCCTTTGCGGCTTTCCGAAAGCCAGCCAACTCTTCTGGCCAATACTTTGAACTTTTGTGGATCACAACACGGGTCGGCAGGACACCATGTTGCAACGCATACTTCTCCAATGCTTGCTTTAAAAGTGACTCCGCGCCCGCTTCTGTAAGGTGGGGGCTAGCGTCACCCTTTGATTTATCGAATACTGCCTTGTCGCCCTGCAAAACAATTCCGTCACCTGCGCCAAAAACCTGAGCAAGGCTTGTGTGCATGTCGGCTTTTCCAAAAGGTCGTTCCTTGTAGAAGGAGACACCCACATAGCATGTAGTATCAGGGAGCATTTGGAGACGCCACGGACTGTTTCCGGCTTTATAGTAAAGTGCTGTGAAAAGATTCCACATTAAAGAGGCCTGATTCTGTTCATGAAGCGTTGTCTGCCAGATCATCTGAGTCGGGACGACAAACTTCATCGCGTGAGCCTTGAACGCATGGTGGAAGTTCCAAAACCCACGGATGACTGGACTTTCCTCTTCGACATCGAAGCCGAAATTAAATGTGCCTTGCCCTTTGTCTGATTCGGCCTTTAGGCTTTTCAGAAATTTCTCTTTCGGACTCAGAACGATTCGCCGCCGTGACATGGCAACGCCGACATGGGCAATCTGCTTCTCAACTTCTGGCGGCAGCACCACGACAATTACCTGCGGAGCAGGTTCTAAATTGTTAAGAGCTTCAATCTCCTTCATCACCAAGCGAACAACCTCTTTAATTTTTGCCTCCTCTTTGGCGGCATTAATGGCATTCATGAAATATTCAAGGTGAATGCTTCGGTGGTACATATTACTGCCGCACAGAAAATTAGCACCAAATGTCCGACCCTCGGCCCACCCCGGAAAGTCTGGATGAGTGTGAGGATCTAATGTCTTCCCGCGAGTGTTCAACCCAGGGGAGACGGGCTCCTTGGCGCGTTCAAGAAAACTTTGAAATTCACCAATGCCTTCTCCTGTTCCAATGATGCCTAAGTTGATAGGTTTGACGCCCGTTTGATCTGCATCATACGGTCCAAAAGACTCCAATCCCGACTTAGGATCGACAGAAAGGTTTCCTCCTCCAAAAACGAGTTTCGGTTCCTCCACGTGAAAACATTG
This sequence comes from Luteolibacter pohnpeiensis, assembly GCF_016595435.1. Classification (GTDB taxonomy): domain Bacteria; phylum Verrucomicrobiota; class Verrucomicrobiia; order Verrucomicrobiales; family Akkermansiaceae; genus Luteolibacter; species Luteolibacter pohnpeiensis. The sequence continues at coordinate 8,069 of NZ_JAENIJ010000047.1, forward strand.
AAAAGAAGGCGTTAATCCCTCAAGCCTCTTCTCCAGCGGAACTCCTTTCGGGCGTTTGTTATTCTTCATCGTTATCGGATTCCTCCTCGTCAAAATTGTTCAACTCCTTGACGCTGCTGGCGGCATCTTCCAGTTCTGAGTCCTTAAAGTTGAAAAGAGTTCGAAAATCGACGCGATCATAGGCAACCCCAACTTGCGCTCGTGCTGCTGCCGGAGCAGTTTCAATTTGTATGGGTGCAGAGCCAGTTTCGATTTTTCCGAACTGCGCACCATTCCCCAAGACATAGGCCCAAAATAACACATCGCGAAAGATGTCGGCGTTCTGCTGTTTTCCCATCCACATGTGAGACAGCTTCCCCGCCGTTTTCCCGCCTATCGCCGTGTATCCATCTTCAGTAAACAGGTAAAGAGGAACAATCAGAAGAAACACCTTCTGTCCCAGCAACCGGAACCTCACCCTCGAACCGTGGTGAACCCAAAATTCCGAAACACTTCCCTTGGGTCTGATTCGCTTGGCAACTGTTCGCCCTTTTCCTGTGGGCATATTCCAGACGCGGTCATTCCCACCCGGCGAGGGGATGAAATAAAAGCGTCCTTTGCCATCCGTTCTGATCCGTTTTTTGCGAAGCGAGCGTGAAAGACAGCTGTTTAGCAATGCCACCAGCCATCTTTCACGATCTGGATCGAGAAACCAGTCATTACGTGAATCAGCTTTGATTGTGCTGCAATCAATGACCTTCCGTAGTGACTCGTCCGCGTCATTTAGATTTGCGAAGGTGTAAAGCTTTCCAGAGCGGAGAATGAACGCTTGGCTGTCCTCCACCTGCTCCCAGATATCCTTTTTTAAGTCCTCTCTAAACGGTGTATTTGCCGTCCAAATCTGTTTCGGCATGTCTACAACTGTGAGCAGGTTGGAGAAGATGAACTCAGCGATGGAGTCGGGATGCCATGACATCTCAGGCTGGGACGGTCTTGGCACCATAGCAGGACCGTTTCCTGCGAGCGGTGGAAGTCTTCGTCCCCTTTCTGGCGGCATGTTTCTGATTTTCCGAACCAAATCTGCAAAACCCGCTCTAAAATCAGACGCTTTGCGGAAATCAACATATTTCAGATCTCGAAATGGTGCCGGAAGATTTAGTCTTGTTGTTCCGTCCGCGCCCTTGTCCCGATACAGAATAGGTATGATTCTCCCACCGACATTGTTTGGATCTGAAGCCACAATATGTTTCCACTCGAATCTCGGCCAATCAGCAGCAAGAAATTCTGGAGATAACACGCAAATAACGTGCCTTGCTTTCGCCATACCCTCATTCATCTTGTCAATCAGGCTGTCCCCAGGCCCCATGTCCCAACGGTCAAAGAAGACGTTCAGCGTGCGGGAGCTTTTAGCGCCATCAATCGTCTCGGATTCGAGTTGCTCAGCGATTCGCTTCACCCAGTCAAGGTCATTGCTATTGTAGCAAATATAGGCGTCTTTGTTGTCCACGTGTTTTTTAGTGTTCTAATCTTAAATTATTGGTCAGTACTCATAAATTTCGATAGCTTTCCAGCTACCCAATCGCGGACATAACGTTTTACCAAAAGACCTGAAAAACCAGTCCCCAGATTCAAAACCCCTAGAATAACAAACGGAACGGCGAGCAAAGTATTTGAATTACTGAACAAAGAAATTGTACCCAACACTACGAAAGCCAGCCCCGCAACGACAAACGCAATTGTTGCCAATAAGTTTGCCAAGCGTTCGACCTTCTCTTTGCGTTGCGTCTCACGCTCGCTAGTAGCATCATCGCGCTCTTGAAGCTCTTTCAGTTTGGCCGCTTGATTTATTTTGTCCTGCCTGAGCTTCTCTGCATGAGATACAGCTTCCGCCAGAAGTGCCTCTTGTTGCTGATTGGTCCGATTGGCTTGGAGAAGATCTTCATTTGCGCGCTCCTTCTCGATCTGAAGCCTATCAATTTCCCTCTGCTTCTCCTCAGCATAATTGCGTTCTATTCGACTCAGTATTTCCCGAAGATTTGATTCGGTTATACCATCGATTTCCCCTCTCGTCACATCCATTAGTGCTTCTGGAGCATTCAGTGACAAACGAAGAACTTCGTGATCCTGCTCTGTAAACCTCCCCTCACATTTCAATCGATCAACCTCGGCAAGATACGAGCGCCAGACTTTCTTCGGCGGATGCATAGCGGCATAGCAATTTGAAAGTAGTTCGGTCTTCGAAAGATCACCCGATTCCATTGGGGATTTGAGCCAAGTTAGATGAGAAAGATGAAAGTCAGTTATTACCGCCGAAAATACCCATCCTGAATTTTCTTCGCGTTGCTGACTAAAAGCTGCACGTGAGAGAGCGGCGTTTGTAGTTAAAAACACGTGGCCAGCGTCTTCAATCCGCGACACATTACGACCCCTCCTAAAGGCAAAGATGCTCCGAACCACATGAACATCATGGTCCGCAGCCTTTCCGAGATCGTATCCAAGCTCTTCTTCGAGTTCCGCTCGCAAACCAGCCTCATCAATCTGGAAACGGTAGGTACTTTGGTCATAGCCAGGAGATGAAAGTGTGGTGACCCCCAGCTGCTTAAGGTTTGTCTCTAAGTTGCTCTCGGCCAGTATAACGTCAGCTACTCCCCGACCACGCTTTCGCAACTCCTCCACGACGGGTCCCCGAGCACCTCCTTGTTGTAAACCTCTTCTAATGCCTGACAGCACTGACCGGATCTCATCCTTAGTTTCCGTTAGTACGCACAAAACGCCTTTTAGTCGACGAATAGTGTCCAAGAGCACCCGCGTGCTTTCGGTGTCAATCATTGATTCTAGGTCAAAAGCCTTTAGGAGAAGTCGAGTATCTAAAACAAATACAACTCCGTTGTATCCGGTTCCTTTATTCTTAAGGTCAGGGCAAAGCAAAGCATTGGCGAGAATATGACTTTCGACTAGTGTCTTAATGCTTTCAAAAACCGGTGTTAAAGATTCTGCACTATTTCTAATAAATGAAGAAACCACAAAATGTTCTGAGGCCGTCTCGGGGCCGGGATCAGGCAACGGACTCCGAAATTCTGAGTGCCGAACAAATGCGATTGAATACTCTCGAACAAATTCGGTGAGAGCCCCAGCTGTATGTTCATCACTCCAATCCAGGGCGTGATTGGTTTTAGCATATTCCTTCAGAGCGTAAAGCGCCTCGCTTATTCTGCCCGAAGCCGCCGAACGATCACCCGAAATTGAAGACGTTGGGAGATTTACTGCACGAAATTGATGACCATCCGGGGTCATTTCGATTAGTTTTTTCGTCTTGAGGCGCTTCAAATAGATAACGAGGGTCGCGATTGGAATCCTAAGACCGAACTCTAATTTAATGACTTCATGGACTTTTGCAGCATCGAAAGTTGGCGCTTTAATTTGATTTAACGCCTCGATAACAAAGCCGTAAAGATAGTCAAGGTAGTCTTCCCCATCGCTCATCCGCAGTGATAGCATGGCAAGACTGGAAAGGGACGTATTTAGATTTACTGGAGAATTTTCACTCATGGTTTTGATCGAGTGCAGCGGCAGTTGTTTTTTCTCCCGACAAGAGCTTTGGCAACAACGTATCGGCGTCGAGATTGGGACGCAGCTTGTCGGCAGCGGTCCAGAGCTTCTTGTCGAGTTCGCGGAGGAAGGTTTGGGAGGCGGAGGAAGGCATCGGGCAAAGATTGTTCTAATCATCAGCGATGCCACGAAAAGCCAAAAAATAGTTAGGTCAAAAATAAGCGCTAGGTCACAAGGGATTTTTAGTCAAATACCGCAACGTGGTTGCTAAAAATCACGACCCACCCAGCCGACAATGCTTGCTCCTTACTTCAACTAAATTACCTGTAGATAGAACCTAGTCCCTGAAGGGATGCTGACAGGATTTCGCGGTTTCAGAGTTTCTGAATCCAAGTTCCCCAGATTATCGGTGTAGTCATCGATCAGATCCGAGGTTCCTTCTAACAGGATATTTCGACCTGAAGCAGGAATCTGATCTCCGATTGCGGTGCGGGTACGATCTTGTGCAATACGTCCTGCAGCTGAAGCGAAGGTGCCTGCTAGTTTTTCCCAGTGGTGGTCCTCTTTTTCTTTCGGCTCGGTGACGATGCCCTGAATACCTGATTGACCATCAGTGGTCAGGTAATCGCCAGAAACCGGATCTTGCGATGATTCCTGTATCACTCCGGTGATTTCAATTTTGTCTCCTGAAGCCAGGTCTATGGTCCATTTACGATCGAAATACATCCGCCCATTTTGTGAAGAACGGAGTCGACCAAAAATACGAGTCCCTAGTGGCAGTATGGTTTTTCCATTACGAACAAAAGGTGCCGACAACCTCGCTTGAACCGGGGCATCCTGCTGATCCGATGAAACAGGGGCCATCAATACAGCATGAAGCAAGTCACCTTCTTCAAAGAGATTGTCGGTCTCTGGCTTATGAACAGACTCAGTGTTGGGGCTATTCTCATCTGCTTCAGCCGTTCGCTGCGTCAAAATTAGTGGTTCACGTGGTATATCTATTAGTTCCTCTGATTTTTCAACTGGCGGAATAAATCGAGATGCTAAGTCTGGCACTGTCACTGCCGGTGGGTGGTAAGATTGATAATTTGCCCTCCGATCGGTTACTACATAATCGACTTCCTGTTCTTTTGGTAAAGATGTGTCGCTCCACCACTGACCTCCGGGTGGTTTTGGAAAAGCGGCAATAACCTGATCTTCATTGCTGGTTTTGTCTCGGTAGCGTTTTGCCATCAGCAGAAAAACCACGAGGAATATCGCCGAAAAAATCAGGACACGACCGGTTCGTCCTTTGAAAAAGTCGATGATTGAATACCAGCTCATGGATTTGGTTTTAGGCTCAGATTTTGGTCTAAGGTCACTCCAAAACGATTTTCAGGACTGAGATGTAATGAACTCCCCTTCCCGTCTCCAATAAGGAGTAAGGTCAGTTTCATCACGCCAGAATCAGAACTGTCATCCTTAGAAATTTTGACATAATTTGGCTGATATGATCGATTTTCAGCCAGGGTGATCTTCAAGCCTTTTTCAGATAGATAAGGATTATTTTCACTTAGCCCCCGAATCTCCGCAAGCAATACAATGGCGTCTTCACGATCAAATCGACCTACTCGGCTAACACGGATTTCTATGTTCCCTGTCCTAGTCGACACATTGCTCTGAACCGATCGATAGCCTTGGTATTCCTCGGGAATCTTTGCTTTCAGGACTGCTTCTCCAAGGAACAATCGAACCAATTGTGCCTGCCGTTCTTCGTCGACGTGCCCTGATGCACCTCGTGCATCAGCTTCTGGAATTTCAACCGCCGGTGCGGTTTGCTCACCGGATTTGAAATGGATAATGCTTGCTGGCTGACTACTTCCAACCAGCTGAAAGCTGTATCCTTCGGTTCCCATCACCACATGCATCAGGACGGGAGGTTCTTGCTTAATCTGACGAAGCAGAATTATCCGCGCATCTTGCGCCTGCTGATATTGGACGATACCTATTCCATCGCCTTGAGTCAGTCCTTTTCCAGCGATCAAGGTCACCGGCTGCGGAAACATCAAAAGAGTATCCATTTCAGTGTGAATCGGGATGGTCAAAACCTTGGACGGATTAAGCTGCCAGGTGGTAGGTGGCTCAACCTCAGCGAATACCAATGTGGGAATAAAAACCCCGAGAGTGATAAATTTCATGGAATCGACGATGTTGTGAGTTCGAAGCTTCTGACCACGGTCGGAAACCGACCGTTCTCAAGCAGCTTGGGGTTATGCTCAAAGCGCATGTTAAGTTCAAAATGAAGAACTTCGATCGAAGGCTTGTCCTCAAAACTTCCAATCCGGATCAATTGCCCGCGAACCACCGATTCAACGGCGGTGCCGGTCAGCTTCTGGAGTTTGATATCTTCGATCTCTGCCTTTTGGTGGATCGACTTTACCACAAACTCAGCCGACTCGTTTGCCTCCAGTTCGAGCGCTTTTGCGTAGCTTTTTGTATCAAATAGCCGCTTTAGGCGCTCCTCGCTATCAAAGCCGGTCGGTTGGCGATTCAATAATGTCTGGACAGCCAGTTCGGCTTGAGAAACGTGAATTTGACTCGCATCCTCAAAGCCCTTTTCACGTGTGATGATCAGTGTGCCCGAAGGATCCATGACTACAAATCGTGGGCGCGTTTCGAAGGCCATCGCCATTCGCCAGCATAGGAGCAATGAGAATCCGAACGAACCAAGAGCCACATAGCCCCAAAAACGGCCAGAACGATCTCGTTTGAGAAATGCGGTGAGTGAAGGTGAGTTGATCGATTTCATGATTTTCCGTTAGAGAGTTCCGCAGCGCGGCGGTTGTAATCAACAGGACCTGAGTCAGCCGAATTGCCAGCCACCATCGCTGAACCAAGTCCGATCGCAGTTGGAATGATCACCCCTCCTCCTGCGCCGAGAGCACCACTTACGGCTCCACCGATTCCACCCGCCGTAGCACCAGCCGCTGTGGCAAGGCTTGAGCCCCCCATCATCACTGTCGTCATCCCACCTGATGCAGCGAATGCGGCACCCTGGCTCAGTCCGCTCGCAACACCTCCAAAAAGTGCATCTCCGGCTGATGATGCGCCGCTGAGAAGCTTCCAAATGACCAAAGGTGCAGCGAGAGTACTCAGAAGAATCCACAGCGAGAGTATCAATATAAAGCCGTTCCCCTGATAGTAGTCCACGATTTGTCCATCGTCATGAGTTGACATCTCAATCAGAGCATTCGTCATCAGACTCGCAATCGCCCAACCGATCGGCCAGAGGCAAACTGCCACTAAGCGAAGAAAGAACTGGGTTGCAGTCCCAGAAAGGGATCTGATCATGAACATTGCTACGAAAGCGGGGGCCAAAGCCGTCTGAAAGAGCACCAGAGTCTGTTGGACGATAAAGAACAAAAACATGATCGCCTGCGCGAGTTTCGATGTAAGAAAAAGTGCGGCGTAAACCATCGCATCTCCAAGACCTCCCCCTTCTCCCCAAAGAATATCCCAGATACCGGGATCTCCTCCTGAGTTTGGAGAAGTTTTGACCATGAGTTTGGCGAAGCGTTGATACGATTTTGAAGGATCCGCTCCCATACCATCAATCAAATCGTAAGCAATCACCTGCAGCTGATTGATCCAGTCCGGTAGCGCACTGATCAGGATGCCAGCAATGCCAACAGTCAGCACTGCCCTAACCATCAAGATGGGATCTCCACCTGAGGCATTTATTCTGATAATCAATCCAGCCAGTAAAATGAGCGAAGCCACCGCAATCATTACATGATAGAGCTCCGAGGAATAGGTCTGGAGTTCGGGGAAGAAATCACTTATGTCCGTTTCCATGATGAATGTCGGTTAACGTTTGAAAAGGAGCGGACGGTTTGGCAGGCGGAAGACCTGCAATTCGGTCTCAGTATTCACCTTCAAAACTTCCCGTTTATTCTCAACCGCAACCTTCGCTTCGATGCGCTCCTCGGTTTGGTTTTCGAGCATACGAAGAGTGGCCGCGCTTGCAGCGAGTTGCAGATCCGTCCCAGTGGAGGCCAATTGACTTTCGAGTGAACGAATGACGACATCAAGTTTCGCCACCTCACTCGCTGTGGTTGCTGATCGCAGTTCAATTAAAGCCGAGTCCAAACTCGATTTGAGTTCCTTTCTCTGCTCTAACACTGAATTTCTAACACTTTCGTAATGGGCTAGGGCAAGGCGAGAAGCAACCTCAGGGGTGTAAACATCAGGATCACGAACCCCCACGACTTGTCCATTTACACGGATTTCGGAGGCAACCTTTTCGTACCCAGGTGCCACGGGGGCTTCAAAGATATCTTCGGCTTTTACATTTCCCAATATCTCTGCGGTTGTTTTGCCAGGATCCAGTTTATGGAGAAATCGAACAGTGTCCTTGATTGATTCGAGACTTACAGCACCTGGTTCTCCAAAACGGTTTAAGTATTGATCAATCTGTCGAACTTGAGCAACAAGCTGTTCATACTGCATCACCTGTCTCTCCCCTTGGAGAATTTGTTCCACCAAATCGCGCTTGGCATTGATCAGATTGGTTTTGATCAACCCAACATCCACTACCGGCATGGTCGCAGAGACCATGGGGACCAGGCTGAAGTTCACTGCGAATAGCAGAGTGATGATGATGGACTTCATGGCTGAACCACCTCCACAGTTACGGTATGACCCTCGACTTTAACTCCATCCGAAGTCGTATATCCTTCGACAGGCATACGATAGTAACGTTTGGGGAGAGGAGGACGGGGCAACGCCTTGGCCTCCTCTTCCTGGTGGTAGCGCGAGCGAACCTCGGCAGCTTTCCCATTCGTGATCCCAGCTTTATAAGCCGCTGACTGCAGCTTTTTCACTTCTCCATCGGTATGCAAACCGATTAGTGAGCAACTCGTTAAGATCAGGCTCAGTGGGCCTGAGCAAATAGCAAATAAGATCGAATTTTTCGGCATTATTGGATTGGTGTTGATACAATACCAAATACGCCTTCCCCTCCGCCCCGGCCCGGAACCACTACGACTTTCGAGCTTCGGCGATCACTCCTTCGAGGACATCCTCATACTTTGATAATGCCATGGCACGCTGCTCAAAATGCTCACCACTGCTGGCGGAAACATAGAGCATTTCTGGGGTTGCTCGATTCGTTGCAAATGTCACACGGTCATGCTCATTGAGACCTTCCCAACACAAAAACGGTGCCCCATATTCCACAGTGGGTTCACCAAAACGGCGGATGGCATCGATCGCATTACCAGGCAAATGGAATGCACGTTGGAGCGCATCGAGATCGCGTTGCTCCTTTTGTCGGAACAAAAAGGCCAGTCGGGTATTACCAAGAATCGACCTTGCCATGGACTCTGGAAGGCTAGAGACTTGCTGACAGACTGAGACCACCCAGGCATTATTCTTCCGCATCCGTTCATAGAAATCTCGGACCATTCGCTCGCCGCCTTTGAGTTTGATGAATGCACCAAGTTCTTCGATGACAATTCGCTTTTTCTGAGACCGAGGACGTTTTGTGATCTCATTACGCACTTTGCTCGAAATCACATAAGATACCAGTGCTTTGAGCGCCTCATCCGTTTCACCGAGTTTACCCAACTCAAGATGCACGCAAGGAGCTGACAAATCCACAGTGTTGATACCGTCTAACAGAGCCCCTTTCGCTCCATGGTCTGAACGCCAGCTCCCAAGAAGTGTGATTAGCATCTGAACTTCAGACTCATGGCTCGATTGGGAACTGGTCTCTTTCTTGAGCCAGTCGTGAAAACAAGTGTGCGTCGGCATATCCTCGGGAGACATCCTTGCGAATGAGAGTGCGATCAGGAGATTCTCATCTAGGTCCTCGTCTTCCGGCGGCATCTCGTCTACGAATGCTTGTGATTCAATGGGATTTTGGACAGCCCAGGCATGAAACCTGGAATATTTCTCAGCTAAATCGCCGTTAAGGCTATTCTCCTCAGCAAATCGAATAAGTGCGCGTAGGAGCTGCCTGATTGAAGCTTTACGCCCTCCCTCAGAGCCGAGCCACTTCTCAGCCCATTCAGCGCGAAATCGAACCACGAAACTTTCGAGTAAAGCCTCTCGCAGCCGGTCAGCATCTTCGTCGGACTTATAACCCGCCATCAAATGAAGTACAGCTACAATATCGGCGACATGGCGCCCTTCCGAGGGCAAGCCTCCAGTGTCCCAGTAGTTGAGAGTTTCATTACAACCCACTCCTAAAATCAGAGGACGAACTTTTCCACCAGTTGTAACGCTTACAAAAGATGCGTATGATAAACCGTCATCGATAATCACGGTGTAATCCACGAATGGATTGCTTTGCGTTAACAATGAGATCAAGAAGGCTGATTTCCCACTCCCTGTCATTCCGGTCACGAATGCATGTCTGGGGTATTCGTGACCTTCCTTTCCGCCAAAAATCCGGACACCAAAAAGCCCTCCTCGAGAGGTCTGAAAAATGGCTTGTGCTTGCTCAAGCGATCTTCCTGCATCCCCCGTTAACGGTATCAAGTTCGCAGCCACTACATCATCCACCTTATGCCAAAACGCTTCCTCCACGATGGGAGCACCAGGCATCCCTGCGAGGAAGAGATTTCGTGCTGTCGTAGGCAGCGCAATCTCTACTCCAGCCGCTCCCTGCATACGGCCAATCGCATTACGAACCGCAATGAGTTTGGACCTAAGTAGCTCAGCGTTTGCGTCGTGAGCTCTCACAATCATCTGGATCTTCACAGGATGCGCCTCTCCCGAGGCCAGTGATTGTATCCGATTACGCAGGGCCGAGATCGAATGCTCTAATCGAGTATTACGACCTGAACGAAGAGCCCTCTCCAATTTCGACTTCTTGGATTCAGTTTCCTCCAATTCCTTCGCCGGATCGAGAGATCGAATATTCAAGGTTAGTCCATAATTTCGGAACGGAACATTCAATATCTGAGCAATAATCCCTGAATAAGTCGCCTGCGGAAGAACCGACAAAGCCACGAATCCATGATGTAATCCTCCACAATAGAAACCTAGACCTTCTTCTCCAACGAAGTCTCCAGGAAGTGTATCACAAAGCGATAACCCTGATGGATCATTCTGAGCGTACGGATCAAGATCCGCTACAGGGTCGACATACTTTCGTATGATTTGAAATAGCCGATTTTCGTCTGGCTCCTCGGCAATACCACCAATTCGTCCGATCGCACCCTTGATTTCAGAGATCCATAAATCAAACCCATGATGTGAAGCAGTGAGAAGCTCATCGGTCACCTCACCTGAACCGCAACCCAATGGCATGCGTAGCGAGATGAGTAGCCGTTCACCGCGGAGCTCACCCCGTTGATCTCGCTCCATCTGTTCAACAAAAATAGCATTACGTTCCCGCTCAACCCAAGGCTGTTTGGCAAAGTCCAGCGTATCTTTGTAATACTTTTTCAGCAAGGGACCATGATCAAGATCCTGCATCCAAACCGCCTGCATCAGAACCTCATCCGGCAACATGTGGAGAATGACTGAGATCTCGATTTCGAGTTGATTGCAATATTCAACCGATGCGGTTTCCAGTGACGGAGCTGATACTTCAAGTAATCTGGATACAAAAACCTGACTACGATTCGGACACCATACAATTTGTCCATGACTTACAAAGCCATCAGTGAGATTTATCATATTGATTCTGCATATTAATTATTCCGACGTGTCTCATTTTAGCCAGCCGCCATTCCAACCAATGGGCTGCATATCCCTCATAACGCCCGCTACAAAGTGCCAAGAGAAAGATCAGCATTCCAATTGGCATCGGAACAGACAGTAATAATGCAGTAATAAGACCTGATCCACACGAGGTGAGTAGCGTGAAAAACAGGAAAGCAAAGCCCAGCGACAAAATAAACAAGGTCGTCTGCCTACCCGTTAGTCTGAATAACGACGGAGATTGGTCAGAGCCAGCGCCGGTGGCATGCCACCGGCG
>NZ_JAENIJ010000048.1 GCF_016595435.1 Luteolibacter pohnpeiensis
AAGGAAACGGCGACGTGGGACATGGCGCCGAGGTTGTAGACCTCATCGGGCTGGATTTCAGCGAGGAGGCGGGTGAGGTTGGAGGTGTCGGTGAGGTCGCCGTAGTGGAGCTTGAAGCGTGCGTGCTCGATGTGGGGATCTTCGTAGATGTGGTCGACGCGCTCGGTGTTGAAGAGGGAAGCGCGGCGTTTGATGCCGTGGACTTCGTATCCTTTTTCGAGCAGGAATTCAGCGAGATAGGATCCGTCTTGACCGGTAACTCCGGTGATCAGTGCTTTTTTCATGGTGGAGGAGCTGGGAGCTGGGAGCTGGGAGCTGGGAGCTGGGAGTCTCAGTGTTAAAGGAGTGATTTGCGGAATGCGTGGATCATTCGGCTGATTTCAGCGAGTTCTTTGAAAACTGGATCCATTGGAATTTCGCTAGAGAGCCGGGGTTTGAGTTGGAGTAAAATGTTGGCGCATTCAAAAGTGGAGCGGCGTGCGTAATTAAGAAACTGGGCGAATTCTGATTTCGAATAACTTCCGGAGCCTTCCGCAATATTGTTGGTAATGCTGAGTGCCGCAGCTCGGAGCTGCTCTGCCCAGCGGTAAGCTTTCGCAGATTCTAATTCTTCAGCGATATTGAATAAAGTTTGGCCCAGGTCGGCGCTTCGCTGCCAAATTTCAAGATTCTGGAAACGAAACTGATTTTCCATGAGCCGTCATATTAACTCCAAGCTCTTTTCTCCCAGCTCCCCGCCGCTCAGAGGCGTGCAGCGCCGGTTTCGAGGCTGGCGAGGAAGTCTTGATAGGCGGCGGCGAGGCCTTCGCGGAAGTCGATGGCAGGGGACCAGCCGGTGGCTTTGATCTTGGAAATATCCATCAGCTTGCGAGGTGTGCCGTCCGGCTTGGTTGGATCGGTGAGGATTTCGCCTTTGAAACCGACGGTTTCTGCGACGAGCTCCGCCAATTCATGAATGCTGATGTCATCGCCGACCCCGACGTTGACCCAGTCCGGTGGGTTATCGAGCGAAAGCAGGTGGAAGCAAGCCTTTGCCAAATCATCGGTGTGGAGGAATTCGCGGCGTGGCGTGCCGGTGCCCCAAATGGTGACCGACTCTGCGTCGGCTTCCTTTGCCTCATGGAAACGCCGGATGAGAGCGGGGATGACGTGGGAGTTTTCCGGATGATAGTTATCGCCAGGGCCGTAGAGATTCGTCGGCATCGCGCTGTGGTAATTCAGTCCGTGCTGAGCGCGGTAGTGCTGGCACAATTTGAGGCCGGCGATTTTGGCAATCGCGTAAGCTTCGTTGGTCACTTCCAACTGGCTGGTGAGCAGGCAATCTTCTGGCATCGGCTGCGGAGCCAGTTTCGGGTAAATGCAGGAAGAACCGAGGAATAGCACGCGATCGACCTCGGCGCGGCGGCTGCCTTCGACGAGGTTCGAGGCGATGGCGAGATTTTCGTAAAGGAAGTCGGCCGGATAGGTCGAGTTTGCGTGAATGCCGCCGACTTTCGCTGCGGCGATCACCACGATGTCGGGTTTTTCAGCTGCGACGAAATCGAAAACCGCTGCTTGGTCGAGCAGATCCAATTGATCGCGAGTGGCGGTGATGACTTCGAAATCCCCGCGAGATTCCGCTTCACGCACAAGCGCGGAGCCGACCATGCCGCGATGACCAGCGATGAAGATCTTTTTCATAGGTGTTTGGATGACGTTCTTTATTAGGAAATAGGAGACCCGTATCGGGTAAGCAGCCGCTCAGCTTCAGCAAGAGCCATGCCGGTTACTTGATCCATGTTGTAGTAACGATAAGTTGCAAGGCGTCCAATGAAACTAGTGTGCTTCTCCGAGGCAGCGAGCTCGGCATATCGTCGGTATAGAGTCGAAGAGTCTGCGGCAGGAATTGGATAATACGGTTCCTCATTCGGCTGCCAATCTTTAGGGTATTCTCTTACGATTGTAGTGGCATCTACCTGCTGCCCAGTGGCGTGTTTCACCTCAACGATCCTGGTGAAAGGCACGTCTGCATCCGGGTAGTTCACTTGGACGGCAGGCTGCCAAAATCCTTCTTGGTTCGAGATTTTTTCTCGCCCCAAAAGTTGATCCCGATTGAAGGATTCATGCTCAAATCTGAGGGATCGGTAGGGCAAGGGGCCGAAGCAGCGGCCAAAATAAGCGTCGATGGCCCCTGTGAATATAAGGTGTTTGTAATTCCAACGCGCCTTGGCTTCCTCGAAGTCGACCCCAAGGTGGACATTGAGATTTGGTGAAGCCTCGATCAGCCTGGCGAACATGGCGGAATATCCGTCTTTGGGAAGTGCCTGAAATTCTTCTGTCAGATAGCGATCGTCACGATTGGTGCGGATTGGGATTCGTCCGCAGACGGAAGCGTCCAACTCGCGGGGGTGGCGTTTCCATTGTTTGGTCGTGTAGCCTTCGAAAAATAACTCGTAAAGTTCGCGGCCGACTTGGGAGATGATGATTTCTTCGGAATTACTCGGGCGCTCGATTGGGATTTTGGTCTGCTCTAACCAATGGCTGAATTCCTCTGAGGTCGCCGGTTTTCCTAGAAATTCTTCGAAGGTGTTCAGGTTGATTGGAAAACTCCAAAATCGATCCCGCGTATAACTTTTGATCGTGTAGTTGACGTGATGCCAGTCCGTGAAGCGCGACAGGTATTCGACAATCCTTTTGGAATTCGTCCGAAAATAATGCGGTCCGTAGGGATGGATGAGAACACCGGCTTCATCGATGCGATCGTATGCATTCCCACCAAAATGGCTCCTACGATCCACTACCGTGCATTTCCAGCCAGCAGCTGCCAGTCTCTCACCGACGACAAGTCCTGAAAACCCAGCTCCGATGATTAAGAAATCTGTAGATGCCTCAGCCTGCAAAAGAGCAAAAATCGATTTTTAGACGCTGCCGCCCTCGGTCGATTCTTCCTTTTCTGGAAGAAAACCGGGCGGATAAATCAGTTTGGACGAGTGGAATCGTCATACGGGGCTTAACCCTTGCCGATGAAGCGACAGCGGGAAGCGTAGTTCAATCAAAAATGAACGATCTAACAGTTTGTTTGAAAATTGATTGGACTGGTTTTACGGGAGAGGTTTGCGCGGGAGAAGAATGGAAAACAGGTCAACGTCGATGGTCTGGGGTCTGCCCAGGAAGTCCAATAGCACTTTGACCCGCTCTGTGGCGGGCATGATCGAGACTACGGTGCCGCGCATGCCACTTAACGGGCCGGAGGCCATTTCGATTTCCTCGCCCAATTCGATGGCAGGAGGGACGGTGATCATTTCTTCATCTGCATCTTCTCGTGAGATGATTTCATGCTTGAGATCGCTGACGAAGGAATCGGGGACCGGAGGAATTTCCGCGCCAAATCTTACCAATCCACGGACACCTTGGCAGAACGTGACTGCGCGTTCCATTTCGGCGATTTGGAATCTGGCGAGAAGGTATCCCGGAAAAAGCGGTTCGACCCACCAGATCTTTCCTCTGCGGGTAGCTTTGCGATAGCGCAAGCGCGGGCAAAAGGCCTCGACCCCATCGAGCTCGCGAAGATGCTTCGCGGCGATGTGCTCGCGCTTGGTCTGGGTCCGCACGCAATACCATGCAGGTGCCGAGTCGTGCGGGGGAGTCATTGACCGAGAAGTTTTTGCAGAATTGGCAGGACCCGACTGCCGCGGCGCATCCAGCTATTGAGCTGATCGAGTCGGTCCTCAAGAAACTCGCGTCGTTCCGGATCGTCAATGCTGCGGGTGGCAACTAGTGAGATTTTGGACTTTCCACTATCGAGATGTGGGCGGATTTGCTCACGAATGTAGCCGCCGACCAGACGTTTTAACTCCAAGGATGGGCGGTAATAAGTGCGGCGGTCAATTTCACCGACGGCTTCCTTCACCGCGCCTAAACCCTTGAGGAGCTTGAGTCCTTGGCTCGCGGAGCCTTTGCTGATTTCCAGTTTTTCAACGAGATCATCCAGTGAAAGCGGTTGCTGGGAAATGAACAAGAGCCCGTATATTTCCCCGATGGATCGGGGCAGCCCGAGGACTTTCACGCCATCGATAAAAACGTCGACGACTTGACGTTCAATGGCATCCAAGCCATTGGATTGCCGCTTGGAGGATCCGGCTGAATCATTCACGGGGACAACCTTTGCGTGCGAATTCAGGTTTGTTCAATCTTTTTTGAACTTTCGCGGTCTATTTCAGAATCCGCCTTGATTTAAGCGGATTCTCCGGTCGAGAATCCCCGTCATGCGGATTTTGATCACCGGTGGAGCGGGCTTTTTAGGTTCTCATTTGTGCGAACGCCTTCTTCGTGAGGGAAATGAAATCATTTGCCTCGATAACTTTTTCACCGGGCGCAAACGCAATATCCTGCACCTGCTGGACGATCCGCATTTCGAATTGGTTCGCCACGATGTGACTGAGCCATTCCGTTTTGAGATTGATCAGATCTACAACCTCGCCTGTCCGGCATCACCCCCGCACTATCAACACAACCCGATCAAGACCACCAAGACCTCGGTCATGGGCGCGATCCACACATTGGGACTCGCGAAACGGGTGGGCGCGCGTGCTTTCCAAGCTTCGACTTCAGAGGTTTACGGCGATCCGGAAGTCCATCCTCAGCCTGAATCCTACAAGGGCAGTGTGAATCCGATTGGAATTCGCGCCTGTTACGACGAAGGCAAGCGTTGCGCGGAAACCTTGTTTTTCGACTACCATCGCCAGAACGGTGTCGAAATTCGCGTGGTCCGGATTTTCAACACCTACGGCCCCAGAATGCTGCCGGACGACGGTCGCGTGGTTTCCAATTTCATCGTCCAAGCACTCACCGGCAAGGACATCACGATTTATGGCGACGGCACCCAGACCCGGTCATTCTGCTACGTCGATGACCTGATCGAGGGCTTCATCCGCTTGATGAATCACCCAACCCAAAGCGGTCCGGTCAACATCGGTAATCCAGGGGAATTCACCATGTTGCAATTGGCGGAGCTGGTGCTGAAAAAAGTCGGCGGTAAGTCCAAAATCACCTACCTGCCACTTCCTGGCGATGATCCAAAACAGCGTCGTCCCGACATCACCCTGGCCCAGCAAGACCTAGGCTGGCAGCCCACCGTTTCTTTGGAAGACGGCCTCGATCCAACCATCGACTACTTCCGCAAGCTGCTCAAAGAAGCGTAAGATTTCCGATATTGACCAAATGGGTCGGGCTGGCGGGATTGCCTTCGCGTTGCTCCGGCCAAGCAGGATGCGGCTGTGCCGATGCTGGAGCTTGGATGTCGGGGACATCCTCTGCTTTCAAACCCTCTCGCTTCGCTCAATGGGGTTCTCATCCCGCCAGCCCGTAGGATTGCGGAGCAGGAGGGGAAAATGTTTTGGGAAGGTCAGAAAACTTCGGTGACCAAATTGGTCGGGCTGGCGGGATTCGAACCTTCAAAATCGTGGAGCGTTATGGTCTCGGGTTCAATTACTTACGAAATCCCAAGCTGGCCATGTCCACAAATAGGTCCACAAAAGCAAGTCCTGCTCTGTCCCACATTGGCGAGAATCCAAGATTGCTGGTCGCGATTACCTGATCATCTGAAGGAAGCAATTCAGACGATTTGTCGGCCCTATTTTGATTTGTAGCCGCTTCACAAACTCGTGATCTTACAAAGCGGTCTAAAGTGAGAATTGTATGGTTTTCTCCTTGTTGGAACCTGTAAACTTCAGGGCTGGGCGGGTATTTTTCGGTAATATTGATCTACTTGCAGATTATCTGAATCTGGACGGTTCGCGGCATTCATGTTCGTTGTGGCCGAAAATGGGATCATTAATAAACAGATCAATTTAATAATATTACACTCCTAAGTCATTGATTTATGGTTATCTTAATAATTTTTTAATTTTGATCATTGACGAAATGGCGAGTGGTCTCTGTGTTCTGTGTTGTGTTTAGTCAAAGCATCATTCGAAAGAACAAGTCCGCTGTGGTTGGTGCTGGAGCGATATTGGCTGGTCTGGGAACCACTATGGCAGGAGAGCTTGGAAAGCTCAGCCGGGAGTTGTGGTTTGATGTATCTGGCACCTCAACGGCTGGATTATATGAAAATCCTGTTCTTTTTGGAGCCCCGGACACGAAGGATCTGGTTGATTCGAATGCGGTTCCTTCAAATATTGGAGATAACTATATCCAAAGACTGCGTGGCTATCTGAAGCCTGCAACTACGGGGAATTATACCTTTTGGATATCGTCAGATGATTACTCGGAATTGTGGCTATCGACGACGGATTCGAAGTTTGATCGAGTGAAAATTGCGAGTTTGGCGGGTGCTACGAGTGTGAATGCGTGGGATGATCAAACAAGCCAGATGTCGGTGAGTATTACACTACAGGCAGGCCAATCGTATTTTCTTGAAGTCCTTCACAAGGAAGGGTCGGTGTCGGATCATGTAGAGGTGGCTTGGCAGCAGGCAGGTGGTATTCGGCAATTGATTCCTTCGTCTTACATCGAGTCATTTACATTAGACGCCAATGATCTGAATGAAAACGAATTACCTGATGATTGGGAGTTACAGTATGGTTTGAATTCGGCAACTGCAGCTGATCAATTGGCACTCGCTGATCCGGATCACGATGGATTTACCAACTATGAGGAGGCTAGTCTTGGGATGGATCCGACAACTCATAGTCGTATTCCAGGCGTTCTGACCATGGATACTTGGGATGGTATCCGAGGCACAAAGGTTGAATTTCTAACTTGGAACCCTCGTTTTTCGTCTACTCCTGATAGCACAGAGTATGTGACTTCTGCTGCTACACCCACGAATCGTGGAGATTATTTTGGAACTCGGCTGAGAGGTTTGGTCACCGCTCCGGTTACTGGCAATTACACCTTTTACATTTCTGGCGATGATCAATGCGAGCTGTGGCTTTCCGGTAGTGAAAGCCAGTTTGGGAAGCAAAAGATCGCCGGAATGTATGGATCAACCAATGTGGCTCAATGGGATAAATATACAGAACAACAATCGGTGACGTTTTCGTTGGTTGCAGGCCAAAGCTATTATATTGAAGCGATTCTAAAAGAGGCACTTGTAAGCGATCATATGGAGATCGGTTGGATGACTCCAGATGCCACGGCAATCAGTATCATACCGGGGAGCGCGTTATCGAGTCATGCATTTGATTTAGACGATCCAGATGGTGACGAAATGCCTAGCGCCTGGGAAACAACCAACGGGCTTGATCCGATGAGCGCAGGAGATGACGATGGAGGAGCAGCTGACCCGGATGCAGACGGTATCCAGAACTGGATGGAGTATGAGATCAACAGTGATCCATTCACGAAAAACTCGATTTCGGGCGGGATGGCACGTGAGGTTTGGCGAAATGTAACGAACTCGCTTTCCGATTTTCGTAATAGCACACGCTATTGGGATACTGCGGACGAATTATCGGTATTTTATGGAGCACTTTCACCGATCAATGATGGTGATAACTTTGCTGCACGTGGTCGCGCATGGTTGACTGCGCCGACGACAGGCGATTACACATTTTGGATTGCATCGGATGATGATAGTGAGCTGTGGCTTTCGCCTACGGCATCGAAGTTTGGACGAACAAAGATTGCTTATGTGAGCGGAGCAACAGGACAGCAGAGCTGGGATAGCAATGCTTCACAACAATCTGCAACCATTCACCTGGTGGAAGGAGAGAGCTATTTTATGGAGGTGCTCCATAAAGAGGGGGGCGGTGATGATCATTTCTCCATTGCTTGGCAGATTCTCGGAGGTAGCCGTGAAGTGATTCCTGCGTCAGCGTTAATGTCGTTTACCTTTGATCCAGATGATATTGATAACGACGAATTATTAGATTCGTGGGAATTGACTCATGGATTTAGCACCAGTGACAATGGAACCATTTACCCAGATCAACATCCTCTTGCCGACCCGGATGGCGATGGTGTGACCAATTTGGAAGAAAGCATCAATAATACCGATCCATTTGAGCGTTTTCGTGAGGCCGGAGGTTTGACGCTGGATACTTGGGGTAATGTCAATGGATTGAGTATTAATCATCTACGCTATAGCAGCAAATTTACTGCTGCCCCGGACGAAACGGAATTTGTGACATCTGCCGCAACACCAGCCAACCGAGGAGATAATTATGGTTCACGGCTGCGTGGTGTTGTGATTGCACCTGTGACAGGGGTTTACACCTTTTATTTGGCGAGTGACGATCATGGCGAGCTATGGCTGTCTAGTAGTGAAAGCCAGTTTGCCAAACAAAAGATAGCCTATGTTGAGGGTGCGACTGGAGTGGAGCAGTGGGATTTGTTCAGTAGCCAGCAATCGACGGGTATCTCTCTTCAGGCAGGTCAGAAATACTACATTGAGGCTTGGTTGAAAGAATCGGTGGGCAACGACCATCTCGAAATCGGATGGACAGTTCCCGGAACTTCAAGTATCGATATTATTCCGAGTTCGGCGCTGGAAGGCCACACTCATGATATTGAGGATCCAGATGGCGATGACATGCCAAGCAGCTGGGAAATTGCTGCGGGGCTTGATCCGATGAGTGCTGAAGGAGACAATGGATTAGGTGGTGATCCGGACCGTGACGGAATTGTAAATTGGCTTGAGTATGAGAACGGAAGCTCCCCCTATACGCCTAACCGGTTGGCTGGAGCGATGTTTCGTGAAGTTTGGACATCCAATGCGGAAGGAGGTAACATCAACGACTTCCGTAATAGCGAGCGCTTCTTTGAGGAGGCAGATTTAACGGGTGTTGTTCCTGGTGGTGAATCAGCTCAAAACTGGGGGGATAATTACACACAGAGGCTTCGTGGAATAATCACTGCTCCTGTAACGGGAGATTATAGTTTTTGGATTTCATCTGATGATAATGGAGAACTTTGGATTTCGTCTTCAGAGTCTAAGTTCGATCGCAAGCGGATTGCTTATTGCGTTGGAACGACCGTTGCTCAGTCTTGGGATGGTCACCCGTTTCAGAAAAGCCCGGTGATTCACTTGATAGCTGGTGAAAAATATTTCATCGAAGCCTTACATAAGGAGGGAAGTGGTGTTGATCACCTTGAAATTGCATGGCAAATTCCTGGTGAGGCTCGTGAGATGATTCCGCCTAGTGCGATCGAATCTTACGCTGGTGAAGCAAACGACCAAAATTACGATGAAATGCGTGATGATTGGGAAATTACTCATGGTTTCAGCTTAGCAAATACCAACGAAGGGAATTTTCATCAGTTAGCCGATCCCGATGGGGACAGTGTGCCGAACTGGGCGGAATCCATGAAAAACACGGATCCGTTTGCAGCAGGTTCAGTAGATGGATTCCTATCGTTTAGCCGTTGGGATGAAATGCCTTTCTATTCCGTTACGAGCACAGTGAGTGATAAGGGCTACTATGATACCCCGAGTTCAACGGATATTATGGTGGATGGAACCACAGGTGTTCTGACTGGGGATTACATAGCGAGCAGAGCCCGTGGTTACATTGAAGTTCCGCAGTCCGGTAACTACACATTCTGGGTCAGCGGCAATACTTCGGTTGAACTATGGCTCTCAACGGATGAAACCAAATACAAAAAACAACGGATCGCCAGAATCGCTCCGGAAATGGGATCTGGTCAGGGCATCGCTTGGTCGTCCGATGGCGCGCCGTGGGATTTGTTTGCCTCACAAATGAGCGATCCGGTAGCTTTGGAAGCAGGCCATAAGTATTTCATCGAGGTAATTCATCAACGTGGCCACGGCACGACTTGTAGTTTCAGCCTTGGATGGGCATGCGACGATGGTGAACGCAGCTTGATTCCATCGGAAGCGTTGTCCTCCTATACTCCAGAGACTGACGATTTGGATGACGATTATCTGCCAGACGCATGGGAAACTTCCTACGGGCTGAATACGAATGATAACGGTTTTGTCGATATAGACCGGGAAGGTGAGCGTGGGGATTATGACCATGACGGACTTTCAAACCGGATTGAGTACCTGATTGGAACCAATCCGACCCTTGTTGATAGCAATGGTGATGGCATCACTGACGGTGAAAGCTTCTACCAGCTTGATGGCGATCCGCTGGCAAGTGTGGGGGCTTCTGAGCAAGTGGTATCGGTGATTGATATTCATACCCCGGTTGGTGGCAACATGACTTGGTCGGAATTTGGTGATGGAGTGGTGGGGGATAATTTCCGCGGGTCGATTGCTTTTGATTTCATTGTGCCGGAATCTGGCAAGCAATGGATCTTGGCTGTGGAAGGCACGATCTTGAGTCAACTTCACGCCACTAAAGAGCTGCAGATTGAGACTACAGTGGATTCCGTTTCGCTCGGATCTCAGCTGATGTCTTATCCGAAGGATGAAACTGCTACCATGCGGGTACTAACTGGGGTGTTGAGTGGTGGCACTCACCGGGTTGAATTCTTCATCGACAACACGATTGCGAGCGAAACATTCCAACTCCTTGGATTTGAATTGAGACGTCCAACTGGCCCTGATCTTGATCTAGATGGCACAATTGACTGGCTTGCATGGTTCTATCAACATAACTCAATACAAACGGCATCCGGTGAATCCCACACATCACCAGCCAGTGTTGAAGGATCCACCCGTTATCCAGGGAATTTGATTCTTACTTGGAACGGTGCCGACGCTGCAGTGCAGACTGGATTGAATGATAAACACTGGTTTGCGGACGTTCCATTGAATACAAATGGAAGTACGACAGTGGTCGGAAGCTTTGAAGGTGGTGCAAATACTCATCAGATTTCATTGAATTGGACTCCACTCAATCTGAACTCGGTAAGTAGCTACAGTATTAGAGTTGGAGATACTCTGCAATTCAACTATCCACAATCGGCAGGAGACACGGCGCAGGTTGCGTATCAAGTTGGCTCACTTTCCTACAGTCAACACCCAGCGAGTGAAGGAGTATTTCAAACCTTCCAGCAAGCAGGGACCTACACGCTCACAGCTACACACACCAGTGGGGCCAGCTCTTCAGTGGAAATTGAAGTTTACGACTCCGATTTTGGAGGTGATCCAATGTATCTCGGGAACGAAGTCGCCAATACCTATACATACCTAGATGTGCCAGCCGCACTCACACTCCAAGTGGCGGCTCCACTACGTCTGCTCGAAGGCGGAGCTGAAGGAACAGGCAGCTATGCCAAGCTTGAGTCTACTGCATCCGGTTCCTACGGCATCTTAGCTAGACTTTATGAAGGTGGCCCGATTGTAGCGCGTGGTGGTATCGAGGTTATGGGTTTTGCTGGAGCGACCGACGCGGTTTTTCAGACCACACAAAAAGCAACGGATGTCCCAGGCTATATTTTAGTTCAGAGTCCGGTCATTATTACGGGTCTTCCGCTTGGGTACACCGTGCGGGTTGTCATTGATCGAGCCGGAGTAATGTTCCTCGACGGTTCCACAGAGTTGTTACTTACCGCTGAGGACTTTGTTAACGGAGTTTATATGGCTAGCTTCTTGATGCCGGCGAGCATGGATGGTGGATATTGCCATTACTTCGAAATTCTGGACGAAAATGGTGAAGTGGTCGCCCGCTACTGATTTCTGTAGAGATAAACAGCATCGCTAATTCAACTTTCGCAAAAGTTTGAAAAATTTCCGACAATTCCGATTCGGTTTAATCCTCATCGCCTTAGTGATCGTGGCGTGTTTGGTTTGGACATTATCTCATCATCACGACTCCAAGCAGGCAACCCCTTCTGGAGAAGCAGTCTTAGCGCGCCAAGAGAGAGAAGAGCGGATGACAAAGATTCTGGACAATCAACGGCGTTACCCGGAGCGTATCCGTGCTATCCGGGAACTGCCGTTAAAGGTTGAGAACGAAGACCTGTGCAAGCTTCTTAGCTATCTTGAATCTCCATTACCTGAAAGGGGGCGGGAAGAAGCTTTGGTTTCACTTAATGAAATCATGGAGCAGTTAAGGCTGAAGGGCCGGGCCACACCGGAATACGGCATCTGCCTAGCGCGAATCATGCTCAACCCGGATTCAAACGAAGTCGTTAGGGACTATGCCGTACAGCACGCGTTCGACTGGATGATCGATAGTGAGCGGATCGCTGCAAAACCTGGTGGCGACTCCATCCATACTTTGGCGGATCGTGAATTGCTAGTCGGAGCCATCGCCAGTGTCTTGGACGCCGCTGACGTTCAGGACGGCAGCGCTTGGGGAACCACGCTAAACGCGCTGCGCAATTTTAGAAAGTGGACCGTTAGCCCAGAGGAAGCTGAGTCACTATTCGAAGAGAACGCCGAGAAGATTCGCTCCGTTGCGAAAGCGGAAGAGGCCTCCTACGTTGGCAACCGGGTGGCTGCTATTCAGGCTCTTACCGAACTGGAGGATCGTCAGGAATCGCTACGCATAGTGCGTAGGCTCCTCAGTGATCCGAATGCCCCAGTGTATGCTCAGTTATCCGCGATCGCAGTGCTCGGTGTAATAGGTACTGACCAAGATCAAAAAAACTTGACCCAAATCGCAAAGCAAGACCGCCGAATGCGATACGCAGCTGAAGGTGCCATAGTTAAACTTGAAAAAAGGAATGATGCCGTAAATGGCGCTCAATGAAATCGGATAATTTAGAATAAGATTTAATACGATGAGGAATATTTTTGTGAATCAGTCAGCTTTTTTTGGATGTGCTGCTCTTTGTTTGGCTCTCACGGGCAGTCTTATTGCCCGACCGAATGTACCAGGAGATGAGGAGGTCAAAGATGATCCTCAGCCTTGTAAAAAAAGTGGAGATGACTCATCTAGTTTCGAGTGGTATTTGAATGTGGGTAGTGTTTTTTACTCTGCTCCAGAGGATATGTTGTCTAGCTTTGTGTATGGGGTAACGAGTGGCCAGAAATTGGGATCTCAACCTCTGTCAATGGATCAGATTGTAAATCGTTATTATGGTGGAGGGCCACTCAACCGAGACGGCATTCTACTTTATATCGAGGTTCCGTCGATCACATCTGCAGTGCTGGATCCATCCGTGCTCACTTGCAATACAGGCTCGAATATGGAAATTCTCCGCGATGGAGATACCATTCGTCAGTTGGTGACGGAAGATACCTTCACCATTGTGGAAGATGCGGCGGTGGGCTTCCGAGTAAAGGTTTATGACATTTCACGAAAGAGCTCAGCAACAGCCGGAGGATATTATACGCTAACTGGTAGCGGCGAACCGATTTACGAATCAATCTTTACCACTGACGATGGACTGGCCTACACTAATACACTGCAGATTGTATTCATCGATCATTCTGGAACTTCACCTCGAGTGGAATACAAAACTTACACGACCGATGCTGTTGTCGACACAGTTATCAAGAAATCTTATATAGGAACCTGGGACGCAGGTTCTTCAACTCCAAGCATGGGGGCGCTGGTAGAAGAGACTATTGCGACCTACACTTCTCGTGGCAGTCGCCCTTATGATTATACCTTAGTGAAAGAAACCAAGCGGGTAGATGTGACGCCTTCGACTACCGGTAGTGGCGTTTCCTATGGCTCGACCTTAGTGACTATATCCAAAACACTAGATCAATATGAGGATATGACAATCGAGGTGGCTGGTGGTGATTCACGTTATAAGCGACTAGTTAAGCATATTGATGGCTATGATAGCCAAAATGCCGAACCTCTTGAAACCAATTACACTTGGTATGATATTAACTCGAATCCAGCAATTCACGGTAGGATTAAGACTATTATCAGGCCCGATAAGTCTTGGGAGTATCACCAATATTCTGATAGTCCCACCTCTTCAGTGGCGACTGAGACACTGTATGAAGGATGGAAGGGACAGACTTATAGCACAGGAATCTTGAGTTCGGCCAAAAAGACGGTTACGAGTATTCTTAGTAGTGGCTACACACGAACGGTAAGTATAGCGGGGCAGACGATTTCGCAGGAAAAGAAAACCTTTGTCTCGGTGCCGGGAGGCGGGAAGATTCTTAAAAAGGAGAACAAGATCGGCAGCCAGTGGCTGGCAGAGCAGACCGAATACTACCCACAGGATGACATCGTGACCCGTGCGGGTCGTCCAAAGTGGCAGCAGCATACAGACGGAACGTTCACTCTATACGAATACAACGAAATAGCTGGAAATTTACAGATCACCGAGCAAACCGGTGCTGGATCTCAGACTGCAATTACTTCGGGTACTGAGACCGTACGAGTGTACAACGAATGGCAGGAACAAATTTCGGAGGAAGTAAGTGATATCGACAGTGGTTTGGTATTGAACTCTTGGACTGCAGACACCGTGGACTCCGTTGGCCGCCCGACCAAGATTACTTACAACGGCAACATGGATGACTACGAAGAGTTTGAGTACATCTGCTGCGGCTTAGGAACGCATCGGAACCGGGATGCTTCGGTTGAGATATTTATCTACGATCAATTTAAGCGTGTGGTAAAGTTCACCTATCATCACTATGACGGCGATCCGCTTCCGATCACAAGTAACACAAGTTATCAAGGGCTGAGCATAAGTAAATATAGAGGTGGTTTGTTGATCAGTGCAAGGACTGAAAGTATAAATGGAAATTTGGTGTCTACTCGAAGCGCCGATGCCGATGGAGATGCGGTGGCAGAAACAACAACCTATTCCTACAGTTACCCAACAGCGGGAGGACGGATTGTAACTCAGTCTGATCCCTATGGAGAAACCAAAATCACTGAGAATTATACCGATGGCCAACTGAAATCGCTCACGGGCACGACAATTGCTCCAGCATCATATGATTACGGAGTTCACAATGAGAATGGCGGCGGTTTGTACTCCATGGAAAACCTTAGCACTACGGAATGGAAGAAAAGTTATTTCGACTCCTTAGGGCGGGTCTATAAAGTTGAGCTGCCCACCAATAGTAACTTCGATGCTGGAGTTGACATGACCAAAACCTATTATCCCCCGAGTGCTTCAGCAGGAAGTAGAGGTAAATCAGAAACAACAACCGATCAAGACGGGGTGACTTTAACAATCGCTTATGACAGCGAGGGGCGTATCGCAACCCAAACGCAACAGATCCCGGCTAGCAGCGCTAGATTGACTACCTATCAGTATGACGTCATTGATGATGGGGAGATAGAGAGTATCGGAGTTAGCCGACGTACACGAATAAGTATCAATGGAACCTTGGTGCGAACAAATTTGCTCTCGGGTGACGGATATCGTAGCAAGCAAGCGGTGATTGGACGAGATACTTCTCGATTCGAAAAGACGATAGCAACCGAGGGTGGCAATTCTACGAAAATACTGGTGAACCCAGATGGCACCAAGGTGGTTTCAACTACTACAGGGAATCGCTTGGAATCCCAAACTTCGAAGGCTAGCGATGATTCGATAATTTCGAGTGTTAGCTACACCTACGATATCTTAGACCGAGTTCAGACATCTGTGGACTCACGCACGGGCACCACTACTTACAGTAACTACACGGATGCGGGTCAAGCTATGACGATTACCGCTCCAGGGTCACGTGTGACTGAATTTGTAATGGATAAATTAGGTCGTTGTATTGAAATCGATGCTCCAGACACAGTAGATAGCTCCGGATCGACACTCTCCAACGTTGTCTACAGGAGCTACTATCCGACAGGTCGGATCGAGGCAAAGTGGGGAGATCAAGACTACGCAACTTATTACCTATACGATGATCAGAATCGAATGACGGAATTGCGGACCTACCAATCACTCTCCCATGGAATTAAACCGGAAAGCACTACGCCAGGATTTGCTAAGACAAATTGGAATTACGACTTAAATCGGGGGCTTCTTCTCAGCAAGAGAGATAACGCCGACAAAGGTGCAACTTATAAATACACGGCAGCTGGACGTTTAAAATCCCGCACTTGGGAACGTGGTGTATTGACTACTTACGGCTACACTCATGGGCTGCTCACGACGAAGGATTACTCAGATGACACTCTGGATGTCTCCATTATCTATGATGCTTTTGGTCGATACGAGGCTATAAAACAACATGACCCGGTTACCGAGGAAGAACGTTCCAAGGTTGAATACGTCTACGATCCTGCTACCCTTGCCGTAGACACGGAGACCATTTCCTACGATTTGAATCAGGATGGAACGTTTGAGTTTGTTCGGGTATTGGATCGCAAAGCGCTTAATTCAGCTGGCCATGAAGTCGGTTGGGAGCTGAAGACTGGAGCAACTGTAGAAAACGAAGTGACCTACGGCTACCATACGACCTCCGGCAGACTGGAAACCGTCGAAGCCGGGGCACTTGGTACATTCAACTATTCCTATGTTGACAATAGTAAGAGTTTAATTGAATCTATCACTGGCTCCGCGCTCTACGTCTCAAACCATTGGGAGACCGATCGGGACGTGCTTGAATCAAAAGAAAATGAAGTTGGCACGGTGATGATTTCTAAATTCACTTACTCGGTGAATGATTTGGGTCAACGGACCGCAGTGATCGCGGCAGGCACCGCTTTTACCGGCACTCCATCGTGGGATTGGGGCTACAACGCCAAAGGCGAAGTGGTTAAGGCAGACAGCTCCGTGCCTGCCAATGATCGTTGCTATGAGTTCGACGGAATTGGCAATCGCCTCAAATCGGCCAATAGTCTGACTTTACCTAGTAGCAACAATTACACAGTTAATGCGCTAAATCAATATACGGCAATCGGAACCCTGAGTCCAAGCTATGACGACGATGGCAATGCGGAGGATTACCCTGTTCCTTTTGCTACGAGCAGCAATGCATCCCTCACTTGGGATGCGGAAAACCGACTTAAGACGGCTGACGGAGGTACATCTTCCGTCACCACATTTTACAGCTATGATGCTCAAGGACGCATGATCGGGCATTTCAATGCTTTGGCAGGCGGTTGGACTTACTACGTGTATGACGGCTGGAATCGAATCGCGGAATACAACAACAGCGGGGCGATCGCTAAGACTTATGCATGGGGGACCGACATGAGCGGCAGCCTGCAGGGTGCGGGCGGAGTTGGAGGACTGTTGGCGGTATGCCATGAAGATGAAGCCAGCGACCCAGTCTTCTATCCAACCTATGACGGGAATGGTAATGTGAGTGAATATCTTAACTCGAGCGGAACGGTTGAAGCCCATTTCGAATATGATCCATTCGGAAATACTGTGGTGAATACCGACACAGCTGGAAAATACCGCTACCGCTTTAGCACCAAACCGCAGGATTCAATCACGGGCCTGTACTACTACGGATATAGGTGGTATGATCCTGTTACTGGAAGATGGCCATCAAGAGATCCGATTAAAGAATCTGGAGGGTTTAATATGTATGTCATGATTAACAATCAGCCTATAAGTCAAATTGATAGATTGGGTTTGGTTTCAAGTACATATTCTGTCCCTGGTGTGGATTATGATGATGGTAAATTGTCAAAACCTTTTCAGGCTGCGATCATGACAGTTGCTGTTGAGCGTGATTCGCAAGCAGATTGTAAAACTAATGATAAGTGCGATGGTGATAAAAAGGTTTCGGTTTCTGTAGTATTGACAATCAGGTTAGCAACTAATGATTTAAATCAATTATTTCAAATGGGAGCGGTTCCGCCAGATTATAAAGCTGGACAGCCAATTCCTCCAGATAAGGATGGTAGTTACGGTATTTATAATGATCAATTCGAATTTGATGCACTCAATTTAGTATTGGTGAATCCAAGTAATCCAAAAATGTTTAGCCCGTATCCATCTAAGAATTCATTCACTGCAAGTGTTAAAATAGGCGAAATTTCATGTTGCGGAGGAAGGCTGAAAGGTGTTGCTTACATTGCTTCAGGGAATAAGGATTTTCAGATGGATGCACAAGATTTAGCTGGGATCACTCAATATAATGTTGAATACGATTATAGTATTACAGCTTGCAATGAAGAGGGCTCAGGTAAAGTGGAGGCTAAAGATGCTCCCGCCTCAGAAGGTCATCATGGACCTGGTAATCATCTCAAACCTGAGAATAAACCATATCCTAATAAAAAGCGATGAAATTAAAATCGATTTTGCTACTATGCTCGGGCTTGTTTATGGGTATTATTGTTACCTTATTGTCTTTGGTGTTTCTTTCTAAAATTAACGTGAATAATGATGCGCTTGGTATCAAGGCCTTACTTTCCAAAGAGGAATTAAAGGGTGGGGAGAATATTGAAACAAGCTTCGTTGTTTCTAGAGTCTGCGAAATATCGGATCATAATGGATTCAGCTTTGAAATTGATATGAATCCAACCGTAAGCCCAGATCGAAGCAGAGTGGCCTGGGGAAATTCGAAAAACTCGGTTAATATATTTAAATCAGGGGAGGGTTCGATTTTGCCGGTATCCTTTTTGGGTGACTTAATTTATATTAATTGGGTTTCGAACAAGAAATGTAAAATTGTACATACTATGGGGGAAGATATTGTGGACGTTCCATAAATCGGCAATTCTTTGGGGGCAGTCTAGATCGTGTTGATTAATTGTGGTCTGTATGACTGTTTGGATGCTCGCTTCATTACTTGGAATGGAATCTGGAACAACAAGGACGGCGATCACGACGGAAATTTGGAACAAGCTCGAACCGCTGATCAGACAAGCCAAACACTCGGCGGCCGACTCTCGGCGATACAATCCGATCGGGACTTCGTCGAAGGGGTTTTACGGATTGCACGGATCGGCAGCCCCTGACGTGATCTCCCGGGGCAGATAGGTCATTGGAATCACGTTCAAGTCCGCTTCCGCATCTGGGAGAGTAAGCGTGGTTTGTAGCACCTCCTGAACACTGTTACAGGAGCAGTATCGTTGTCGTCATAGGCATAGTGGCTATGACGACAACGAAAGAGGACACCGGGAAGCTGATCAGGATGGACGCCATTGGCAGGGTGAGGACCAGTGCCTCACAGCGAGAGGCTCTGCTCGATGCCTATGAATCGAGTGGCTTGAGCGGACCCGAGTTCGCTGCCCGGCATGGGGTCAAATACCAAACCTTCGCCACCTGGCTCCAGAAGCGGAAGCGGCGGACCGGAGGGTATCCCGCAATGGCTGCTCCCGCTGGAGGGGCCTTCCCCTTGCTGCTGGCGGAGGTGGAGTGCGCGGAAGGACCAGCAGGGTCCACCATTCCACTTGAAGTCCGGCTGCCGGAGCAACGGGGATCGGATGCCGCTTGGGAACACGCTTACGGCGATCCAAGATCCCGGGCAAAATATGTGAAGCGAGGAAGCCGTCAGACGCCGGGATACCATGGCGGGCACATTCGCCAGAAAGTGGTGGTGGCGTTCAATTGGTGAGCTTCATCGTCCCGCACTCCGACACGGAGGTGTCCAAGCATTCCTGAACACTATGGCGAAGGAGGTGCCGTGGCGGGAAGGTCTGCGTGTGGTGTGAGCTGGTCCCCAAAAACCGGTCCAATGGCTAAGCTATGATTGTGGTGTTTGGGTGCGGACTCTAAACCGAACCGAACACGCACAAAATGAAAAGCAAACGCAGAAGACACGACCCCGAATTCAAGGCCCGCGTGGCGCTTGAGGCGCTCAAGGGAGTC
>NZ_JAENIJ010000049.1 GCF_016595435.1 Luteolibacter pohnpeiensis
GGTCGTAACCCTTCAGGCCTAAATTTAGGTTAACAAACATCGGGGACATGATGGCATCCGTGCCTCATGTCCCCAATCTTTGAGGATGAGCCGAATTTCGGGCTCATCCTCAATCTTTGGTGTAGACCCGACAAAGAGGCCTTCGCGACGCAAATACGAACTGCGTGGTACCGGGTGGATTTGAGGATGTTTTCCAATCATCTCAGCATCAAGGAGATGCTACAAAAACAAGAAGTGCTGCCGGGAGTTCGCAATAACAGCAAAAATGGCGGAGGGGGTGGGATTCGAACCCACGGAACCTTTCGGCTCTCCGGTTTTCAAGACCGGCGCAATCGACCACTCTACCACCCCTCCGGGAATTGCATTGCGTGATGCGCGGAGGGGTATGCGGAATCAGGCGGAGAAGATCAAGGAAATTTCGGCTTAGCGAAAATTCTGCCAACAGGGCCCGCAAAAACCATGGAATTCTATCCCTAACCGGACTTGGGTGATCTTTCCGAAAATTTGTCAGATTTTTTCCAAGGATTTTCCCCTTGGCGTGTCTTGGATGGTGGAAGGCATGACCCGACAACAGTTCACTCATGGAAATTCAAGCGACCAGCCCTCTTCGCGGAAATGATTCGGAAATCCCTTTCGGGAAGGCTGAGCCGGTGATTTTGTTTCGAAAGCCCATGGAGAAGAAGCGCTCACTCCAAGAAATTTTCGAAGCCGAGGAATCACCTTTGCTGCGATTTGCATTCGGACTGACCAAACAGCGGGAAACTGCCGAAGATCTTGTCCAGGAGGCATTTCTTCGACTCCACGAACATTTTGAGCAGGTCGATCAACCTCGGGCCTGGCTATACCGCGCGGTGCGCAATTTGGCACTCAATCATCTTCGCGACCATCGAAAAGAAACGGCTTTGGAGGATGATGGCGAGGTGATTGAGCACCGGGCGAGTCCCGAACGAGTGATAGGAAAATTCGAAGCAGTCGATCGGCTTCGAATTTTGATGGCTGAATTGAGCGACTCGGATCGCGAATTGATCGGACTGAAATACCATGAAGAACTGAAATACGAACAGATTAGCGAGCGGACTGGGCTAAGTGTGGGAAATGTTGGTTACAAATTACATCATCTACTCAAGGGACTCGCTGATGGTCTTCGGCGGATGGGTATCGAGAGCATGGATGGCTGAGATTGGAGATCTAACTAAAATAAGAATAAGCAATGAAAGATGATCATTCAAAAAATCCAGAGCCTTCGGCGAATGCCGTTGAGGCACGGATTGTGGCTTGGGTGATGGGGGAGGCGTCGGCATTCGAGGTTGAGGAATTGATGCGCGTTTGCGCTGAGAATCCTGCCCTGGAAGATTTTCGGTTAGAAATTTTTAAAATACATCAATTACTGGAAGCAGAACGAGGATCCCAATCCGATTGGAAACTGCCACCGTCCAAAAGAAACGCAATTGAGTGTCTGTTAGATAAAACGAGTGTGCCTGAAAGCCGATATATCAGGCGCAGTTGGAGGCGTAGCTTGGTCGGAATCGCAGCGTGTTTATCACTCACTGTAATCATCCTGAAGTACGGGCGTGATCCTGCTGATCCGTATGGCGAAGGTATGGGATCGCATCTGGAAGAGAACTCGGCGCATCTTCAGACGCATGACTTGGTGGCTGAATCAACTCCAGGCTTGAATCCAGCGATTGCACCTCGGGCGAGAGATGGAATGATCCCTGAACAAATTGCAGGGGGAGAAAGTGGGGCAAATTTTAAGGATGGTGATGTGCGCCGTAACAAAAATGAGCGCATGGATAGCAGGTATGCTGAGGGACCAAAAGTTGCGGAGACACGTTCGTTGTCAGAGCAGTCGCCGACTGCTGAAATGCGTCAAGGAATCATGGACGCTGAATCTAATGGGAGGGCTGCAACTAGTTTGGGAGACGTCGGTTTGAGTGCAAAGCGTGAATCATCTGATTATGATTCAATAGCAAACATCGTGACGGGCGGTCTGAGATCTGGAGATTCGGCGATTCCTCAATCTCAGATTGACGATTTGCTTAAAAAACAAAATACGTTAGAAAACAAAGATATTACTGCTGGTTCTCTCGGCGGAAGAGGAGGGGCGGATTTATTTTCAGATGGCTTCAGTGATAAAGCATCTGATGCAGATGATGAGATTGGAGCAAATCCTGATCTTAGATTCAAGGCAGAGGATAGAAGTGATGCAGACAAAATTCGAAATAACCTATACCTTGCTGAAGGTGATTTTAATTTAGGTAAATACGACGCTGCTAAGTCGGCCTATGAAGATGTGTTGAGAATCGATCCCTACAATGCCGCGGCGCGTCGTGGTATGGAAAAGGTGGACGCAACAAAAACGGATTATTATAGAGCTGCTTACGATCAAACTCGATCTGAGCTGCTGATGCAGGCTGATAGAGCTTGGGAGTCGAGCGTGCCGCAGGCGCCGACAGATCTACTAAAAAAGCCTGTCGATGGTGGACAAACCATATCAACTGGAATTACCTCTGTAGAGGATCAACCTTACTCGACTTTTTCGTTGGCTGTTAGTGATGTGTCGTTCCAACTTGCAAAGTCAGCCCTCGAGGTAGGATCCAGTCCTGATCCCTCCCAAATTGCAGTCGAACAATTTTATAATGCAGTGGACTACGGCGACGCTGCTGCCACGAATGCGGATGGTGTTGCTGGAGTTGTCGAGCAATCTGCCGACCCGGTGACACCCGGCTGGAATCTGGTCCGCATCGGCATTCGCACTGCAGCCGTAGGTCGGGCGAATGGACAGCCACTGCGCCTGACTTTGCTGATTGATCAGTCTGGCTCAATGGTTCGCGATGATCGCCGCGAAACATTGGAGCAAGCGATGGCAAGTCTCTCGAAGTTACTAACGCCAGAGGATCGTGTGACGATTATCGGATTCTCAAGAACACCTACTTTGCTGGCCGAAAACTTGAGAGGAAATGATCCTAAATTGTCAGCAATTGCCACGGATCGAACAACTGGTGAGGGAACCAACCTGGAGCAGGCGATGAGACTTGCCGGTGAAATTGCAACGAGAAATTATGTGGATGGTTCTCAAAACCGGATCGTTCTTTTTACCGATGGCGCGGCCAATTTGGGCGATGCAGACCCTGCGAAGTTGGCAGAACAGGTCACCGAATTGCGAATGAAGGGGGTTTCTCTGGATGTAGCAGGTATCGGCAGCAATGGCCTGAATGATCTTTTGTTAGGAGAAATGTCCAGGAGTGGAAACGGCAGATACTACATCGCCGGTGAGCAGCTTGGCCAGCAGTTGGCAGGTGCCTTTCATCCTGCAGCGGAGGATGTGAAAGTGCAGGTCCATTTCAATCCTAAGAGAGTTTCTCGCTATCGATTGGTGGGCTTTGAGAAAAACCGACTCAAGGAACAAGATTTCCGCAATGATTCGGTGGATGCTGCTGAAATGGCTGCCGATGAATCTGGGATAGCGCTCTATCAAGTCGAATTAATTACAAACGGCGAAGGTGATCTTGGTGATGTTGGGGTTCGCTTTCGCTCTGCTTCCACCAAGGAAATAGTCGTGCGGAGTTGGACCATGGATTACAATCCAGCAGTGCCCAGCTTCGATCATGCCAGCCGATCCATCCAACTGGCTGGATTAGCCATGATGGCTGGAGAAAAGCTGAAAGCTGGAGCATCAAGTGATGCAATCGATTTTAAGAAGTTTGCGAACCCGATCGCAGCAGTAAAGCAATATTACGCCGAAAGCAGTAAAGCTCAGGATATGTTACGAGTGATCGAAAAGCTGAATCACTGAGAATTTACCCCGGATTTACAGACCGATCGGGCGGTGCGTGTTAAGTAATGAAACCGGGTAGGTTAACAACCGGATGAGTATTCTATTGCCTTTTCCAAACTGAAGAATGAAATGAAACTAAGTTATATATGGTTGGTTGGGTGTCTGATTCTAGGAAAATCCATCGGACAAGAAGTGGCCAATCCTACTATTGGAAATGGTGTGGTGGTTCTTCCTGTAAACGATTATAACGCCCCGCTTCCGAGTTTTTACGGGGTTCGTTCAACTACCGAGGTGCGTGCTGAAAAAAATGTGGTGGTTGGCAAGCACCGGGTTGAATTTAAAATTTTCCAGGGTAATCCTGAAATTTTGGAAATCGGTTTAGGTGGCGACGGTGAGATTGATAAAGTCGAGG
Organism: Luteolibacter pohnpeiensis; assembly: GCF_016595435.1. Classification (GTDB taxonomy): domain Bacteria; phylum Verrucomicrobiota; class Verrucomicrobiia; order Verrucomicrobiales; family Akkermansiaceae; genus Luteolibacter; species Luteolibacter pohnpeiensis. The sequence continues at coordinate 4,191 of NZ_JAENIJ010000049.1, forward strand.
GAGCCTGGATTAACGATTGGAGTGTTCGCACAAATGCCGATGGTGCGCGATTTCTTTCGATTCGTCCAAAGGAACTCGATCTACGACAACCAAACGTCATTTCAGTGGAATCAAGGACTTCGGTGCATGATGGCAGATTCAAGGTTCTTCTCCCATCTTCGGCAGGATCATCGAGTTTCACTGGTGAAGTGCATTTAACAGCAGTCGATGGGGTTGAGGTTCAATTGAATCAATCGGACGGGCTCAGGCCCTTGAGTGTGAGTCAAGGTATCGGTTTTATAGGCGATGGAGCTGGTTTGTTAGATATCTCAGTCATTGATTCAGGACCGGATGCGGGGGGAGCTATTTTGAAGGAAGTCATGCTTACTGGTACATGTGCGCCCGACGGTGAAAGTGTTGATTTTGATCTAACAGGTCTAATCCATTCTCAAAAAGAAGGGGCAACAGTAGATGTTTTAACAGGCAATGGCGCTATCGCAAACGGGGTTGCGGGTGACGGTTGGCACTTGGAGTTAAGAAGGGCAAATGTTGGATACGATCATGTTCTGATTGCGGAGCGCGAAGGGGATATCCCATTCCGAATCGAATTTCAGGCACCCGTCGAACATGATAAGGAGTGGAGTTCGCTGAACTTCTCTGTTCCTGGCGGCGTGATCATTCCGATACAAATTCGTGGGCTGGATCGATTGGTTGTATTCGATCCAAAGCGGGCAGTAGTCCCAAAATGGTCGCATGATGCGGCAGAGTTCGCGACCGGTTTCCTCGCTGCGAACGGATCTGCCGAGTTGGCATGGAAACAAGATACGAACATCCGGAAACAAGCACTTGTATTTTCAAGTGAAGCGGTGACTGACATTCAAGTTGGCAGTGGATTGGTAAAGCAGAAATCAAATCTTAATATCAAGGTGCTACAAGGTGAGATGCCGGGTATGACGTGCCAACTTTTCGGGAAGGCTGAAGTGATGGCAGTTCGGGGAGATGGATTGCGAACCTGGTCGGTAAGAGAGCAAGATGGGATTCGACTCATTGAGTTGGAATTTAGCCAACCGATGAAAGAAAGCATCCACTTATCGATGGATTTGCAGACATCCATGTCTGGATTCCCCGCGCGTGTGGATGGGGTGCGTGTGGTGCCTGTCGGTGCTTTGCGACACAGTGGTTGGTTGAGATTACGAAATGATGGCGCAGTTCGTTCCGACGTGGTTGACCATAAAGGATTGATTCAGATTTCGGCCGATTCATTCCCCATGCATGATGAAGTTCCAGCTGGTTTGGTGTATCGATTTCCTTCGGCAGAATATCAATACGTAGTTGCCGCCCATCAAGTGTTGCCTGAGGTCGGAGTGACGGAGGTTAGCGTTTATCATCTGGATGAGACCGATCGGCGGATCGAATCCCAATTGGAATTGGATATTCGTGAAGCTTCGATACGCGATTGGGAATTGGAAATTCCGGATGGATATTCGGTAGCTGGATTGGGTGGGTCCTCCGTGCAGGATTACACGCTTGGGGAGAATTTGAAAAACGGGATGAGGAAACTGAAGATCCTCTTTAACCAGCCGTTGTTTGGTCGACAGCTAATCGCGCTCAATCTTGAAAAGAACGATCCAGCTGCTGCTGGAGATTGGCTGCTCCAACCACTTGAATTCCCTGATGCAAAATCGAGACGTGGCTATATTGGCGCGACTGCAGCTGCCGGCTATCGATTGGCTATTGGTGAAACCTCCGGGGGGACTGAGGTTCCGGTTACGTTTTTTCCACGAAAAATTCCTGCATTGCAACAAGCATTCCGCTTGAAAGAAGAATCATGGAAACTCCAACTTCAAGTTGAAGCATTGGGTCAAAGTGTGCAGGCGGATGTATTTCATCTTTACTCACTGAAATCCGGTTCGGCGTATGGCAGTGTATTGATGAATTTCTTTGTGGTTGGCGCACCAGTCAGCGAATGGAAAATAGCTGTTCCAGAATCAATCGGGAACATTGAAGTGACAGGTCAGAGTGTCGGTCGCGATTGGCGACGGCAAGGCACAGAATTGATTGTCCCATTATCACGGCCTGTATCTGGGGCGGTAACGCTATTGGTGACGTTCGAGCAACCAATGAGTGCCGCAGGCGGAGAGATTTCACCTGGTGAAGTTCGGCCCTTGGGAGTTCAGAGCGAGCGTGGATATATCCAGGTGGTGAGTCCGCTTCAGGTTGATTACGAAGTTGCTCGAAGTGAAGGTTCATTGCTTAAACTGGAAGCCACGGAATTGCCGCCAGAATTCAGGATATTGAGTAGTGCTCAAACTTTGGAAGCTTGGCAATATACATCTCGCGATTTCCAAATCGGCATGCAAATCCATTGGTATGAGCAGGGTGAAACCGTGGAGCAAGTTGCGGACTTTGTAAAGCTATCCACGCATGTTTCCAGAGATGGCGAATGGGTGACAAATGCACGTTATTTCATTAAATCCAAAGGACAAACCGGATTGCGGATGCTGTTGCCTGATCATGCCATTTTATGGAAATGTGAAGTGGCTGGTGAATCAGTGCATGCGCGCCAGGATGACGGACAGATCTTAATCCCGGTCGAGGTGAAATCAGATCCCAACGAATTGATCGAGGTCGTCGTTCAATACGGGGCGAAGTCCAAAAATTCGGACAAGATCCATCTAATAGCACCTATCCTTGAATCTCCACTTGTCCTTGGCGAATGGATGGTTACTGCAGATGAAGGACGGGTCTTGAATCCTAAGTCCGGAAATGCAGAACAAATCGGTTTTTCTGCAGCGGGTACAGGATGGTCCTGGATGAGAAGTCGTAAGCTTCCTGTTTTTACACTGATATCAATTTTTCTGTTGATGTGGTATTTTCGTGATCATCGCGTAGGTGTGGTTCTTGGCCTCATAGGTGCTTTCGGGGCTTTGGTTTTTGGTCTGATAGCTGCCAAAATTCCACAAGCGGGACTGCAGAGCCTTGAATACACCACACCTGTTCTGAATGCGCGTGACTCGATTTTTGTCGAGATTGCGAATGTCCAGCCTTGGAAGTCGGAATTCAGTTTGCCTGCAATTTCGTGCCTGCTGTTGGGTGCAGCAATAATAGGAATATCATTATACAAAAAATGGCGGATCGTTAAATGGATCGGGATTCTGACTTTTGGAATGGGTGTGCTTTCACTTCATCACGGTGCGATGATCATCTTTCTACTGATTGCCATCCTGATGGCGGCTCGCTGTTTGCCGAGGACTATCGCGATAATACGACCTTTGCTTCGCAAAAAGGCCAGTGTGATTTCAGTATGGACGCTTGTCTTCTTGTCATTATCGATGCTCCAAGCCAGGAGCGAAGAACATCGTCCCGCGGAATCGATCCAGCAAGAATGGCGAATGGAGGGCGGGCGAGTTCAAGCTAAGCTGAGTATCACGATGCGTGGGGAAGTCGGCGATCGCTATCTTCTCCTGAATCAACCTGCCGTTGTGACTTCTTTTGATAGTAATAGCTCGCATTTACTCAAAGTTGGCACTGCCTATCTCATCGAGCTTGATTCTGTTGGTTTATCCCAAGCGTCCGTGAATTTTGAAATGGCACCTGGAGATTCAAGTGATCTTTGGTTGGTTCCTACAGGACCTGCGGTGATGCAAATTCTGCAAATCCGTCGTCCTGGCGCGGGTTGGGAGTTCTACTCGGATCAGGCTGCCAAAATTACTCCCCTTGATGGAGATGCTGCCAATCAAGAAAGTGGAGCTGTTATCACACTCAATCCTTCGGATCATATCATGATCGGAATGCGTCCGATGGCTCGTGATGTTAGCAAAGAATCTCTGAAATTTTTTGTCGAATCACAGGACTTGTTTGTGGCGGATGCCGGTGTTGTTACAGGCCAGCATCATTTCGACATCAAGCCCACCCAGGGACGCCTTCAAACGCTTTCCATCCATCTACCAAAGAACTTTGCGGTAGCGGATGTGGATGCTGGTCCCATCGGTTCCTGGGCATTCGATCCATCAACGCAAGAGTTGAATTTGGTGCTCGAGCCCTTCCAGGATCATCCATTCGGATTTAATATCACTACGCAATGTGGGATTGCCAGTTTGCCTTCAGATCTCGTATTGCAGCCACTTCGCGTGAAGGAAGCAGCAGGCGAAGTGGGGTTGCTGGGAATCGTGTATGGCGATGGCGTTCAGGGTGATTTAATGCCGCAGGTTGGTTTGACCAAAGTGGATCCTGGTGATTTCCGAATTGGAGGTAATGACAGGGGTCGTCCTCAACAAGTTTTCCGATATTCGGGCGAGAAAGCTGAAGGGCTCTTGCGACTTACGAACGTAGAGCCGGACTTGCGTTCTGATATTTGGCAGGTGATCTCACTGGGAGAGGATCGCCTGGTCGTTTCCACGGATCTAACCGTTGATATTTCGAAGGCAGGGGTGTTCAAACTTGAGCTGTCCTTGCCAGCGGACTTGGACATCGAAAGTGTGACCGGGGAGGGAATGGATCATTGGTCAGAAAGCCACGATGGTGAAAAGCGATTGCTGATTATCTATCTAACAGAAAAATCGATCGGGCGGCGCATGTTCAGTTTAACCATGAGTGGAGCTGCCGTTCCTTCCACAGAAAACTGGGAAGTTCCCAAGCTTTCATTACGAAATACCAGCCGGGAAAGCGGGCGCATCGTGATCGTCCCCGAGCGCGGGCTGCAGGTTCGCGCCGTGGACCGTCAGAAAATCTCGCAAATCGATGCCAGCGAATTGGCCTCTGGCACTCAGGCCAAGATTGGGAAACAACCCGGTGCCCTTGCCTATCGCTTGTTAGAAAGGGACTGGATTCTCAGGCTCGCCATCGGCAAACTCGATCCATGGATCACGGCACAAGTTTTACAGGATGTTACGCTTCGAGAAGGACAAGTGCTGAGTCATTTGTCCATGGATTATCGGATTGAAAACTCTGCGGTGAAATCAGTAAGAATCCGGATTCCTGGGCTTGATGAAGATGCGGCAGCAACAGTCCGAGCCAGTGGAACAGCCGTTGCTGATTTGGTCCGAGTCCCGGATGAGCCGGAACTGTGGGATGTCCATTTTCAGCGAGGCATTGCCGGTAACACCAAGGTGGATCTCGAGTTCCAACGTCGCGGAACTGCTGATGGAGTTGAGCGCATTTCAACTGTGGAGTTGATGGAAGTACGACAGCTAACGTATTTCGTGGCATTGAGGGCGGGTGGTCGTTTGGAATTGTCTGTCTCCAAAACTCCAAGCGGCTGGCAAAAAACGGATTGGTCCGTGTTGCGTGCTGCTGTGAGTCAGTTCACCGATCAGATGGCACCAGCTCTAGCGTTCCGGGTTGCTGACGCGGATGGACCTTTGGAGGTTGCCGTCGCCAGACATCAATTGGCTGGAACTAAAAAAATGCGGGTTTCCGCAGGAGAACTAACAAGTTTGATCTCCCCGACAGGTCAGGCACTCACCGCTGTCGATTTGACGATGCAGGTGGTTGAAATTGGAACCATTCGATTGACCCTTCCCGATGGTGCGAAGTTGTTCAATGTGGAGGTGAATGGAGAGGGCGCTAATTTGGTTAGAGATGCCAACGTGTTGCTGTTTCGCGTATCTCCGCCCGCTGATCAACAAGGCGCTGCAAAAGTTCGATTCACTTATTCATCCAGCAACAAATCAGAATTGGAAGGTCCACTATTGGACGTGCCTATGGAAAATCTAACATGGCGTGTTTTGGTGCCGGAAGGCTGGAAGTTCGAGACCGATGGTGGAGATTTTGATTTGAAAAAACAAAGCCGATCAGGAGTTTTCCGACTTGAGGACTATCAATCTTTTGCTGTCAGTAAGCGCTCCAATGATTCCGAATCTGCCGTGGCCATGCTGGATAAGGCCAGTGCATGGATGAGAAGTGGTGATCAGGAAAAAGCGAGTGCTGCGTTCGACAATGCACTCAAAAGCAACCGGCTCGACGAGGCGTCTAACGAGGATGCGCGAATCCAGTTGCGCCAATTGAGGATGCAACAAGCCATGCTTGGCCTCAACACACGTCGGCAAAAAGTGCTGATGGATCAAAATCTGGAAGGGGGTGAGAATGTCCAGATCGAACAGGCTGCCGAATCCAATCCGTTGCTAAGAGGTGCTGTGAACTTTGATCCGAAAGATTTTGATCGGGCGATTTCAGGAAATTCGGCGGATGAAAATGCCGCGCTGAAAGAAATTGCCGCACGCATCGTAGCCCAGCAATTGGCGGCAGAACCAGCACGCCAAGGCCTGGAAGTTACCATTCCAGAGCATGGAACAGTTCTAACTTTCGGCAGGAGTATTCAGATCGCAGGCGATGAGCCGATGAAGATGAAAATGAAACTTGAGAAAAAATCTCAAGGCGGCCTGTGGGTAGGATTGGCCGCCTGCGTCGTTTTCGGTTTGGTTGGCGGAACACGCTTTCGCCATCACTGAATCCAACTCGACAATGAATAGGTGATGCGATGCTCTCAGGCCATGCGGATTCTTTTCATACTCGTTGTGCTATTCCAAATTGCTTCAGGAGGAGAAGAAAAGGTGCAGCGTGCTGGCATCGAATATCGGATTTGGCGCGTGAAGCCGGATCGGGTGCGGGTGATCTGGCTGGGGAAGGATAAGAAACCGTTAAGGACATTCCAAGCAGTGAATCGCGCTCTAACAGATTCTGGCGAAAAGCCTGTCATGTTCATGAATGGTGGCATCTTCGAGCCTGGAGGAATCCCCAGCGGACTCTTGATCCAAAATGGGAAAACGCTGAACCCGCTCAATCGCAAGGATGGCAATGGGAATTTTTTCCTCAAACCGAACGGTGTATTTTTCCTCACCGAAGATGGAGCGCAAATCGTGGATGCCTCAGCATTTGACGCTAACAGAAACGGGATTCGCTATGCCGTCCAATCCGGGCCGTTGTTGCTGAAAAATGGTCAAACCCACGCCGCATTTCGCAAGCAATCGGAATCCCGGTTGTTGCGAAATGGGGTTGGTGTGGATCACGAAGGAAATGTGATCTTGGCAATCAGTCGCTCCGATTCACCCAAGTCTCCGAACTTCTATGAGTTCGCGGATTTATTCCGAAGTCTCGGTTGCGAGAATGCGTTGTTTCTGGATGGAGTGATTTCGCAAATGAAGCAGGCCGATGATCTTCAAAAATCGACCGACCTTTTTGGCTCCATCATTGCGGTGGTGGAATGATGGATTTTGCTTCAGCGGATCTTCGGAGTGTCGAAGGTGACATTGGTGATGCTGCTGCGGCGCTCGGTTTTTGGATCGTAGCTGGAGACCTGCATTTTCTTCAATGTGTAGAGATCCTTGGACACTTTCATGACATCACGGACTTCGAACTGTTTCAGCAACTTGCCATTCTTATCGTAACCCTTGATCTGCATGAAGGCACCGTATTTGGTGTGAACCCAGACATACATGCTTTCATATCGACCGGACTGACCTGATGGTTTGTCGAGTCGGATTTTATAGCAAGGCTGACCTCCGACGTCTTCTTGTTTCTCAAATTTTGGATTCGGCCAATAGAAGAAGCGGAAGGAAAGATCTTCGTAGGTGAGATCCGTGCCGGCGATGGGTTCAACAATTTTTGACGAAGGAAATGCGATCGTTTTGCCATCGACGATTTCAAAGAGTTTGTATTCCTCGTCGCCGAGACGCATGTGAAACACGCGCCAGTCCTTGCCTTCATTGAATTGGAACTGGATGTTTTCTCCTTTCAGGAATAAGGCGATCGGAATGGTTTTACGGCCCTGCGACAGCTCTCCATTGAGACCATCGTCCAGCTCTGTCAATGTGGCCGAAATTCTTGCGCGCTCAATGATCGCATTTGCATCGGGGGCTTGGGCTTTCGCGAAAGGCGCTGATAGGCAGGCAACAGCTATGAGTGCGGATTTGAAATTCATCATCATATCATGGGGGTGATTACCGTTTGGACAAGAGCTGGAGTGGATTCCTTCAAAAAGAATTTTGATTCCGGTTGAACGAAGATAGATCCATCGCGGCTTTACCCCGTATCTGCAACGATCGTGGGCTCAACGCCGAATTCATCCATGAGCTGAAAATTTCAAGGAAGGCGTAATTTCATTTTCGATTCCGCCTTTTTTGGGGCTTGATGCAGGCCGGTAGGCGGAATTGGATACTCGGAGACAAGCAATTTGTTTCAAAACCTCCACATGAGCCTCCGTAAGCAGCTATCCGACCTACTATCCCAATTGCTCCCGGCAAATCCGTCCGACGCAATTAAGGGAACGGAACTGATCCGGTTGGTGCGGATGCAGTTGAACGGGAATTACTCGGATGCGTCGCTCCGCTACCATTTTTCCATCATGTCGTGCGATCCGGGCTCGCCGATCGCCAAGGTGGAAAAAGGCCAGGGCTACTACCGGCGTAGCGCGCCACTTCCAGCGCTTTCCGGTGCGCAGGAGCTGCTATCCCTGACGCAGGGTCGTTTGGATGACCTCACCTCGGGCGATCAAGGCGTGGTGGACGAAGCCATGATGCGGGTCCGCAAGTTCCGCGCAGTCGTGACCCGATATTTCGAAGTCAACGGACGTTTCCCGTTCGCGTTCCGTGAGGCGTTCGGCAAGGACTCACCGATCAGCAACCTGTGGAAATTTCCAGAAATGGTATTGGTCGATTGGGAAACCGGAGGCTCGCCAGATGAAGAAATGTCTCTGGACGAGACGATGCTGGCGTTTAAGCAACGCCTTGGACTTGCACCATTTCGATTGCATGCGGCGCGGCTGAGGATTCAGCCATCGCTGGCGACCTATCGGGAAGATTTTTTCCAAACGCTTGCCGTGTCCACCTGGGCGCAAGGGGGAGAGTTGATTTACGCGGCACCGATCGTGGATGAAGCGTTGGCGGATGGACTCCGCCGTCTCAGCGCGACCTTCGGGGTGGGCGTGACTTCCTTCGGTCTAACTCCGGAAGTTCTCGAAGAACTGCCGCGCCCTGCGAACATTTTGAACGCGAACCTGCGCGAGACGGATGCGATCATGTCGATGCTGGATGTGACCCGGATTTCATCGGTGAATTCTCGGGCTCATCTGGATTGGACAGCGCTGAGCTCGATGCGCGATGGATCTGATGAAACGGAAAAGTTGGTGCGCTGGCTGACAAGGTGTATCGATTCACGGCGAGCAGAGCCTTACAAGGATGAGTGAATCGAGTTGGAATTTCAAAAGCATTGCGATCGTAGGATCTGGAGCGATCGGACTTTATTACGGTGGAAGATTGGCGAAAGCAGGGGAGGACGTGCGGTTTTTGCTGCGCTCGGACTTTGACGAAATCCAGAAAAACGGGCTGAAGGTCGGAAGCTGCCATGGTGATTTCGAACTGCCACAGGTTCAGGCATATCGCACGCCCGAAGCGATCGGGCCAGTCGATCTGGTGATTGTGGCCTGGAAGGCAACCGCGAATCACCTGCTCAAACAGGTGTTGCCTCCGTTGCTGCACGATCAAACACAGGTGCTGACCCTGCAGAATGGTTTGGGCAACTGCGAGCAAATTGCCGAAATCGTCGGTCCTCAGCGGGTTTTGGGCGGTCTTTGCTTTGTTTGCATCAACCGCATGGCCGCCGGCTTGGTCAGCCATACGGCGGGTGGCAAAATCTCTTTAGGTGAATGGCGCCCCGGTGGGGATCGAGCAAAGATTTTGGTGGCTCGTATGAATGCGGCAGGAATTCCAGCCGAATTGTCCGGAGATTTGGAAAAGGCCCAATGGGTCAAATTGATCTGGAATATACCGTTCAATGGCTTGGCTGTGGCCGAAGGCGGTGTGACAACCGACATTCTGCTCGCGGATCCAGCGATCGAAATGGAAATCCGAGGTTTGATGGCGGAAATCATCCTCGCCGCCCGCGCCCAGGGGATCGATCTGGACGAGGCATTGATCAGTCAAAACATCGAGCGGACGAGACCGATGGGACCATACCGGCCATCGACCATGATCGATTTCGTCGAAGGACGGGAAATCGAGTTGGGTCCGATCTGGGAAGAACCACTCCGCCGGGCGAAAAAGGCCGGTGTTTCCATGCCCCGGCTCGAGCATCTGATCCAGCGCATGAAAGACTGCTGCGGCCAAGCGTAGGATGCACGATCATCTCTGTTCACACCATTGTGAATAACTTGTGGGAAAAGTCGAAAAACCCACGTTTCGTGTGGAAAATCCGACTTATCCACCGCAACGCTGGAAAACGAGCAAAAGGTCTTGCCTCGAACAAGTGTTGGCAGGGACTTTTTGGTTATGGAATAACTGATTTTTGTAATGTGTACAAATCGAGTGGGTTGTGATTTTGTTTTTAGCTTGTTCACAGGTTGTCACCATCTTGTTCACACCATTCATTCATAACTCCAATGAATGCCCTGCATGCTTGGTTCGGCTGTGAATCGTTCCCGGAACCAATTGTGAATAACTTGGGAAAAGATTCCAAAATGGCTGTTTTTTCGGGCTTTTTCCTGAGTTGCAAAGTGCAAGGCTTCCGTCATTCCCTGCTGGGAAAAAGAGTGTCATTTCGCAAAAAAATGATTTCATAACGGCGCTTCACACGCTCAAGTCATAGAGATGTCACGTGGCCCCATTTTCATCTCGACGGCGATATGCCTGATAGGCCTTGCGACAGGATTCGCGATTCGAAGAACGGGACAGGCGTCCGATGCGGAAAAAGGAACGACTCCAGATCAAACGCAGGTGAGATCTGGTAGCCACGTCAGATCTTCCTCCCGCAAGCCTGGGGGATCTTCCATGAATCTCGAAATACCTGCTCCTTCAAGTGAGACCGTCGAGACCTTGCTGAATTCCAGCCCTGAGTTGTTGTATGAAAAAATCGCCCTTTGGCTGATGGACGCGAACGTCCGGCAGATCGCGGAATTTTTTGATCAGTATCAGCACGTTGAGCCTAAAAACCACGACGTGATGGGGCTGGTGCTGACCCGTTGGACCGAGCTTGATCCGAAAGGCGCGCTGGCGAGCACTTCGGACAATTGGCACGATTCCATCTTGCGCAGTTGGGCCGCGAATGACCCGGATGCTGCCTTTGCGGCGATTGACAGGACGAGTTCTTCCGAAACCTCGTCATTCCTGTTTGGCATTTATCCAAATCATTCAGATTGGCTGATGCGGCATCTGAACGAATTTCCGGCAGAACAAAGGCAGTCGATTTTGTTGAATATGGGATTGCTGTCTCATTCCGATCAGCCCGAGGAGCTGTTCGAGTTCATCGAAAGCAATGGCGGTGGGTTTCCTGCAGTTGCTTTTCGGGATTGGGTGATGAAGGACCCATGGACTGCCTTTTCGCGCATCCTGGCCGATGGGAAAAGGAAAGGGGCGAGAGGCGGTGGTGTGGGCGAGGAGGATAATTTTTCCATTTTCGTCGATACTCTGGCATCAAAAGACCCCGAATTGCTGCAGAAGTTCGCAGAGCAAGCGCCATCGGGAGAATTCAAGTTGAAACTGGAGCAAGCCCGGTTCGATAACCTGCTGAAAACGGACCCTGCGGCGGCGGAGAGGGAGGCAATGGAAACTACCGCGCCGCGGATTGCGAGGCAGCAGTTGGGCGCAGTCGGCATGAGTTTGCTGGAGAATGAGCCGGAGCGGGCGCTAGCAATTGTCTCGCGCTTGTTGGAAGTGGATCCTTGGGCGTTGCAGCAAGGGAAACCGCTTAGCGCTGCCTGGGGTAAGGAAACCGATTCGAGCTACCGGCTGATGGAAACTTTGCTGTACGAAAATCCGGGTGAAACCATGGCCGCATTCGCTCAAAGCGGCACGCTCAAATTGTTGAATCCGAACCTGCCATCAGTTCCTCAAACTTGGGCCAACAGTGAGCCTGCAGCGATGGGAGACTGGATCGATCATCAATCCGACCCCGCAGTGATCGAGCCGCTTTCGAATGTCCTTTCCCGATCTTTGTTAACAGCTGGCGATTTTGAAGGAGCTGCAACCAGGGCAAATTATGGACAGCGTAGCGTGTTGCCGATCGTGCTATTCGAATGGTCCGGCCAAGATATGGAAGCTGCCATGCAATGGCTGGATAGCTCGGGGATGTCAGCCAGTCAGATTGAGTGGATGAAACAGAACTATATCAAAAAGCCATGAATACCCCTCAACCCTATTCGCCACGGTTCGCATGGCATTCGGGCCTTTTGATCGTTACCACTATCGTGGGTTGGTGGTTTGCTGGATTTGCGCCGAAGCCCGATGGCGGAAGAGATCAGCCGGTCCTCCAAGCGACGCGAACCTCGAACCGCTCTGCCCGCCCGAGACTTGAATCCGGAACTCCGGCTGAGGTGAGGCAAAAGGTGAAAACCGTCATGGCTGCTGGTTCGCAGCGCGATCGCATGCTGGCGGTCATGGGCCTTGTCGAATCCATGGACGTGGAGGAACTTGCACAATGGATCAAGGCAGGTTGGTTCGAAACTGCAGCGGGACCAGAAGCCGTGCTTTTCAATAAGCTGGCGGCTTTAAAGTGGGCTCGCGCGGATCCCGAAGGTCAATTGGAGTGGTCGCTATCAAATAACATCGTCCCCACAGGCGCGGTGAGACTTTGGGCAACCCGCGATCCGGAAAGTTTGGTCGAATTTTTGGATAAACATCCCACCAACCAGGAAAACGCCATTTTAACAATTCTTGCGGAGTCTGATCCGGAGCTTGTCTTGAATCGGCTGATCGAGAAACCCAGTGACACATCCGTGGTGTCAAATTTTTTTACGGGTAGTATGTATCAGCTTTTCGCGAATGTTGCCCGCCTTGATCCTGAGCTGCTGGATGAGTATTTGAATAAGCTTCCAAAATCGAATCGGGGAATCGGCGAATCCATTTCCATTCAAACCAAGCTGAATCAATCCTTCTCTGAAGAAATTGCCCGATTGCAGGCGCAACCCGATGGCTGGAGCCGGTTCTATGATGCGCTTAGCACCCCATATCTCCAGACTGATTTTTTACGTGAGTTCCCCTCCTGTCTCACCACCTTCTCGAAAGAATGGATGCAGAAGCTGGCGGCTCAACCTTCTCTCTACATCCGTGAGAACAACGCCCAGCAGTGGCTGGAGGCGGATTTGGAGTCGCTGAATTTTACCCGGGAGCAAGTGGGGGACATTCAGAAAAGCAGTTTGCAAATTCTGGCTTCGGACGATCCCGCTGCCGCCATCGCGTCGCTAAACCGACTCCATCTCAGTGTGGCGGAGCGTGCTGAAATGTTGACCGAATTGACCAGCTATCTGGCGAAGGATCGCAATGCGATGACCCGCCTGAAGGCTGCAATCGATTCGCCGGATGATTTGGAATTGGTCAATCAGGCGATCGACGAGAAACCTGAATCCTGGGAATCCAAGAGTTCCAGATGGACGCAACAGCCGGAGAGTTGGCTGGAAGCCGTAGCTGAAAATTCAGGATCGAATTTCAGCTTCTTGTTAGACAATCTCAAGTATTGGGATTCTACCCATCTTGCTCAGCTTTCGAGTCAGTTCGAGGCACTGCCTGAAGAAGAGAAATTGAAGGTGGCTGAAAAGTTTTCCGATGTTTGGAAATATGGAAATAGCGATCCGGCATTTCTTTCAACTTGCACGGCCTATCGGCTTGAGAGGGGCCAAGATATTTCCCCGGATGATCCCGAAATGCAAAAGATTAGCTCCGATGTCAGCTTTCAAGTCAAAACCTGGGGGCAGGTAGATCCAATTGCCGCCAGCCGCTGGGCCGACGATTTACCGGAATGTCAGGCGAAGACGACCGCCCGGAAGGATCTGGCTAGGATATGGATGACTTACGACCCGGACGCCGCGAACCAATGGATCAACAGCTTGCCAAGCGAGGCCCGGGCTGAGGTTCGCGCCGCTTTGGCTGGAAATTAGCCAGTCCCTTCACGCATCACTGACCCCGCGATCGCGTAATAGCCTTATGGCCGATTTTGGGACATGGTCATCTCGTCAGCACGACGAAGCCCCCCCCCGATTCGAAATCGCTGACAACCATCCCCCCGATTCCCCCCATTGAGACGGCTGCCGAAATTCCCCCCTTTCGGCAGCCGCTTCCTTTTTTCAGGGGTTGTGTGGCAAGATTTAGCTCGGGGTAGGTGACAAACTGGATCGCATGCCTTGTGCCGAGTGGTTGGATCGATCGAGGAACTAAAATTCAAGCTGGCACTCTCCGGGAGACTGCAGCTAGATTACCACGCTCTTTCTCTATGATCACTTACACCAAACCCCCGCATCCAAGAGAAC
>NZ_JAENIJ010000004.1 GCF_016595435.1 Luteolibacter pohnpeiensis
ATGGCGGAAACCAAATCCTGGGCCAGCAGCCACACCGCCAAAGAAGCCCAAGCCCTATTTCAATGCCTGTCTCACAACCTCACCCTGCTATTTGAGCAAGCCATCCAATGCGCAGAAGGAATCGGGGACGAAGTCGAAACCAAGAAAAAGCACCGCAGACAAAAAACACGCAAGAATCGCGAAGGCGAACCCTACCAGCGAGCGAATAACTTCATCAACCAAGTCTTCCAGCGGGCCACCCAGAGGACCGTTCGATTTTTGCGATGGCTCCGCAGCTGGCTCTATCAAGAAGCTCCCTGGAGCAAAGCCTTGGCCCGCCTAACCCACATCTGGACCTGCTAAAACACAAAGTTTTCTACACCGATCCATGAAAGGCCTGTCCCTCTGTCATGAAAGGCCTGTCCCTCTGTCATGGGTTCGGAGCGGAAAAAATTCGGCGGAGTTTTCCACACCGATCTCCCGTGCCATTCAGGCTTGTCCCTCTGTCATGAGGCGGCTGTCACAGCCGTTTTCAGTCCCTTCAATTTGTCTGGGATCTTGAATTGGCACCCTGACCCAGATTTCCTATTTTCACTTATCTTGAATTTGTGAAAAATCGCGGAGTTTCATCGCAGATAGACCATTTTTTTCAAATGATTCGTAATCACACCAGAATAATCTCAGACCTACTGGCTTAAAGTCACCTGAAACCGGGTGATTTGCATCCATAAAATCTTTCTTAGAGATAATAAACTTATAAGAATTCAATGATGGGCTATCTTCTCTGTTCCTTAGTAATATAATCAGAAACTTCCAGTGCATTTTCGTCCTATTATTTCTAATCGGCAGATAATTTTTTCTGCCTTCTGTATTCACGTGAATCAGATCAAAATATGATCGACTAGGGTCAGATAAGACTATGCCATCCCCAACAATGGTGCATTCACAATCTCCGTTTGGCGTTTTAGAAAATGATATTTTTGCGGCATCGGCTTCACACCCGAGACAATTAAGAATAAGCAATAGGCCTACAAAAAGTGCTTTCATAGCGGTATTGAAGAGAAAGGTTATTGATGGGAAGAAGGATTTTTACCTTCTAGGCTGAATCCAATTTGAGCAGGAGTGAAAGTTGGTGTGCATTTCTCGACATCCCAACCATCAGTGTAAAATCGAGTAAGATAGGGAGAAACATATTCCTCCCATGGTGGAGCACCACACGAGATTAAAGCTTTAAACTCGAATAATTCTGCTGAATCTACAATCTTTTCCGCATTAGCATGGGTGCCTCTGTGGTTTGCACTTAGCCGGACACCCCGACCTGGCAATCCGTGAATGACTAAGCCAAAACTGTCATATTCGTAGTCTTTGTTACCCTTTAATTTCATGGCTGCATTTTTGACATCATCTAACGTAAGTTTGTCCGACTCTTGTATGAATGCATATGATGACGTCTTCTCGTAGCCAGCCCATTTGAGAACATCCTGCTTACTTGCATGGACAATAATCATTTTAGGTTCTTTCAGAGTTTTTCCATTCTCATCAATACGCAATATGATTGTAATCCCGTTTTTTGTGATTTTTTTGAAGTCATCGTCAGACATGTCTGTGATCATCTTCTCGAACGCAGCGGCATCCGCATTTGATTGCTGGACTAGTTGCATTTCATAATCTTTTTCTACTACATCCGGCGGGTGCCCCGGGACATCACCCACTTGAATAGCTTGTATAACTAGCCCCAACTCATCCACCTCATTCACCCCATCATTCCGAACAAAGCCATACAGATTCACCCCACCGCGCTCCTCGATGGGGTCCCTGCTTGGCCACCTGCCGGTCACCGGATCGTAGTAGCGGTAACCGTAGTAGAGCAGGCCGGTTTCTTTGTCCTGATACTTGGTCGAGAAGCCGATTGGGAAATCCAGTCCTTCATGAACCGTGATGTTGCCAAATGGATCGTATTCCTGGCGGGTGACGACTTGCTCGAGGTTTTGACATTCCACCCAGCTCACGACGTTGCCATTGCCGTCATAGCAGGGCACATAAGATCCTGATGCCGTGGCCACAGCACGAAGGCCTCCAACTCCTCCAGCTCCTTGCTCAGTGCCTGAAAGGTCGAGCCCCCAGCCATAGGATGACTTTACACCAAAGACTGCGGATGTGCTTACGGTGTATTCAACGAATAGATTCCATCCATCGTAGACAAACCGCAGGTCCTCTGAGGGCGTGGTAGCCGTGGAGCTGGTGAATACCTGCTTCCGCACCCGACGTCCCATCCAATCGGAGGTGAACAGAAGTTTCCGATAGGATACTCCGGCGGATTGGGCTGCAGTACTCGTGGTCATCGAAGCGAGGCGATTATCAGCAAATCAAACGTAATTCTAACCACCATCAGAAGTCAAGTTGTCGTTTCCGTCGTAAACCGGAAAAAATCATGAATCCCTTGCCCGCCTACCCCATATCTAAAATTGCTAAACGCAAAGTTTTCCACACCGATCTCATGAGGAAGCCTTCCTAGATTTTCTATGATTGTACTCTGAGAAACTCGTAACCATTCTGTCCGCGTGAGATATCTCTATGAGCACGAGTTTGAAAATCATATCGTAAGTCGAGGAAATTCTCGAATGAGTCTTCAATTAACCATTTTTTTTAGCATCCCGCAATTCATCTGGCGTCAACAACCTCTTTGATATCAATGACACTTCATTTTTTACTTCTTGAATAACATATAAAGCCCCATATTTTGAAAGATTATCATTTTTATCAACACAACCAATCAATACAACAATTTTAATCTGAGATTGTTTTGACCAATTTCCGACGTAGCAACTTGAACCATAAACTCGATTTATAGTTGAACTATCGACATCAAAATCTTTTAGCTCAACATCCTGCACCATCCCAGCATCAGGTATAATCGAATGAATCTCAGTAAACATTCCATCTTTACCAAGTTGATACATCAAGACTCTTCCGGTTTTCAAAAATCCGTAATTAACAACAACAAATTTATCATCTTTGGACCACTTTGCTACAAAGTCCATCAATGGCGGATTACCCAATTCCGACTGCACAAATATAGTTGCAAGATTTTTCGGCTCCTTGACACTACTTATATAATACGTCAACTCGTCAGAATCTGATTTTTCACACACAATCTTAAAACGCTTATGTGGAGAATAGAATTCATCAACCGTATCAGCCAGCACTCGATCCGCTTGACATAGAATCAATAAAAAAATGAAAATCCTGATCATCATAGAATTACTTTCTCTTTTCGGTGAAAACCGCATGAACCAGTGCGTGACTCTCTATGGACACTAATTTGAGAATCAAAACAATCTTTTAAAAAGGCCTGCCCCATTTTAAATTCCAGTGCCCAATCTCTTCGAAGATCCGGCCGTTGGTCGGGGCACTTCGGAAGCCGCGACTTCGGCGTTGCTCCCGGGTGTGGTCAATCGCTTGATTGGCTCGGGTTGCAGTTTGTTCGAAGATCGAAGACTCAAAGATGAGCCGCGTTCTCCTGCATCCCGCCAGCGGCGCGAGGTATTGGGGAAGCTAGTCATTCGAAAACCACGGGAGCACGTCCGATCCTCCCGGCGATCCGGCACAGGATCAACTGCGTTGTTCAATGGGTTTCGAAAATCCCTGAAACTACGGGGGTGCGACAATCGCATTGAACTGGCCTCCCTGCGTCAAATGCATGCTCAGCCAAACAAGCAGGCATTTCCCAGATTCCGGATCTTGAGGCATGATACGCCCATGACAACGAACAACCGCCCGGTCCTTCATGGCTTGCACCACATCACCGCCGTGACTTCACGCGCCCAAGGTAATTTGGATTTCTATACCAAAACTTTGGGAATGCGTTTGGTGAAGAAAACGGTGAACCAGGACGATGTTTCGGCCTATCACTTATTCTATGCCGATGCGATCGGCAGTGCTGGGTCTGATCTCACGTTCTTCGACTGGGGACACATTCGGCCCGTCCGTCACGGCGCGGGAACGGTCCATGAAAGCGGGCTTCGCATTTTGGGAGGTGAGGCTTCTCTGAAACTTTGGATCGAGTGGTTCGACCAACAAAACGTCAGCCACGGTGATATCGAAATCGTTTCCGGTAAGCCCACGCTTGCCTTCCAGGCCCCGGAAGGTCAGCGCTTGCGCTTGATCGCAGATGAGAAATCCACCACCGACGTGCACCCTTGGCACGGCAGCCCGGTGCCTTTGAGTGCGGCGATTGTGGGTCTCGGTTCCGTGGGAATCAGCGTTGCTGACTTTGCCCAAACTGCAGCATTTCTAACGGACGTGCTCGGATTCACCCAGAACTCCGAAGACAAGGCTCTTTTCGAAACCGGCCCAGGTGGCACCGGCGCCCAACTTCGCCTGCAAGCGTCCGACTATCGCGGCAGCGATGGCGCGGGTGGAGTGCACCACGTTGCCTGGCGGGTGCGGGACGGTGCCGAGCTGACGGCTTGGCAAGACCATTTGGAAAGCCACGGCTATCGCACCTCCGGGGAAGTGGAGCGCCATTACTTCCGCTCGCTCTACTTCCGCATCCCCGGCGGCATTCTCTTTGAAATCGCAACCGATGGCCCCGGCTTTGCGGCGGACGGCGAGGACATCGATCATCTCGGCGAAACCCTCGCCCTCCCTCCATTCCTGGAACCACGCCGTGCGTTTATCGAAGCCAATATTCAACCCTTGGATTATCAACCATCACTCCCATCCAAATCATGAATGCTGAACTTTTCAAAACGGAGTTCATCCATCGCTTTGTCCCCGCCCCTCAGGGGGCCCCGGACCAGGCCAGGACGCTGGTGCTGCTGCATGGTACCGGTGGAAACGAAAACGACCTTCTTCAACTCGGGCGCTCACTTGCGCCTGATGCGAATTTGCTCAGCCCGCGAGGTCGTGTCTCCGAACACGGCATGCCGAGATTTTTCCGCCGCCTCGCGGAAGGCGTGTTCGACGAAAAGGATTTGATCGGGCGCACCCATGAATTGGCCGAGTTCATCGGTCAAGCGGCGGCGCACTACGGGATAGCTCCAGATCGCCTGACCGCTCTTGGCTTTTCCAATGGAGCCAACATCGCGGCTAGCTTGTTGCTACTTCGGCCCGAAGTTCTATCAGGTGCCATATTGTGGCGAGCCATGGTTCCTTTGGTTCCCGATCAATCGCCGGATCTAACCGAACGAAAGATCCTTCTAACAAGCGGCACGAACGATCCAATCCTGCCACTCGAAAATGCCCGCCGTTTGGCCGGTATGTTTCGGGATGCAGGAGCGCAAATCGATCATAAAATCATCCCTGCGGGCCATCAACTCACGGAATACGATATCGATTTCACCCGTGCCTGGCTCAAAAAAAACTAATCTATCAATCACGATGCAATCTTCTCCAAATCCGATCGAAACCTTGAAAATCGTCCGACAACGATTGCTGAAATTGCATCGTGAATTGATTCACTCGGAGCGGAAGGTTTACGAACAATCCGCCGGAACCATCCCCTCCAGCGCCGCCTTTTTGGATCTTCTTACCCGGGATCCCTGGTTCGAATGGTTGCGTCCCATCAGTCAGAAAATCGCAACCATCGACGACGCGCTTGCGGATCGAAAAAATCCGCTCACCGATGAAGCCGGCCAGTTTCTAATCGATCAAGTGCGGGACTTCATGATCCCGGATGGAGCTGCCAGTGGCTTCAGACAAAATCTGGACAGCGCGATCCAGCGTGACCCGGATGTTGCCCACGCTTACGCGGAACTTCGCTCGTCGCTTTAATCCATAGCAAAAGCAAAGTTCACTTGCCGAGCTGCTCCCACCCTGCGCTTGTAGTTGGCCATGGAAAAGGCCAACTACATTCCTAAAACTTGGAATCTTCCTGACGCGATCCGCATTCGTCTGGGTGAATCAATCGGCAAGCAGCGTCTGATGAATGAGCAGGGGCATCTGCTGCTTTTGCTGCACCAAGTCCCACAGGTTGAGGAAGACGAAATTCGCCAGCCAATGGTGATTTGGAGGAATCCGGAGGGAGAATGGAAAAGCGCTCCGCTGGGCGGTGGTCTCACTGGCTTGGAAGCCCACATCGCCTCCTACCGAACCGCCATTCATCTACTCGATGAAAAAGTCGAAGCTGCCAAAACTGCCCGCGAATACTTCGATGTCATGCGTGTGGTCCACCCCCTCCAGCGTGCAACCCGGAACATGGCCAACGCCATCCAGGCCACGCGCCAGGCTTTGCCGGATCACACCCGGGTCATTACCCTTCGGGACCAAGCTGCGGATCTCGACCGCGCCATAGAGCTCGTCGCGGCCGATGCCAAAGCAGGCATGGATTTCACCATGGCGGAATCTGCCAATCAACAAGCGCATGCCGCGCATGTCGCCAACGAAGAAGCCCGGCGGCTCAACAAACTCGCGGCTTTTTTTCCTGCCACTTGCCACGATTGTTGCGGTGTTCGGCATGAATCCGCCCGAGTCCGTTTATCGCAATCAGGGTTTCTGGATTGTCCTGGTCGCAGGGATGGGGCTTGGATTTCTGGTTCACCTGTTAGTGGCTTCCAAGGAAACCAAAAATCACTGATAGCGCTGCCATTTCTCTGCCATGCGCAGCATCGATGGCTCTTCGGTTAGAAGCCGGACTTCATTGATGGGGACCCATCGGAGATCATGCGATTCATCGCTGACTACATAATTCATATCCCCCACCGCGCGCATCGCGTAGCGGACATCGTAATGGAAATGCTCCGGTTCGTCCTTTCGCGCCGGGATGCGATGAATATCGATATCCAGAATTTCCGGCGCAACCGGAACGATTTCTTTCAAGCCCGATTCCTCAAATGCCTCACGCTTGGCGACTGCCAGCACGTCAGCGTCTCCATCGGCATGACCACCGAGCTGCAGCCATAGGTTGAGTTTGCGATGATGCGTCAACAAAACCTCCGTGCCCGCTTCATTCACCAGCCATGCCGAACCCGTGACATGGCCAATCGCCAGCGATCGCTCAAAGCAATTTTCATTCGAAGCAACGAAATCCGCAAAACGACGAACCGTCTCCAATTCATCCGGATATTGGTTGCGATAGATTTCGAGTGCTTGGAGTAGTGGATTGCGATGCATTTCAATTGAGGATCGAGGGTGAGTCGTCCTGCAGCCACCGTGGTCCGATCTGCCCGTGCGATCAAGAGGAAGTGCCAGCTGATGAACAAGGCGCTTCATGATTTCGCGGAATGCATCTCAAAGAATGTTCTCCGCAAAATACAGAACTTCATTTCAAATGTCTTGTCGCAACAAATTCAATGCATTAGCTTGCCCGCCGTGTCCCCCCACCCGCATCTCGCCCGAAGGGCATTTTGCTCTTCAAGCAGCATCCCTTTCATTTCAAGGTCCCTCGCCGCGATCAGCCTGGGCGTTCTTTGCCAGGGTGCATTTCTAACTGCCTGCTTGGGCGATGAAATCCAATGGGCTGACGAGCATGGCGAGGTCGGCAAGAATTTCGATGATTCCACGGTCTCCTATCAGGTCGCCACGGATCGCAATCTGGTGACATTCCAGTTCGCGCATCAAGGCGCCAGCAGTGGGATGTTTTCCATATCCCAATGGGCGGTGAGTGATTGGCCGGAAAAAGATGGAGCGGTCGCCAACGGAGAGAACGACATCGCTCTCTCGATGTGGGGTTACTACGGCGAAGATGGAGCAGGTGAGGAAACGCTGGCAACAGATGGCGATTACGACATCTATGCGCTGACCATCAGTTTCAACACCGCGGTCGAAAACCTCACCTTTGACATCAATTCGATCAACGCTTTGATCAAAGACTCCGGCTTTAACAGTCAGGATATTCTCACCATTCAAGGGACCCTGAACGGTGAATATGTCAGTCTGCCTTCGTTGACACCCCTTGATCCGGACGACCAAGCCTACGTCATTGCAGGCGATACTTTAACCGGTGATTTCAATCATGAGCTGGTTTATAACGCTCCCGATCCCGGTCAGCATGTGACTGATAGCGGCTCGGTCCATGTGACATTCGAGACTCGTGTCGACACGATTGAAGTTGTAATGAAAAATGTGGCGACACGGCCAGATGCTGAAAATTTCCAGTCGGGCTACGTCGGAGCAAATGGTGAAACCGTGCAGTATTGGGGATTCTCCGTCGGTGATCTCACTTTCACGACCATTCCAGAACCGACGGGCTGGTGGCTAGGCTGCCTGGCAGGCTGCGGATGGATGCTACGTCGCCGCCGAAGCTGAATTTCGTTGGTGGTTTCAGGAAACCGAGCCAAGTTCCCGGGGTTGTATCGAAGACATCCCCCATGATTCCGGCTAGATTTCAGGTATCCGCGTTTGTTGGTTTATTGGTTTTCCAAGGTCTGACGGCGGATAGTCGTGGCATGGCGATCCGGGCTTACGATGCCACGCGGCATGATCGCTTCACTGGCTTCCCCGGTGCTCCGGTTTGGAATGATTCAGCCTACTATGGAAGCCGTAACTATACCGGCGTCGGTTGGTGGACAGCTCGGACGACGGAACAGTTTGCTTTGGTCTCTCCGCTGCATTTCGTCGCACCAACCCATTATCTGCCATCCATTGGAGCCACGATTCGTTTTTTGAATGCAGATGGCGAAACAGTCGATCGCACGGTTGTATCCCTAACTACGGTCGGTGGCACCGATCTGACTCTCGCGACCCTCTCCAGTCCTCTCTTGGCAGCAGATGGAGTCAGTTTTTTCCCCTATCTGGAAAAACGTTCGGAAACTTCGTATCTGGGAACCGAGCTGGTCGTGTTCGGAGCAACCGCACGAGGTGGCCGTGGGGTGATTGATCGATTTGTCAATATCACTGAGAGCGAAGAACCAACCCGGACCTTGCGTTTCACCTACAATGCCCTGATTGGCGACGACGACGATGCACAACTCCAAGTGGGAGACTCGGGCAGTCCATCCTTCGCTGTGGTCGATGACAAACCGGCGCTGGTGGGCATGCATTTCGCGATCGATGACGAGACATCATTTCAATACAATTACGACACCTTCATCCCCAATTACATCGACGAGCTCAATGAGTTGATGGCAGCGGATGGTTATCAAATGACCTCCCAATCCCCTACGGCAAGCACCGTAGCATTGGCGGAAGTCACGCCAACTTCGACCCTTCGTGTGGCGAATCCTGGAAGCATCGCATTCACCATCTCAAATCCCGGCAGCAGCACAGCCTCCAACGCCCACCTTGGAATCACCTTCCCCGCCGGCACGGGCCCGTCGAGCATCGACTCTGGCGATTGGATCGCCGAAGAGACTGGACCTGATGCATGGACGTTTCGCATCGCCACCCTGGCCCCATCGACCAGCGTCACGTTTACCGCGAATTGGGAAGCTCTGCCAGTAGCTGGAAATCTAACAGCATCGGTGACTCTCACCGCCGACGGAGCAGACCCGGCTACATTGGAAATATCCCATCCCCTAGCGGCTTCATTTGCCGGGTGGCAGCTCGAAACCGGCGATTCCGATTTGCTCGACTACGCCTTTGGTAGTCAACAGCGGCCGATCCTGGCGATTGCCGATTCCAATGTAACCATTGGATTTCCGGTTAGGACCGATTCAGCGAGCCGCGGGCTGAGTTATATTCTCGAATCATCCAGCCAACTGACTTCGGATTCCTGGACTGAGCTCGATGTGGAGAACGTCATCGATAATGACTCGACTGACGGAGAGTTTCTCCAGCGGCTCATCACATTACCACTGGAGTCTCCGAAAATGTTTTACCGGGTGCGGATCGAGCTCAACGAATGATCCCACCCGGCTAGAGTGGGATTACTTCTTGATGACCCAGATATTGCGATAGCGAACCGGATTTCCGTGGTTCTGCAAATAGATCGGGCCAGGCTCAGCGCTTTCCTTGCTCATGGCACCACCGGTAACGCCAGGAAGTTCCAGATCTTTGTGAATGATGACACCGTTGTGCTTGATCGTGACCTCGGCATTGGACTTTTTCTCACCTTTGCGATCGAACTTTGCGGCTTTGAACTCCACATCGTAAGTCTGCCAAGTCAGTGGGGAAAAACACATATTCACATCCGGCTCGGAAACCTGATAGATGCCACCGCACTCATTGTCTTTGCCTTCCAGACCGAAGCTATCAAGCATTTGAACCTCGTATCGGCCCTGCAGGTAAAGGCCGCTGTTGCCACGCTCCTGGCCGCTGGCATCCGGCATATAGGGAAGGCGGAACTCGATGTGGAGAGTGAAATCATTGAACTTCTCCGTCGAAGTCGCGCCCTGGGTTAGCAGGCCGTCTTCGGTGACACTTGAACCGGTAAAATCATTTTTGCCCTCGCCGAACAAGACGATGGCACCTTCTGGTGGTTTCTCGCCCAAAGTCGGGGATTTGCGGTCAACGCGCGCCAACTCGATCTCCTTGCCATGGCGATCGCGTTTGTGGGTGAAAAATTTCACACCGTCAGCTTCACCATTCAATCCATCTCCCTTGAAAACCACAGTGGTGGCGCCTTCTTCACGGGATCCTTCGGCATGCATCACCTTGTCCTTCTTGCCATTCCAGCCGTCACCCGGCAATCCGCCTTGGTAGCCGACCGCTTCGAATTTTCCATCACCTTTGGCGATGATCTGGATGCCGGTCTTTTTCCCGTTCATTTCCCCCGAATACTCACCTTGAATGGTGAAATCCTTGTCCGTGGAAGATGGATCCGTATAGGCCTTGTGTTCAGCTGCGGACAGAGCAAGCGGAACCAGTGGGAGCAGTGAAAAAATGAATTTCATGGGTTTTTGCAAAACGTGGTTACAAGGGCGAACCTTTCACCGGATTTATCGACCCTACCGGGATTGCCTGCAAGCCCTCAATCGGTTACCGTAATTCATGCCCTGCGACGACGATGAATCCTGCTGTTCCCGCTGTGGAGCCCCGGAGGCAAGCCCGGTAGGTGATGAATTTCTCTGCGAATCCTGCTACCAGGCAGCGGGATCCTGTTGCGGGCTTTTCGGCCGCGAACAAAAATTCACTCAAGTTGGCGGTTGATTCTTCTGGACCCATCTCAGAATAAAACGAAGCCCGGAATCCATAACTGGATGCCGGGCATTTTGAGAAATGGGGAGATTTAGAGTCTAAATCGAAATAGGTTGTTACCAACCGCCGCCGCCCTTGCGGCCTCCACCATAACCGCCGCCACCACGGCGATCTCCACCATAGCCACCGCCACCTCCACGACGATCTCCGCCATAGCCTCCGCCGCCGCCACCACCACGGCGATCTCCGCCACCAAAACCACCGGAGCGTGGTTCCTTCGGCTCAGATGCGTTCACTCGGAGCGGGCGCCCGTAGTAATCGAAGCCATTCAGTGCTTCAATTGCCGAATTCAGCTTGGATTGGTCCGCAAGTGTAACAAAGCAAAGCCCTTGGACTGCCCAGTTTCGCGATCGGTGATCACTTTGATACGCTCAACAGGTCCAAAATCGGAAAACAATGCGGTGATGTCTCCTTCGGTAGCAGAGTAGGGCAGGTTGCCTACGTAGATATCCATTTAATTCAATTCTAATGACGCGCGATTCACATTCACAAATTTGGAATCCGAGGCGTCATGGATTAAAAATAGTGCGCCCTGGCAAACAAAAGCTCCAGACCAGCTTTGCTTGTCTTCTAGATTTCGCTAAGAATCAAGAAATCATTTTTTAATTATCCTGCAATCTACGGATCGGCCGCTCACTTTAAACCGCAATCCACATTAGTTTTTGGGGAAAGCCGCACTTTAGGCTAAACTGGCTGTATGCGTTTATTGAGACAACTCATAGCATCACTTATCGTCATCGGAGCACTAGCCAATCTAGCCACCGCGCAGGATACGCTGAAAATTGGCACCCGTGAGGCACCGCCATTTGCCATGAAAGATAGCCATGGAAATTGGACCGGGCTTTCGATCGATCTCTGGAAGGAAACCGCCGGACGCATGAATCTGGACTATGAATTCCAGGAAATGCCGACTCCAGAGTCGCTTGTCGACGGCGTCCGCGATGGCAAGCTTGATGCATCAATCGCAGCTATCACCGTGACGGCAGATCGCGCCCAGAAAGTGGATTTCACGCATCCTTATTTCAACTCAGGCCTGGGGATCGTCGTCCCGGCGGCTGACGGAGGAGGTTGGTTTGGCGTGGCTAAAGCATTCTTTTCTCTCAATTTCCTGAAAGTTTTGGGCGCTCTTTCACTGGTCCTGCTCGCTGCCGGAATCGGCGTGTGGCTGTTTGAAAGGAAGAAAAATCCTGAGCAATTCGGTGGCACCACCACGAATGGCCTTGGCTCGGCGTTTTGGTGGTCTGCAGTTACGATGACTACCGTAGGATATGGTGATAAATCGCCGCAAACCCTCGGCGGCCGTCTCATCGGACTGGTTTGGATGTTTACCAGCGTGATCATCATTTCCGGTTTCACCGCCCAGATCGCCTCCTCACTCACGGTGAATCGGATCAACACGCAGATCACCGGCCCGGCTGACCTGGCTCGATTTCGGATCGCCACCGTTTCCGGGTCGATCGCCGAACAATACCTCAGCACCAACCAAGTCCCCATCGTTGAAAGCAACACCATCCAAGCCGCCCTGGAAGCGGTTAAAAATGGCAAGGCCGATGCCTGTGTCTACGATTCCGCGATCCTGAATTATGAACTTCGTGGAAATCAAGATCTCACACTCCTGCCAAGCACCTTTGACCTACGCGACTACGCCATCGCCCTCCCCTTGGGTAGCCCGCTGCGCAAACAACTCAACATTACCCTGCTGGAAATTGAGCAAAGCGACCTTTGGACGGTAATTCACAATCGGTATATCGGCACCGAATCCTGATTCCAGATTTCAAAAGCAATCGAATTAGCCGCAGACTTGATCGCATCCAAGATGGTCCCCAAATGCCCAGGAGAGGCGTCACTTTCAACTCTATGAAATGACGTCTCAGCCTGGGCAAATGATCCCACCGCCAGCTATCACCGGCCGAAGATTGTTTTCTGTGGCACCTCAATGGTGTCGTCTTCCTGCACTTTGACTGACATGTTCTCATCTTTGGTGAGATCGTAGATTTTGACCTCACCATTACGGTGCACCTTGACCCGGTTCATTGCGCCAAATGGTGTCACACCCCCAGCAGCTTGAATGGCTTGATACAGGGTTAGCTTTTTACTCATCGCCACCGGTCCCGGCCGTTTCACCTGTCCACCGACCGTGACGATTTTGGATTCTTGAGCTTCGGTCGATTTTCCCGGTTTTTCCGCAGCAACGAGCGGGGATCCGGCCAACAAACAGAGGAGGATGGGTATCTTCATGACAACATGCTGCTTACCTGATTTACTTTGCAATGCAAAGTAAATTTCTGACTTTGCGCACTTTTGTGACAGGACTGATTTCAAGTCAGTGACTTGATGGAGTGGCATGGAACGCGCTTTCTTGGACCAA
Organism: Luteolibacter pohnpeiensis; assembly: GCF_016595435.1. GTDB lineage: Bacteria > Verrucomicrobiota > Verrucomicrobiia > Verrucomicrobiales > Akkermansiaceae > Luteolibacter > Luteolibacter pohnpeiensis. The sequence continues at coordinate 13,424 of NZ_JAENIJ010000004.1, forward strand.
CCCGCCCATTCCATTTTCTTTGATTTCAACCCATCCATGAGTTCAACCCCTGACAACTGCCTGATTTATCTGGATGGCAAATGGAAGGAACTCGGATATTTGCCAACGAGTCCGGTATACAATCCTTCGCGCGGATCGATTCTCGCCCATGTACCACTCTGCGGTCCGGCCGAGGTGAATCTGGTAGTCGATTCGGCTAAACGGGCGTTTCCAAACTGGCGCGATACGCCTCCAAATGAGCGGGCACAGGTGCTTTTCAGGCTGAAAATTCTGCTAGAAGACGCCTTCGAAGAACTTTGCCTCGGAATCGCAACAGAGCATGGCAAGACATTGTCCGAAGCCCGCGGCGATTTACGACGCGGCATCGAAGTGGTGGAATTTGCCTGCGGCATCCCCACTCTCCTGATGGGAGAAAGCCTGGAAAATATCGCACGAGGCATTGATTGTCATACGGATCGGCATCCGCTCGGCGTGGTTGCGGGTATTTGTCCATTTAATTTCCCGGCCTTGGTTCCGATGTGGATGTGGCCGATCGCGATCGCCTGCGGCAACACCTTTGTCCTGAAACCGAGCGAAAAGGTCCCTCTCACGATGCAACGGGTGGTTGGTTTGTTAGAAAAAGCCGGATTGCCGCCGGGCGTCATGAACATCGTCCACGGTGGGCGTGAGTGTGTGGATGCGCTGCTTGAACACCCGGATGTCGCCGCGATCAGCTTTGTCGGTTCCACCCCGGTTGCGCGGGAAATCCATCGCAAGGCGACTTCGTTCGGCAAACGGGTCCAGGCTGCCGGTGGCGCCAAAAACTTCATCGTCCTGATGCCGGATGCCGATGTGGAAAGAACCGCCGAGGCCGTGAAAGACGGAGCGTTCGGCTGCGCCGGAGAACGCTGCATGGCGGGATCTACGGCGATTGCAGTAGGTGATGCGGGTTCAAAGCTTCTTCCCGCACTGGCGGATCTGGTAAAATCCATGAAAGTCGGCCCCACCGACTCAAACGACAGACAGCCGGACATGGGAGCTGTGATTTCCGCCAGCCATCGGGATCATGTCACAGGCCTGATCCATCGCGGGGAACAAGCTGGCGCAAAAGTTTTAGCCGATGGCAGATCCCCTCTCATCGAGGAAGCTCCGGATGGTTTTTTCCTCGGTCCTACCTTGATTGATCAAGTGGAATACGGCAATCCGCTGATGGACACGGAGGTCTTTGGCCCTGTGCTCGCGGTCATGCGTGCAAGTTCGCTGGATGACGCGATCGCTTTGGCAAATCGCCAATCCTACGGCAATGGCGCTGCTATTTTCACCAACTCTGGAAAGGCTGCCCGTGAATTCCGGCGGCAGGTCAGCGCCGGCATGATCGGCATCAACGTCGCCGTTCCAGCTCCGCTCGCCTACTTCCCATTCAGCGGATGGAACGATTCATTTTTCGGCGATCTCCATATCCAGGGAAAGGAAGGAGTCGAATTTTACACCCAACGAAAAACCACAACCACCCGATGGTTCGGATACGGCGATGGTGAAATCTGGGCCAAATAATTGATCAGCGAAACTACCACGTCACCTATGCTTTTGATTCGAAACGGCGATATTGTTACCGCCACCGACCGCTTCACTGCGGATATATTGTGCGACAACGGAGTCATCTCCGCTGTCGGGATGAACCTTGAGGTCCCGGAAGGAACTCCCGTCATCGATGCTACCGGAAAACATGTGTTCCCAGGTTTCATCGATCCTCATGTGCATGTTTATCTCCCTTTCATGGGCACCGTTTCGAAAGATAACTACGCGACTGCCAGCAAAGCCGCACTGATGGGCGGCACCACGACTCTGATCGAAATGTGTTGCCCCTCCCGAACGGAGGATCCATTGGATGCGATACGTCTGTGGAAAAGCAAAGCCGATGGCATCTCATTCTGCGATTACACCTTCCACATGGGGGTGACACGATTTGATGAAACAACCGCTGATGCCCTGCGGCATATCGTCAGCATTGAGGGCATCACTTCCTTCAAGGTTTTCCTCGCTTATAAAGGCGCGTTTGGCATTGAAGACACGGAGCTTTTCCAGACCTTGTCCTTGGCGAAAGAATTGGGAGTCGTTGTCACCGCTCATTGTGAAAACGCTGACCTGGTCGCCGAAAAGCAGAAGAAACTGATCTCAGAAGGGAAACTAGGACCGGAATGGCATGAACCATCGCGCCCGGTCACGGTGGAAGCCGGCGGATGCCGCCACCTGATGACCTATGCCGAGATGACCGGTGCTCAAGTCTACGTCGTACATACGAGCTGCATCCCCGCAGTTGAAGCGATCGAGGAAGCACGCAAGCGAGGTGTCAAAGCCTGGATAGAAACCGTTTCCCCCTATCTAACACTCGATAGCAGCTATGCCGAGTTGCCGAACTTCGAAGGCGCGAAGTTTGTGATGAGCCCGCCCATTCGTTCCCAAGAGCATGGTGATTTCCTTTGGACTGCGCTCGCGGAAGGAATCATCGACACCGTGGGCACAGACCACGCGCCATTCGACTATGCGACGCAAAAGCACATGGGCCATCCGGACCCAGCGAAATGCGTCGATGCCCATTTCCAAACCACCGGAACTCCAGGAAATTTCACCCTAATCCCAAATGGCATCCCGAGTGTCGAGGAGCGGATCAAGCTGCTCTACACGGAAGGGGTGCGGCGCGGTCGGATTGATTTGCAAACTCTCGTTCGTTGCGCGAGCACCAAGCCTGCTGAAATCTTCGGCCTTTACCCGCGCAAAGGCGCGATTGTCCCGGGAAGCGATGCCGACCTGGTCATCTGGGACCCGGAATGGCGCGGAAAAATCTCTGCAGCTACCCATTCCATGGCGACCGACTATTCGGCCTTCGAAGGCAAATCGATTGTGGGTCGTGCAGACACGGTCACCGTGCGTGGCAAAATCATGGTCCAAAATGGCGAATGGGTCGGCGAAAAGGGATGGGGGGAATTTCTCCCGCGCGAACCGAAAAAATATGGAGACTGCTAACCGATGAAAAATTCCGATCAAGTCGATGAAAAACTGATCAACGAGGATCTCGCTCCGGTCCCTCAGGAACATCGAACTTGGTCGAAGTGGAACATTGCCGCCCTGTGGGTCGGGATGGCCGTTTGCATCCCGACTTATCAAATGGCCAGCAGCATGATCGGCGGTGGCATGACCTGGTGGCAGGCCTTGCTGCTCGTCTTTCTCGGCAACCTGATCGTGCTGGTCCCGATGACGCTCAATGCTCATCCGGGAACGCGATATGGAATTCCATTCCCGGTCCTGCTACGCGCCAGCTTCGGCGTTTATGGAGCAAATATCGCCGCAATCCTTCGTGGGATCGTTGCTTGCGGCTGGTTTGGCATCCAAACCTGGATCGGAGGCGCAGCCATTTATTCCACACTGGCAATGGTCACTGGCTTTGACACCACGACGGCGATTCCCTTGCCAATGATCGGGGTGAGCATCGGTCAACTGAGCTGTTTCGTGGCCTTCTGGCTGCTCAATGTGTTTTTTATCTGGAATGGGATGAAATCCATCAAATGGCTGGAAACCATCAGCGCGCCATTCCTGTTAGTGATTGGCGTCTTACTGATGATCTGGGCGGTCACGAAAGCGAATGGCTTTGGTCCCGTTTTTTCCCAACCATCCGGCTATGCATCCAATCTCGATTTCTGGAAATCCTTCGGTGCCGGACTCACCGCCATGGTCGGCTTTTGGGCGACGCTTTCTCTGAATATCCCCGACTTTTCCCGCTTCGCCAAAAGTCAGCGAGATCAAGTCATCGGCCAAGTCGCCGGTCTGCCCACCACCATGACCTTTTACTCATTCATCGGCATCGTGGTTACCAGTGCGACGGTGATTATCTACGGCAAAGCAATTTGGGATCCAGTCGAGGTCATCAGCCGCATCGGCAGCAAGACTCTGTCCTGCACGGCTCTGGTAGCTCTGGCCATCGCGACCCTTTCCACCAACATCGCGGCAAACGTGGTATCCCCTGCGAATGATTTTTCCAACCTCTCCCCGAAGCACATCAGCTTCCGCACCGGTGGAATGATCACAGCGATCATCGGAATCTTCATCATGCCATGGAAGTTGATGGCGGATCCGAGCGGCTACATTTTCGTTTGGCTAATTGGTTACAGTGCCTTGTTAGGTCCTATCGCGGGGATCATGATTGCGGACTATTTCGTGTTCCGCAAAAAGCACCTCGAAGTCGACGCGCTGTATCAATTGAACGGGATCTATCGTTTTACCAGGGGTTACAGTTTGGCAGGGATGGCCGCGTTCATCAGCGCCGTTCTTCCGAACTTGCCTGGCTTTCTTGCCGAGGTGCGGTGGATCAATCCGGATCATGTCCCAGAGTTTTTCAAACTGATTTATCCACAGGCATGGTTCACCGGCTTTACCATCGCCATGCTGGCTTATTTGCTATTTCGTAAAATATCACCCGCGCCCATCCGGTCATGATCGATCTTCCTCCATTTGACTACACCCCCATGCCTTACACCGGTCCATCACCGGAGGAAATTCTATTACTACGCAAGCAGTATGTAAATCCGGCGATATTCCATTACTACAAAAAGCCGATCACCATCGTCGAGGGGAAGGGACAATATCTTTTCGACGAAACCGGGCGCAGGTATCTGGATGGATTTGGCGGCATCGTGACCGTCAGTGTCGGACATTGTCATCCTGAGGTTCTTGCGGCGACCCAACTCCAGAACGAGACGATCCAGCATACCACCACCATTTATTTAAACCCGCAGATCGCGCTCTATGCCAAAGAGCTCGCGGCGAAAATGCCAGGGGATCTGAAAGTCTGTTATTTCGTCAACTCGGGCTCGGAAGCGAATGATTTAGCCATCCTCATGGCTCGTGCTTACACCCAGAATTATGATGTGATCGCACTGCGCAATGCCTACCATGGCGGAAGTCCGAGCGCGATGGCTCTCACATCCCATCACACCTGGAAGTTCAATGTCCCGCATTCGCATGGAGTCCATCACGCAATGATGCCGGACACCTATCGAGGCCTCTATGGATCAGCAGATCCAGATGCTGGGAAAAAATATGCGGCCGACATCGGCGAGACCGTCCGCTTCGCCACTTCAGGGAAAATTGCCGCGTTCATCGCGGAGTCGATCCAAGGAGTCGGAGGCACGGTGGTGTTTCCAGACGGCTATCTAAAGCATGCTTATGAGCAGGCACGATCATTCGGAGGGCTCTGCATTGCCGATGAAGTCCAGGCTGGCTTTGGCCGCACCGGCACTCATTTCTGGGGATTCGAAACCCAGGACGCGATCCCAGACATCGTCACCATGGCAAAAGGAATCGGCAACGGATGTCCCCTCGCCGCCGTCGTCACCACACCTGAGATCGCGCAGGCACTGGCAACCCGGATCCATTTCAACACATTCGGAGGCAATCCCGTCTCCATGGCACAGGGGCGCGCGGTACTTCGGGTGATTGAGCAAGAACATCTCCAGCAGAATTCGCTTGAGATCGGCAGTTATCTAACATCTGGCCTGCATAAGCTTTCGCAAAAACACACGATCATCGGCGATGTGCGCGGCAAGGGGCTGATGCTAGGGGTTGAGTTGGTCAAAGACCGGGATAGCAAAGCACCCGCCAGTGCCGAGTGCGCGGAGGTCTTTGAGCGTTGCAAAGAGCTTGGCCTGCTCATCGGTAAAGGCGGACTTTATGGAAACACCCTGCGCATCAAGCCACCGATGTGCATCCATCGCGCGGACGCAGATTTCATGCTCGCCGTTCTCGATGAAGTTTTTTCCAGCATCTAACCCATCATGCTGACTTCCGGCGGAACATGATGGCCGCGGTAGTCAGGGTGAAACTGCTGATAATCGCAAGCGGAACGATGACGCTGATGATTCGATCCAACGAAGCATCTTTCAAAAACACACCCTTCACAATTTCCACAAAGTGCCGGACCGGATTGGGCCACGAAAGGATCTGGAGCCAATGAGGCATGTTCTCGACTGGGGATGAAAAGCCAGACAGGAGAATCGCCGGCATCATGAAGGCGAATGCTCCCAGAAATGCCTGCTGTTGGGTTTTGCTCAGAGCCGAAATCAACAGCCCCACTCCGATTAGCGCGAGAGAGTAGAAAAACATCCCCCCATAAAGCAGCAACAAACTGCCCCGGAATGGAACCTGATAGATGAATACGGCCACAACCAGGATCATGGTTGCCTGAATAAAACTCACCATGATCGCCGGAACCGCTTTACCGATCATGATCATCTCAGGAGTGAGTGGGGAAACCATCAATTGATCAAAGGTCCCCTGTTCGCGTTCTCGGGCAACCGATAGAGCGGTGATGATCAATGCGCCAATCGTCGTGATGATTGCCACCAGATTGGGCAGGATGTAATTCACATAGTCCAGATTCGAGTTGAACCAGAATCGAGGAACCATTTCCGTGGGCAGAACACGACCGGCGGTCTTGGCACGATCTTTGGAGAACTGCTCGACGATGTTCTGGAAATACCCGAAAGCAATCTGCGAACTGTTCGATCTCCGGCCATCCAGCACGACCTGGATCGGAGAATCCTCGCCCGCCGCGAGTTTTCGCGAAAAATCCGGCGGAATCCGCACCGCCAGCAAAGCCTTTCGTTTGGCGATGACCTCTTCGACTTGGTCCTGGCTTTGAACTGATAGAAATTGAGTAAAGGCTCCCGATGACGCGCAGCGCTGCATCAGTTCGACGGCAGCGGTTCCTTGATCTTCGTTGTAGATCGCAATCGACGCGTTCTTCACCTCCAGCGTTGCCGCGAACGGAAATAGCAAACATTGCATCACAACAGGCATGAACAACAGCACGCGCCCCGAACGATCGTTGAATAACGACTGAAGTTCTTTACGGATCAATGATCCGACACGGCGAAAGAAATTCATTCCATCCTCCTTCTGGTAAGTTTAGCGGTTAACCCAATGAACAGAGCGGAAGACGCCATGAGCATGAGAATATCCGGCAGCAGCACACTCCAGAGTGAACCCGCCTGAAAGATGGTCTGCATGGAGCTTACGAAATACCGCGCAGGAATCAGATGCGTCACCCCACGAAGAAATGGCGGCATACTAGAAATTTCGTAGATAAATCCCGATAACATCATCGCCGGCAAAAACGCCGCATTCAAGGCAGCCTGCGCAGCGTTGAATTGATTGCGGGTCGCAGTTGAAATCGCCAACCCGATGCCCAGCACGCTGAACAAAAAGAAGCTCCCCACCATACTCAATGCCAGAATCCCCCCACGAAACGGGACACGCAGCCCCCAGTGCGCGACGCCGACGCAAAGCAACAATGAAACCATGCCCAGCACATAGTAAGGAATCACCTTGCTAAGCAGAAGCTCCGCCCTCGTAACAGGCGAGGCCAGCAACGCCTCCATGGTCCCACGCTCCCATTCACGCGCGACCACCAGAGATGTTAGAAGGGCGCCGATCACGGTCATGATCACGGTGATCGATCCGGGAATCAGGAAGTTCCGACTCTCCGCAGATGGGTTGAACCAATATCGTGGTTCCAGCACAATATCCCGCTGCAATTTCGTCCCATGATCATCAGCGCGCTCCAGTTGCCAAGACTGCCACACTCCACTGACCGTGGAATTGACGAACTGGGCGATGTTCGGTTCGGAACCGTCCGCCACTAGCTGGACCGGGGCAGTATCCGATGCGTTTTCAAGACGCTTGGTGAAATCCTGGGGAATGATGACAAAGCCGCGGATCTGTGAATCGACCAGGCTTTTTTCCATAAGTTCACGCGACTGAAAGCTTCTAACATCCAACCAAGCCGAATGGCGCATCGCGGAAACAAAGGCATGGGCGTCTTTGCCGGAATCCTCATTCAGGACGCCGATTCTCAAGCGCGACGAGTCCAGATTGATCCCATAGCCGAAAATCAAAAGCATGATGACGGGCAATACAAATGCGATCAGATTGCTGCTGGGATCGCGGAATATCTGCAGGGTTTCTTTCCAACAAAGCGCCTTAAGACGTCGCAACGAAATCGATTTCATCAACGGTCCTTTCCAGTCACGAGCTCTATAAATGCATCCTCCATGGTCGGGTCAGGCATCTCATCGGTCGCCACCATTTCCTTCAGTTCATCGGGGGTGCCGTTGGCGATCAGTTGTCCGCGGTAGATCAGGCCGATGCGGTCACAATACTCCGCCTCATCCATGAAGTGAGTCGTGACCATCACGGTGACTCCGCGCTCCACCAGACCATTGATGTGTGTCCAGAACTCCCGGCGCGTCACGGGATCCACTCCCGATGTGGGTTCATCAAGGAAAAGAATATCCGGTTCATGCATCACCGAACAGGCCAATGCCAAGCGTTGCTTGTAGCCCAGCGAGAGAGAATCGGTCCGGGCATTCCGGAATGGGCCGAGGTGGAAGATCTCCTCCATTTCCGAACATTTCTGCATTTGCGATTTACCATGCAGACCGTAGATGCCGGAGAAAAACTCAAGGTTCTGGCGCACGGTGATGCCTGCATACAGCGAAAATTTCTGCGCCATGTAGCCAAGACGCTGACGGGCCTTTCCGGCGCTCTTCCGCAAATCCAGACCGACAACCACCGCTTGTCCAGAGGTGGGGACCAACAGCCCGCACATCATCTTGAAGGTGGTCGATTTACCCGCGCCGTTTGGCCCTAACAAACCATAGATCTCACCGCGATGCACATCGAAGGTGACATGATCGGTTGCTGTGAAATCACCGAATTTCTTGGTCAAATCAACCGCCTGAATCACTGTGTTCCCGTCATGGGGAATCTCCCGCAAATGACGGGCTAGAATCGATTGCCCATCCGGCCCACCGCCGAGACGATCAATGAATGCGTCTTCGAATCGCGGTGCGACTTCCACCCAGCGAGCGGATTCACCGGCACCGATTTCCTCTGGCGGAAAGGGCTGGGCGTGATCGGTTAGAATCAGCCGCAAGTTGTGGCCTTGAATGGTCCCGTCACTCACTTCATCCCGCGCAAGGGCTTTTGCCAGCAATGGCCGCTTGCGGGTGTTCAGATTCTTCAAATGAAAGGAACGACCTTTCAGCGGTGCAGTCATCGCCGCTGGGGTGCCATCGAACAACAACTTGCCCTCATTCAGCACCAAGGTCGTGCCGCACATTTCCGCTTCGTCCAGGTATGCCGTACTCCACACCACGGCGATCCCTTGGTTCACCAAATCCTCCACCATCTTCCAGAGCTCTTTGCGGGAAATGGGGTCCACCCCGACGCCCGGCTCATCTAACAACAACAGCTTCGGCTTGCCTAACAGGGCACACGCGAGGCCGAGTTTTTGTTTCATCCCGCCCGAGAGTTTTCCGGCAAATCGGGTGGTGAACCTCTTCAAGTCGGTAAACTGCAGCAATCGCTCGAATGTTTCATCACGTTCAGCCCCAACCACATTGCGTAAATCCGCATGCAGGTTGAGATTCTCGATCACCGTCAGATCCTCATACAATCCGAACTTTTGCGGCATGTAGCCGATATCACTGCGGACCGTGGCAACATCTTTTACCGGATCGACTCCCAGCGTTTCGACCTCGCCCGCATCAGCAGCGAGCAGCCCTGCGATGATCCGGAGGAGCGTGGTTTTTCCCGCACCATCCGGCCCCGCCAATCCAGTGATCACGCCGGTCCGGATTTCTCCGGTCACTCCATCCAGCGCGGGATTTTTCATTCCTTCGAATGACTTCCCCACATTGCGGAAACTGACAACGATGTCTGACATCAGTTGTGGGATGGATCGAGTGAAACCGTGACCGGCATCCCTTGGCGAAGGGTCCCATCGGAATCTGAAACCACCACCCGCAAGCGATACACCAAGGAGGTTCGAAGGTCCGGCGTTTCCACCGATTTCGGGGTGAATTCGGCTCGTGGCGAAACGAAACCCACACGACCGTGAAACACATGGTCCGGCTGACTATCCGATTTAAGCAAAACCGCTGTCCCCGGCGAGACCTGCCCAAGCTCTGACTCCGTCACGTATGCACGCACCCAGACTGGATCTTCCAACGAAATGGAAAGCACTGTGGTTCCTGCCTGCACGATCGCCCCGGGTTCGAGGGCACGGGTAAGCAAGATGCCGTCGGCTGGTGCATGAAGTTCCACGTCATCCAATCGGGTTTGCGCGATATCCAGTGCTGCTTTGGCTTGGGCAACCTGTGCCTTGGCCGCTTCGATTTCTTCGACGCGATATCCGCTTTCGAGTTGTTTCAGATTTTCCTTCGACACCCGGAGCTTTTCGGTTGCGACGTCGAAATTCGTCTGGGCATCATCGAGTGCTTGTTGCGACACCCCACCGCCTGAAACGAGTTCCTTTTGCCGGACCAAATTTCGATTTGCTCCTTCGAGTGACGCTTCACTCTCCGCCATCGTGGCACGAGCTTGCTCGATTTCTTCAGTGCGGTAACCCGCTTGCTTCAATTGCAGTTCCGCCTCGGCACTTTGAAGAGACGCTTTGGCTTGCGCCAACTCATGTTGATAGGGAACGGCGTCCAAGGTGGCGAGCAGCTCGCCTTTCTTCACGGGATCCCCTTCATCCTTGATGACTTCCTGCACGCGACCCGCCACCCGAAAGCCGAGATCGACCCCGCGGATATCGACGTTCCCGTAAAGTTTCAGCGGCTCATGAGCGGCCTCGTATTTGCTGTAAAAATGCCAGCCAACTGCACCGGCGGCGACTAACAGAATCAGTGGAATGATGATCTTTTTCACTGCGCTTTTCCTTTCGCTTGAAGTCCCTTGCAGATGAGTTCGATGTGCTCGTCCACCACGGCGGAAATCATCTCACCATGCTTGCGTTCGAGTTTTTCGAGACCCAGGCGCCGCAAAATCGTTGCGCGCGCGACGTTGAAAGCCATCACCTGGCCAAAGAGTGCATGCGTGCGGATCACGGCTTCCGTCGATTCCGCCTCCAGACCTGTCGCCATTGCCAGAAGCTGGGTAAAAGTCCGGTGTAGCGGATTTAATCCGTTTTCATACAAATGGTTAAAGACCGTGCTCGGCTTGGCTTGCTCACGCATGATCACATTCCGCAGTTTGCCGATTTCTGCCCGCTCAATGTTCTCCATCAGAAGCGTAGTCAGCATGCGTTGCAGCAATTTACAGGCTGCATCGGGATCATCCTTCCCACTTTGCAGCAGAACGGTGGCTTCCTCATTGATTCCTCCGAAAGCTTTCCAAATGTAACCCAGAATGCCATCCAGCACCTCTTCATACAGCTTCTCCTTGTTGCCGAAATAGTAGGAGATTGCCGCCACATTTTGCCCGGCAGCGCTCGCAATATCCCGGACGGAAGCGCCATCGTAGCCCTTTTCCCCGATTTTCTCCAACGCTGCGAGCAGCAGTTTATGCCGCGCTTGCTCACCTTTCGTCGGAGCCGGATCAAACAGAAAATTTGCGTTCACGACCGAATCTTATACGACCGATTAAGAAAAACAAACAAATGTGTAATTTTTTATCAAAAAAAGTCCGATTTGTGAAAATTCGCCGTCATTTAAGCTGTTTCCGCAGAGCCGGAAGGAAGTCGTTCATTGCGGTGAATCCAGATGCTTTGGACGAGTCCCAGCATGAACATGCAGATCACAATGAAGGTGCCCGAATAGCTCACCAGAGGCATCGGAATCCCGGTAATGGGCATCAGCAGGACGCACATTCCTATACTCTCAAACAAGTGGGCAAAAAACATCGCCACCACCAAAGAGGCGATCAAGCGCCCGCTGACATCCCGGCTGTAGAAAGCAACGAATAACCCCTGGACCAGCAGCAGGAGAAACGCGCTCAGCAGCAAAAGGCTGCCGCGAAATCCCTGCTCCTCCGCAATCACGCCGAAAATGTAGTCGTTGTGAGCGGTATCTTTGGGAATGTAGCCGTTGTCCATCAAGGTTCCGGCAGATTTCCAGCCACTTCCTTTCCAGCCCGACTTCCCAACCGCCATGGAGACGTAATATGGGCCGTAGGCATCCCCCTTGGTATTCACGTCCTGCCCTTGGAGCATTCTCAACCAGGTATCAATCCGAGCCGGTCCCCGTTCGGACACCATTGGCAAAATGATGAAATACAGGATGGGGATAAATCCCGCACCGATCAGCGTCATGAACGATAAATAGCGGAATGGAGCACCACCGACCAACAAGGCGACGACGGCAACCGGCAGCCAAACCAAGGCCGAACCCATATCCTCCATCTTCACCACCAGGAAAAACGGAATCATTGAGATCACTCCAATGACGCCGATCCGGACCATCGGTGCGTTGAAAAACCGATGCAGCTTTGGCAAATCCTGCACCAGCCAGGCGATCAAGAGAATCCCCGAAGTGATTCCCAGATATGCAGGCTGAAACTGGAATCCGAACAGATCAATCCGGTGAACGTTCTCCTTCTGCACCATCGCCATGAACAGCAAACCCAGACTGATCAGATAAGCAGGCAGTCCCAACCAGCGGACCCAGCGGTAATCCACCAAGGCGGTCACGAAATAAACGACGCTGCCAAAAAGGATCCAATATTTTTGCATCTCCGCATAATAGGCACCGGCAGAGCCGTATTTGGCCAATTGCGCCGGATTCATCAGATTAATGTTCCGGGCCGCGCTCTCGATCATGAAGACGCCGAAGATGAGGAGCCCGTACATCACCAGCACGAGCACCCAGTTCATGCCTAGAATTTTCTTGAGAAACGGTGTCATAAATCGGCCTGAAGGCGACCATACGTTCCCAAGCCGTTGTGGCAAGCAAGGGCTCGACCCAACATCGCGAAATCAACGCTGACCCGGCAATTGATTCAATTTGGCACTTCTCTCAGCCCCGGCTGTGGGTTCAAATCCAAGTTGCCCGCCGAATGTCCGAAAACTTCTACCAGCAAACCACCAACGCTCCCGCCACCTCGTTCGATGTCTCGCTCAGGCCACCTGCCTTTTCCGAGTTCATCGGTCAGGAAAAGGTCAAGGAACGGTTGCTCCTGATGTTGGAAGCCGCGAAGCACCGCGGAGATGTGCTGGACCACGTCCTCCTTTCCGGACCGCCGGGTCTTGGCAAAACGACACTGGCCAATCTCATCGCAAGAGCGGCAGGAACCCAACTGCACACAACCTCCGGCCCCCAAATCGAAAAGGCGGGCGACCTGGCGGGTATTTTGACCAACATTCAAAAGGGCGACATTCTTTTCATCGACGAAATCCACCGATTGCACCCTGCCATCGAAGAATACCTCTACCCGGCCATGGAGGATTATCGATTGGATATCATCATCGATTCCGGGCCATCCGCGCGGTCGATCCAGATCAATCTGCCGCGATTCACTCTGGTTGGAGCAACCACCCGGTCCGGCATGTTGACCGCTCCATTGAGATCGCGCTTTGGACTGATCAATCGACTGGATTATTACACCCGCGAGGAGCTCGCACTCATCATCGAACGCTCGGCAGGACTGCTCGAAATACCCGTCGATCGGCCAGGCGCGCTCGAAGTCGCATCCCGCTCACGCGGCACCCCACGGGTCGCCAACGCCCTGCTGCGCTGGGTCCGCGACTATGCCCAGGTCCGCGGCGGCGGCGAAATCAACGGCTCTACCGCCGATGCCGCGCTCGCGATGATCGATATCGATTCCGAAGGGCTCGATGAGATGGATAAACGTCTGCTTGAGGCTCTCATTTACAAATTCAACGGGGGCCCGGTCGGTTTGAACTCGCTTGCCGTTGCCGTAGGAGAAGATGCGGCCACGATCGAAGAAGTCCACGAGCCGTTCCTCATCATGCAAGGATTTCTCCAGCGCACCCCGCGCGGCAGAACGGCGATGGGTGCTGCCTATCGAAAAATCGGTGCTCCGGTCCCGCCTTCCAGACCGGATGATTCGCAAGCGAGTCTCTTCTGACCGATTCCGCCTGAAATTCCCATTTCCTAACTGCCGATTCCGACCTTACCATTGCTCGACCACCCGAACCACCCATTGCCATGAATGCCATCGTCAAGGAAACCGTAGATCGTTGTCGCGATGCCGGATTGCGCCGCACCAAGGCACTTGAAGAGCTCATCAGCACCTTGCTGGAGTCCGGCCGCCCGATGACCCTGGCGGAGCTCGCAAGCTCGGACCGCCTCGCCGAACAATGCGATAAGGCCACGGTTTTCCGTTTGCTTCAGCGGTTGATTGAGCACGGCATGGTCCGCCGTCTGGGCCTGCACGAGCGGGCTGCGTATTTCACCTTACTTTTGCCAGGCCGCCATAATGATTACCTGATTTGCACCAGTTGCGGTAGCATTGAAGCCATCAAAGCTCCCTGCCCGGTGCATGAGTTGGAGGATGAAATCCGCGAAAAGACCGGCTTCCGCAACTTGTATCACGAACTTGAGTTTTTCGGTCTCTGCCCCGCCTGCCCCTGAACGGTTATTCCCCGCATTCCCCCAATGTTGTGCCCCTACTGTCAAAATCGACTTCGTGCCGGGGCGCCTGAATGCCCGTCGTGCCGCCTGACCTTTCCGCGCACCAGTTCACTCCTCGGCGCGACGCCGCGGCTGAACCCAATCGTCGCGGATACCGTCTTTGTCCTGCGGCCCGCCGAAATCACCAAGATTCGGAAACGGGTCGCCCAGCTTTACTGGAGATTTCCGCAGCTCACGTTGCAAGTCATTCTGCTCGAATGCCCTCCGCCTCATCCACTGCGGCTGCATGCATTTTGGCTGTTCAATGCCGGTGCCTTTGCGAGCGAATCCAAACGCGGCCGAAACAATCACGCGATTCTGCTGACCATCGATCCCTCCCGCGCAGAAGCCGCCATCATGCCGGGCTACGGCCTGGAAGAATTGCTGCGGCCTGAAGACCTCGGCCATTTGCTTTCCACGGCGGGCCTGGAATGGGAAGAAAAACGTTGGGCAGCGGGGATTCTGCAGGTGCTGGATGGGCTCGATCAATTGCTCGAAATCTGTGCCATCCCGGACGGCGGACATTCGCCCGCCGCCGCCGATTTTTAACCAGCCTATCGCCTCAACGGAGGCTGGCCCGTCCCATCAATCGGTTTCGCTGGCCTGAAGTCGGAGGAATCCGCCACCGGTATCTGCTGGCACTTTGATCTCGTAACGAGTCGTTTCCGAATCTTCGTCGATTTGGGTAATGTAAGCGCCAGGGACGTCCGTCCAGGTTGTCAAATCGTAGCTGATTTGGGGCGTCAGGGAGACACCGGTCAGTTCATTGCGAACCTGGAATTCCAGAACGACATAGGTTTCTCCCGATTCAGTGACTACCGATGGCTTCATCTCATCCGAGCCATCATCGTCGGCGCCAAGATTCATCGCATATCGCACCAGATTGGGCAGTCCATCCGGGAATGGAGTCGCTGTTGGCAATGCATCATCGCCCGTGAGGCCGAGTTCGGCCGTCCAATCCTCGAAATCCGTGGTCGTTCCTGAGTCCTCACCCTCAAGGATCGTCGAATAGCCGTCATAATAACTCAGATAAGGCACCGGCACCCAGCCTTCGTGGTTGGCCGGCACCACGGGAATCAACTGCCCCACATTGGAACTGGTGCTGGTGACAAAAATTCTGCCGTTGTTCAACAAGATCGCATAAACCCGATCACTGCTGCAGACGTTTTGCAATTCCCAGTCACTGTCGCTGTAGAGCGAATAGGGATCCGTATCGTCACTGGAATTGAAGAGACGTCCACCTGAAAGTTGGAGCGTCAAACTCTCACCATTACTCGCCGACACTCCATACGAACCACCGCCTTGTGAAACGAGGGTGAAAGACTCGGGTTCATCGGAGCTGTCCGACAAGATGCCACCAGTCTCTCCCTCAATTTCGATCCCGATATCGGTGACTTTGTTAAATGTTCCTACCCAGTCACTGCTCGACGCAGTTGGGAATCCTGTCCGGCTCGCCACCACGCTGGTGAAATCCGCCCAATAGTGGCGGGAATCGCTTTCATACGATGTTGAACTATCAGAAATCAGAATCGTGTCATCGTCCACAATCTTGAGTTCAAGCCGCTCGTATTCGGTCGAACCATCGCCTTCTGAAGTGGCTTCTTCACTGATCCATGAACCGCCACTGGAAACGAGATCGATGCTGCCGGATTCACTGCCGTTATTGTAGGACAAGGTGTAGACCAGACCCGGCAATTTCTCCACCAAACTGGCAGTTCCGCTGATGGTATCGGTCTCAATCGGACCGTCTTCCGATTCGACGTTGAATTCATAACCCTTGAATTGCCAGCCGCTCACCCCTTCAGCAGGAAATTGCTCGGAACTCGGAGCGATTGCCCGCACCTTGATCAGGGTCGTCGATCCGTAGACGGCAGCTTGCAGTGCGTCATCAATGGTATCATCCACATCCACAGCGGCATATCCGCCAAGTTCGATCCAAAACGTATCGCCGGCCTGCAAAGTTCCAGCTGGGATTTGGTAAGTAAGCGCCGCCGTCGATGGATCGTCCGAATACAAACGCTGCACGCCCATATCGTCCTCATCGAGAATTTGGATCGATAACTGATCATCCAGGTGTGAGCCGAAACTGGCGTAGGGCGTCAAAGAAATGCTCAGCGCCTTCGATGGATCAATCACGTAAGCACCATTCGCCCAAGCGCCTCCCGTCAGAGTGGCGGTCAGAGGCTCAGGATAATCATCCCCAGACAAATTCAACGAAACGGTAACACCAGAAGCGCTGATCGAGTAGGTCCCGCTTGGAAAGTAGGAATCGATTTCGCCTTGAGTCTGCGCTCCCCAGCCATCTCCATCCACGCCGAAAATCCAGCTTTGCTCATCTTCATCGAACGAGAAAACCCCGTCGTTGAAGGAATATGACTGAGCTGAAGGAAATGTGGAAGACGCGGGTAAAGTCAGCACTGGGGCATCCAGGCCATCGAGGTCCTCGCCCTCAATCTCGGCCCAAAATCCGAAGGCTCCGCCGTCATTAGGATCATCCTCCACCGACTGCATCAGGGAGTATTCCGTATCATTCGTTTGCTGATAACGGATCGATTTTTCAACAATGACCGACTCAACGCCAGCCACGAGATGGAGGGAAGTTCCAAGCACCATCGCCACACTGAGCATCCCAGCGGGGAGGAATGGGGAAGAATCCAGTTTCATTGTCTTCAAAATGTCAGGGGATCAACACGTCTTCGGAAGGAGTCCGGAAGTCTTAAAAAAGCTGTGTTTTTTCAACAGCGTTTTTAAGGACACACACCTTGATGTGAAGCAAAAACACCCTTGCTGCATTCATCTAAAATCAAGCTCCCAGACTATCAATGAGTTCAGAGAGCAAGTATACAAATGGTGGAATTTCAGCCACCAACCTAACAATCACTCTTTCCTCCACCTGAAAGATGACAATCCACCACTTGATTTCCAACGCCTTTCCCCGATACTGCACTCGACTTCGAATTGCTATGAATCGCTCAAAAATCCTAGCCTTGGCCGCAGCTGTATGCACTGCCGCCGGCCTCTCCTCCTGTTCCATCACTCAGCCGGCAGGCTCCAATCTGGCCGCCTATCAAGCGTACGACCGCCCTGCCACGCTGCCAACCAATCCGAACAATGTCCGGGTGAAAGTCTCACTCAGCAAGCAACGCACCTACGTGATGGAAGGCTCCAAGATTCTCCTGGTGATGCCTGTTTCCGTAGGAGCTCCATCCAGCCCAACACCTACCGGCAATTTCACGATTTACAATAAGGTCGAGAAAAAGCGCGCGAACAGCCACGGCTACGCTTACAGCGGCAAACAGGTAAAGCAGACCTTGCTCTCCAACAAACCGAGCGGTTGGTCCTTCAAGGGCACCCCGATGCCATACTGGAGCGAGTTCAAAACCAATTACGGATTCCACACCGGCTGGGTCAAAAACCACCCCTGCACCCACGGTTGCATCCGCATGCATGAAAACGTGGCTCCAAAATTCTTCCGCCTGATCAAGGAGGGAACACCGGTCAACATCGCTTACACCCAGCCTGAAGATGCAACCGTCGGCAACATCCCACTTCCTCCGGACGCAGGCCCATTGCCAGATTACGATGGCTCAATGTATATCACGGACGGCTACTTCAACCATCACAAGAAGCCGACTTTCAATTGATTCCGTCAGCGACCTGATCGCCTGACTTTTGCAAAACGCCCGTGCCAGCAAGGCCCGGGCGTTTTCTGTTTTGATCGCTCAAAGCGCTTTCACACCGATCACATAGTCGAGCACTGCCTGCTCATCGGACGATGCCAATCCTGCGTGCCGAATCATTTTCGGCATCGCATCTTCCCAATCCAGAATATCCACCTCTTTCGGCAGCATGTATTCGTGGCACTCGCCACATTTCAGCATGTAGACCTCGTGTCCGCGTTGCAGACGCGACAGCGGCTTGCCACTTTTGGCGGCCATTTCCGCGCTCGGATTCGGAACCTCAGAAATGCCACCCACCTCCGGATCATTGCCAGCAGGGATATCGCCAGAAATGGAACCGCTTCCGGAACCTGCGCAGGCACTCAACAATGCCAGCGCCGGGATTGCCAAAATCTTCAAAGACCAATTTCGCATACCTGAACTATTCATATTCCTAAAATTCACTCAACCTCGGAAATCCCCCTCTTTTGGCACCGTAACCGATCCCGCCCATCAGGCGAAATCGCTTCGTTCGCCCAAATCAATCTGCTAACCAAATCCATTTTCCGGTATGCGCTAGAAAGCAGAACCAATCGAATGGACGTTGATTCCGATATCCCCTTCATCAAGCTTCTGACGGATCACCAACCGGTGATTTGCTCATTTGTCATTTCGTTGCTCCCTGGTGCGCCTGGCGTGGACGATGTGATTCAGGAGACCAACGTGGTTCTATGGAAAAAACGCGACCAATTCGAATTGGGAACGAATTTCCGGGCATGGGCGCTAACGATCGCCCGGTTTCAGGTGATGGCCCATTTACGCGATCTGCGGCAGCGGCGCTGGGTGACACTGGATGAAGATGTCGCGCAACTGTTAGCCGAGGAGTTGATCGACCAACCCGATCCGGAATTCACCGAACGTCGTTTCGCAGCGCTATCGAATTGCTTGCTGAAGCTGCGCCCGGAGGACCGGGATCTGCTGATGCAGCGATATTGGCGCAGGATCGGCTTACAGGATTTCGCAACCAGCCGCCAACGCTCGCTGAGTGGGCTCAAAGTTCAACTTTTCCGGCTAAGGGCCGCGTTGAAGCGTTGTGTCGAAAATCAAATGAGCAGCGATCCCACTTCATGAAATCCGGGAAAATCAACTCGCGACGGCTTGAGCAGGCGCTCCAGGATCTGGACGACGGCGCATTAAGCCAAAGCGACCAGCAATGGTTGATGGATCAAATGCGAGATCATCCCGAAGCGCGCCGCGCCTATCGCGAGCACATGACGCTTTCGGCCGGGCTTCATCATCTCGCACATCAATTGGCGCCGAGCGAGCTGGCATTGCCTGAAACACCATCCAGATGGCAAAGCATCCAGTGGAAAAAGACCGCCGCGATCGCTGCATCCATCGCCTTGTTGGCAACCGGCATCATCTTTTATCCAAAGACCCAGCCCCACGTATCGGTTCACCCCGGAGCCGATACAGCCTGGAAATATTCCAGTGGCGGGATTGGAAAAGATGGGAACTTCCTGCCCGGCACCCGGGTCAGCCTGGATCATGGCTCGCTGGAAGTCACCATGCCGAGCGGGACTCGGGTGCTGCTGGAAGGGCCTGCCGAACTGGAATATCACAACCCCTTGCTTGTCACTCTGGCGAGTGGCCGCGGCTGGTTCGAGGTTGCGCACGAGGACACCGGCTTTGAGGTTCACACCGAGAGACTGCGAATCACCGATGTGGGAACGCGCTTCGGAGTTTCCTCCTCGATTGGTCGGGACCGGGTGCAAGTTGATTCCGGCACCGTGCTGCTGCAATCCAACTTTGATGGCATTCCCGCGATGGAGTTGAAGTCCGGGCAAGCCGCAGTGGCGGATCTGGTTGGAAGACCGAGCAGAACCCCGGTGGACCCGGCTTTGTTCTTAAACAAGCTACCGGACAAAATGGTCTCGATCCATTGGAGCTTCGATCAAATGGCCGGGAACAGTTTCTCCGCCAATGCCGTTGGCATGAAGGCCGAACCGATTCGGCTGGCCGGCTTTAACGCGCCACCGAACCAGGCGCGCTTGATCCCCGGAGCATTCGGCCAGGCATTGGATCTCACAGCTGGCGATGCCTATGGCATCAGCAACTATCCGGGCATTTCCGGCAACGGCCCTAGAACTGTCGCCTTATGGATCAAAGGCTTCCCCATCGACCGTCGCTACTCCGAAATGGGAGTTCGCTACACGCCATCAGTCGTCATGTGGGGAGATCCAAATATCCCCGGTGCCAGTTGGACCTTTCGCGCCCACTGCGTCACCGGCGTGATCGGAACCCAATGGGGAAATAATGGTTGGCAAACCTCGGGTGATTTCCATGAAACGCCGGTTCTCGATGGGAAATGGCACCACATCGCCAGCGTTTACACAGGCAATGTTGATGAACATGGAGCGGTCGAAATCCGCCACTACATTGATGGTAAAAAAGTCCACTTCATGCACTCTGAAGTAGGCAACAGCGTGAACACTTGGGGAGGCGGTAAAGATTCCGCCAAGCTTCGGATTGCTTACGATGGAATGTTCCCTTCCGGACCCGAAAATGTGCCTGTCGCCGTGGACGAACTTTACATTGTTCGCGACGCTCTCAGTGACAAACAGGTCGAAACGCTTTATCGCGAGAATCGAATTCCCACGGAAAATTGAGGTCGGCGGATTTTTTTCAAAAATCCCGCTAACGTTTTCAAATTGGAGGTATTCCCTAATGCCGGTGCACCTTGCAGCGGCATTGAGACAAAAATCCAACAACCATCCATTCCTCCATGAAGTCCATCGCCATTGGTGTCGCCGCAGCAGCCTTGCTCGCTCTCCCCTCCCATGCAGCCGTTTACGCCCACTATAGCTTTGATACCGACTATACCGACGATTCCGGCAATGGCCGTGACGCCACCTTGGTTGATACCGGGACAATTGGAGACAGTGGCATCACCACTACCGCTGGCGATTACGTTTTCGGCGGCGGCGCGATGAATTTCAGTGCAGAACGCGACTACCTCGACGTCGCCATGGCCACCTTTTCATCGGGTTCAGCTTATACCATTTCCTTCTGGGCTCAAAAAACCGAGGGAGACACTGGCGGAGCTGCCGACTGGGACATGGTGATTGGCGACCGTGGCAACACGAATTTCTTCATCGGTCTCAATGACACCACGGGTGCTGGCTTCCGCTGGCGGAGTTCATCAAGCGCTGCGGAACGCCAGGCGGAATTCACCGTTGCGAAGGACTATGACTGGCATCTCTACACCCTGGTAGCTTCGGGAACCACCATCACACTCTACGTCGATGGTGTCTTGGTAGGATCTGATTCGGGCAATTCCACCGGATTCCAATACAACACCATCGGTGAAGCCTACCCGTCCACCAATGATTTCGATTTCCACGGCCAAATCGATGAATTGTGGGTTTTCGATGAAGCTCTGGATGAAACCGCAGTTTCGAACCTCTACAACTACAATTCGGTGATTCCAGAGCCTTCGTGCCTGCTCCTCGGAGCTGCCGGTCTGGTTCTGACGGCCCGTCGCCGCCGCTAAGCGGATTCATCCGTCCACCCAAAAACTTTCGCCTCAAAACCCGTGAAATTCCTCAGATTCGGCCTTTTGGCCGGTTTCTTCCTCCCTGCGTGCGCTAGTGCCGGGGTCCTCGCGCATTATTCCTTCGACAGCGACTTCTCGGACAGCTCCGGAAACAGTCAAAATGCGACCTTGGTTGATGCCGATACCAGCGGCAACAGCGGCATCATCACTTCAGCAGGCGATTTCGCTTTTGGCGGCGGCGCCATGGATTTCAGTTCGGATCGCGACTACCTGGATGTTCCCACCACTTCATTTGCTTCGGGAAGCTCCTACACGATCGCCTTTTGGGCTCGCAAAACCGCGGGAGACACGGGTAACCCGGCGCAATGGGACATGGTCATCGGCGACCGGGAAAATGCCAATTACTTCATTGCACTGAACGACACCACGGGGGCCGGCCTCCGCTGGCGCGGCATTTCTAGCGCCACCAACCAGCAGGCGGATTTCACCCTGACCAAGGACTATGCATGGCACCACTACGCGGTGGTCGCCGCCGGAACCACGGTTTCCCTCTATCTCGATGGCGCTCTCATCAGCACCGAAACCGGTAAAGACACTGCGTTTCATTACAACACCATCGGTGAAGCCTATCTCGCCACGAACAACTTCGATTTCCACGGCCAAATCGATGAAATGTGGGTCCTGGATGAAGCTCTGGATGCCGCCTCGGTCAACACGCTCTATACCTCCAACACGGTGGAGGACGATGGTGCCTTCCAAGGATTCCAGTATCATTTTGATGGCGATTTCACTGACAGCGGCATCTCTGCCAACGATGGAACTCCGGGTGGTGCTGCTGCGATCACGACCGATTCCGCAGCCATCGCCGCCGGCTCCGGAGCTCTATCTCTCGACGGCGCGGATGATTCCAAAGTAAGCCTCGCCACTCCCGGCTCATACGACTCTACCCACCCTTGGACGGCCACTTGGTGGGCACGCCGCACGGTGCTAGGCGCCGATCAGGGAATGGTGATGGGCAAAGCCGGAAATTCGGGCGATTTCATCTGGCTTAATGATAAATTCACCGGCCTGCGTTTCCGCTCCTCAAATTCCACCAACTTTGACTTCGATACCCCGATCGATTCCGAGCTGCGCCACTACGCGCTGGTCGCCGATGGTGCGGGAAATCTAAATCTCTATCTGGATGGTCAGCTGACCCAGACCTTGACCGGAAATACGTCGTTCGCCGTCGATACCATCGGCGCGGGCTATCCCACCTCTTCGCTGCACTACAACTTCAACGGCACGCTCGACGAAGTTCGGCTATCACCGGTTGCACTCGGCGCCGAGCAGATCGAGGCGATTTACGAGGAAGAAAAACCTGAAGAAACTTCGCCTGAAATTTCCCGCCTGATCATCGTCCTTCAGGGCGGACAATCGAACTCAGATGGCCGGGCCACCATCACTGGCCTGCCTGCGGAGCTGCAAGCTGCCCAGTCCGATGTGGATTTCTACTACCGCGTCGAAGGAGGAACTGCCAAACTGACCACCCTGCGGCCGGGATTGAGCGAATCATCGCAATTCGGACCTGAGATCACCTTGGGTCGACACATGGCGAATCTCTACGCCAACGAAACCGGCACCCGGGTCGCCATCATCAAATACGCCAACGGCGGCACCAACCTGAATGTCCAATGGAAGGCCGGAGGCACCGCCACCACCAGTGGAGACGGCACGGAATACGTAGCTTTCCAGGAAACCGTGACCTCGGGATTGGCAGCACTCGCCGCGAAGTACCCCAACGCGACCTTGGAACTGGAATCCATGGTCTGGATGCAGGGTGAAAGTGATGCCGTTTCCGGCTGGGCCGATCTCTATCAGGCAAATCTAACGGCTTTCATCGCCGACGTGCGCCTGACCTACGGCTCGAATCTCCCATTTGTCATCGGCCGACTCTCCAGCAAGCAAACCAGCCTCACATCGAGCTATCTGAAAACGGTTCAAGCGGCCCAGGATGCCGTGGCGGCCGCTGATCCGCTGACTTCGATTTTCAATACGGACTCGTTTGAACTGAACAGCGACAATCTCCACTTCAGCGCCAACGGGCAACAGGACATGGGCAGCGCCTTCGCCGCGAAAACCGCCTACTACGGCTGGGTGGTCGACACGTTCAGCAACGAGGACATCCAGGCCGGACTGGCCGAACCCGACGCGGATCGGGATGGCGATGGACAATCGAATGAAATGGAATTTCTCGGGGCGAGTGACCCCTATTCTTCAACCTCGCAGTTCAATGCCACCTTTCTGAAAGACGGGCCGGATTCCGGGATCATCAGTCACCCATCGTCTGCCTACCGGCTCTATACCGTCGAAAAACTTCTGGAGGACGGAAGCGGCTGGGAAGAAATCCTGACCTCAACCCCCGGCACTGGAGAGATGATGAACCAGACGCTGGAGGCGACCGGGTCGCGCGGAATTTATCGTGTCACGGTGGCTCTGCCTTGACCCAACTGGCTGGAATCTAGTCAGCTGCCTGAAGTTTCGCCCCCAGCCATGGCGTTGGGTGCGAAATTTCCCATTTTATGGGGAAAACTTGGTTTTTCAGATACTGTTCACCTAGTGGGAACAGATTTTGACAATCGCGCGGACATCCCTAAGCTCCGCGCGGAACCGGAGAAAACCGCAATCCACCGTCAAACTCCCACAACCTTGCGCTCCATGAGCGACAACCGCCTCTCACCGGGCGCGGCTGGATTTCTCCGTGAATTTCGATCGATCGATTTAAGAAAATGAACCTGTATCTGGACTACTTGGCAGAAATTGAGGAACGCAAAACCGTTGGCTTGCATCCCAAACCCATTGATAGCGGCGAACTAACGGCTGAGATCATCACTCAGATCAAGGATCCCTCCAACGAGCACCGGAATGAATCGCTCAACTTCCTGATTTACAACACCCTGCCTGGCACCACCAGTGCCGCCGGTGAAAAGGCGCGCTTCCTTGAAGAAATCATTCTGGGCAAAGCGGACGTGCCGGAAATTTCCACCCCCTTCGCCTTCGAGCTGCTCTCCCACATGAAGGGCGGAGCCTCCATCCAGACGCTTCTCAACCTTGCTCTCGGTGACGACGCCGACATCGCGAGCCAGGCCGCCTCCGTTCTCAAGACTCAGGTTTTCCTCTACGACGCCGACACCGCCCGACTCGAAGCCGCCTACAAGAGCGGTAACCCCGTCGCGAAGGAAATCCTCGAAAGCTACGCCGCCGCCGAGTTCTTCACCAAACTCCCCGAGGTCCCGGAAGAAGTCCAGGTCGTCACCTACATCGCCGCCGAAGGCGACATTTCGACCGATCTCCTTTCGCCTGGAAACCAGGCCCACTCCCGTTCCGACCGCGAACTGCACGGAAAGTGCATGATCAACGCCGAAGGTCAGGAAACGATCAAGGCCCTGCAAAAGCTCCACCCTGAAAAAAGCGTCATG
This sequence comes from Luteolibacter pohnpeiensis, assembly GCF_016595435.1. Classification (GTDB taxonomy): domain Bacteria; phylum Verrucomicrobiota; class Verrucomicrobiia; order Verrucomicrobiales; family Akkermansiaceae; genus Luteolibacter; species Luteolibacter pohnpeiensis. The sequence continues at coordinate 38,544 of NZ_JAENIJ010000004.1, forward strand.
ATGATTGCCGAAAAGGGCACCATGGGCGTGGGCTCTTCCCGCATGTCCGGCGTCAACAACGTCGCCCTCTGGACCGGCCGGCAAGCCAGCCCTTACGTGCCTTTCGTCAACATTTTCCCGATCGTCGCAGGCACCAACGGCATTTCCCCGATCTTCCTCACCACCGTCAGCGTCACCGGCGGCATCGGCCTCGACCTGAAAAACTGGGTCAAGAAAACCGACGCCGAAGGCAAGGTGGTCAAAGACGACAATGGCGATCCCGTCCTTGAACAAGCGTATTCGGTCGAAACCGGCACGGTCCTCACCATCAACACCAAGGAGAAAAAACTCTACGGCGATGGCAAGGTGCTGGCTGACATTTCCTCCGCCTTCACCCCGCAGAAGCTGGAATTCATCAGAGCCGGCGGCTCCTACGCCATCGTTTTCGGCAAAAAACTTCAGACTTTCGCCGCCCAAACGCTCGGCATCGAGGCGCCTGCCGTGTTCGCGCCCTCAAAGGAAATTTCCCACGAAGGACAAGGCCTCACCGCCGTTGAGAAAATCTTCAACCGCAACGCCGTCGGCACCACACCCAGCCTGACCCTGCACGCCGGTTCCGACGTTCGGGTCAAAGTCAACATCGTCGGCTCCCAGGATACCACCGGCTTGATGACCTCGCAGGAGCTCGAAGCGATGGCCGCGACCATCATTTCGCCGACCGTCGACGCCGCCTATCAATCCGGCTGTCACACAGCCTCGGTTTGGGACAAGAAGGCCCAGGCCAATATCCCCAAGCTGATGTCCTTCATGCAAGGCTTTGGCCTCATCACCGCCCGCGATCCGAAGGACGGCTATCATGCGATGACCGACGTGATTCACAAGGTGCTTAACGACCTCACCGTGGACGATTGGGACATCATCATCGGTGGCGATTCCCACACCCGGATGTCGAAGGGTGTCGCCTTCGGTGCGGACTCCGGCACGGTGGCCCTTGCCCTCGCGACCGGCGAAGCAACCATGCCGATTCCACAATCGGTCAAGGTGACCTTCAAAGGCACCATGAAGCCCTACATGGACTTCCGCGATGTCGTCCATGCCACCCAGGCGCAAATGCTGAAGAAGTTTGGCGAGAACGTCTTCCAGGGCCGGATCATCGAGGTCCACATCGGCACGCTTCCTGCCGACCAGGCTTTCACCTTCACCGACTGGACCGCCGAGATGAAGGCAAAGGCTTCCATTTGCATTTCCCAGCCGGAAACCCTCATCGAGTCCCTTGAAATTGCGAAAGCGCGCATTCAGATCATGATCGACAAGGGCATGGACAACGAGGGCAAGGTCCTCCAAGGCCTCATCGACAAGGCGAACAAGCGCATTGCCGAAATCCGCTCTGGCGAAAAACCGCCGCTCGCCCCGGATGCCAACGCGAAATACCACGCCGAGTTCACCGTCGACCTCGACATCATCGACGAACCGATGATCGCCGATCCCGACGTCAACAACGAGGATGTCTCCAAGCGTTATACCCACGACGTCATCCGCAGCCTCTCCTACTACGGAGGCAGTAAATCCGTCGACCTCGGCTTCGTCGGCTCGTGCATGGTCCACAAGGGCGATCTCAAGATCGTCTCGAAAATGCTCAAGAATCTTGAAGAAGCACAGGGCAAGGTCGAGTTCAACGCGCCGCTCGTCGTCGCAGCACCGACTTACAACATCATCGACGAACTCAAGGAAGAGGGCGATTGGGACATCCTCCAGAAATACTCCGGCTTCGAGTTCGACGATAACGCCCCGAAAAACACCGCCCGCACCGAGTATCAGAACATGATGTATCTCGAGCGTCCCGGTTGTAACCTCTGCATGGGCAACCAGGAGAAGGCCGAAAAAGGCGACACCGTCATGGCCACCTCGACCCGCCTCTTCCAAGGCCGCGTCGTGGAGGATGCCGACCGCAAAAAAGGCGAATCCCTGCTTTCCTCGACGCCCGTCGTCGTCCTCTCCGCCATTCTCGGCCGCACGCCGAGCCTCGAAGAGTATAAAACCGCCGTCGAGGGCATCGACCTCACCACCTTCGCCCCACCGGTGAAGGAACTGGTGGCTCTCTAACACATCACCCTACTGCAAAAACCGCCCCCTGTTCACAGGCGGCGGTTTTTTATTTCCCTCCTCCCCCCGACCTTGCGCTCTTTCAGACCTGCCAGATAATCTCGCAATACATGGGAGAATTAGAAACAGGCATATATGATCACTTGATCAGTGAGAAGCTACGGCTAGCGATCGACTCACTGGATTCATCGTCACAACGTGCCATTTTTGAAAAACTCGAGGAGTCGCTCGCCACAGATTACCTCACCCGATTCCTCCGCGCTCGAATCAACCAGGCACTCACCATCGTAAAGCATGAGCAACGCCTCGATCTCGCCAATCGCCTGCTCAATTCCCTGTCCGAATTCGACCATGACCTGCGCTTTCTAAGCGTAGAAAAAATCGAATCCATCACCGAAATCCTCAATGAAATTTCTCCATTAGGCCGAGCGCGACTCCTTCAGCCCACCACCTCCCCAACCAGTCCCAGCCTATTCACGGGCACCGGCACAAGCCCGCAACTGGGCCGTGAGATCGAGTTGGAACTCGAAAGCGCCGATCGGGTGGACATGCTCGTTTCCTTTATCAAATCTGCCGGACTCAAATTGCTTCTTCCTGCGCTCGAAAGCTTCACCTCACGCGGCGGGAAGCTCCGTGTTATCACCACAACCTATCTCGGCGCCTCTGACCCAATCGCCATCCGCCGAATCAGCGAATTGCCAAACACTGAGGTCAAGATCAACTACGACACCAGGCACTCCCGCCTCCACGCAAAAGCCTACTTCATCCATCGCGATACCGGCCTGTCCTGCGCCTTCATCGGCTCCGCCAACCTCTCCCACGCTGCGATGACCAGTGGTCTCGAATGGACTGTAAAACTTCCCGCCACAGAGCTTCCTGATCTTTTCCGCCGCTGCGAGGCTGAGTTCAGCTCTTATTGGGAAAACCCATCTTTTGTCGAATTCACCGAAGGAAGTTTCGATAAACTTGTCGCCGCCACCAAACACGAAAAGGGCGTATACACCGATCAGACCACCGTCCTAACTGTTTTCCGCATCCAGCCTTTTGACTATCAGAATGCCATCTTGGAAAACCTCGCCCTTGCAAGAAGCTCCCGCTCCCACTTCCGCAACTTGGTAATCGCCGCGACCGGAACCGGAAAAACCATGATCGCCGCTTTCGACTACAAGCGGCTCGCCACCCAGGGGCCTAAAAAATTGCTCTTCCTTGCCCATCGAAAGGAAATCCTCGAACAAGCGCGCAACACCTTCCGCCAGGTTCTCCAGGATGGAAATTTCGGGGAGTTCCTTTTCGACAACCACCACCCGGAACATCACGACCACCTCTTCTGCACTATCGCAAGTTTCCATTCCCGCAATCTCCTCGGAAGTTTCGGCGCGGATCACTGGGATGCCGTCATTCTCGACGAAGCTCACCACGGAGTTGCCGCTACCTACCGCCCCATCCTCGAAGAACTCAGACCACAAGTTCTGCTCGGTCTTACGGCTACACCCGAGCGCGCTGACGGCACCACTATTGCTGACGATTTCGACACTCCCGTCGCCGGAGAAATCCGACTCCCCGATGCTCTTGAACAAAAACTTCTCTGCCCATTCCACTACTACGCAATCAGTGATCACACCACCGACCTTTCCGCCGTGGAGTGGAAACGGGGAAAATACGAATTCACGGAAATTGAGAACCTCATCAGCAGCAACAAGCTGCGTGCTCAGCTTGTAATCGACAAAGTTATCGAACACTTGCCCGATCCTTGCAACTTGGGGGACTTCGAACGCACCCGAGTCAAAGGGCTCGGCTTTTGTGTCTCCAAATCTCATGCCGCCTTCATGGCCAGCACTTTCGCGAAGGCGGGCATCCCCGCCATCGCGATCGATTCCGATACCCCTTCCGAAGAACGTCGTGTTGCCCGCCAACGTCTTAGCAAAGGCGAGATCAATTTCATCTTCACCGTCGATCTTTTCAACGAAGGCGTAGACATCCCTGCCACAAACTGCCTGCTCTTCCTCCGCCCCACCGAGAGCCACGTCCTCTACCTTCAGCAATTCGGACGCGGCTTGCGCCATGCAGATGGAAAAGACCAGGTCATCGTGCTCGATTTCATACCTCGCTCACGCCGGGAGTTCCGCTTTGACCTCCGTTTTACCTCGCTTCTCCCGGGAAAACGAAAAGATATCATCAGCGAAGTAGAAAACGGCTTCCCCCACCTCCCCTCCGGCTGCCACATACATCTGGAAAGGCAAGCCCGAGAAGAAATCCTCCGAAACATCAAAGAAACGTATCGCAATCCGGAATTCCGCATCAAGGAAGCGCTCTTGAATTGGTTGGGCGGCACGCCCCCCAAGTTCCATGAGTTCATCCAACACAGCGGTGAATCTGCCGTCGATCTTCTCCTCAGACATTCATGGACAGAATGGAAACGGATATCTGAATTCGTCGCAAATACCACTCTTAGTGAACCAGTACCACATCTACGTTCATTGGCTCAACTCAGCGAAGTCCGATGCCCCAATTACCTTGATGCGATCTCCACCTTTCTCACTGAATCGAATTTCCCGGAGAAACATCCTCTCGCCGCTTCCGCACACTATCTCTTCTGGAGCCATTCCCCGAAATCGCTCGGCTTTGATAGCTACGCGCAAAGCTTTGCAGCGATTCGCAAGAGCGCTTCCTTCGTCGCCGACGCACTGGAAATCATTGATTACGCACGACTCTTCGCATCCGCCCCCATCCCGCTCAACTTGCCATTCATCTGCCCACTAACGCTCCATGGCACTTACGGGATGCGCGAAGTCTCTGCCGCCTTCGGAAAAGCAAACCTGGAGACCTCCGGCCCTACCGGCACCGGGGTCATTTCCATCAAACAAACCAAACTCTACCTCCACTTCATTACCTTTGAAAAATCTGAAAAACATTTCTCAGAAAGCACGATGTATCGCGACTACCCGATTTCTCAAACTCGACTCCACTGGGAGAGCCAATCAAACACCTCGCAAGAAACCCCCACCGGCCAGAACTACATTCATCATCAGCAGCGCGGCTACACCATACTCTTCTTTGCCCGCGTCCGCCGCAGCAACGGCAAGCTCACCAGCAACTTCACCTTCCTCGGCGACGGGAAATTTCTCACAGCGAAAGGCGATCGCCCCATAGCGATCGAATGGCAGCTTTCCCACTCAATGCCCGCTGACTTCTATCACGAAGCAAAATTGGCTTCAGGGCTATAAAGCGGACGAAGATCACGGCATAAAGCCGAAGTGAGTCTTCCATGTTCTCCTGTGCATCCTCGGCGTTTGGACACGAATCTTCTGAAGCTGACTTCGAGGAAGTTCACAATTCACACATGCGAGGATTTGGATAAAATCTTCGGAATCAAGGCATCCGACAAGGATGGCATCTGGGATTTGATTAAGACGAAGGTTCAAGAGTCGGGTTCCAAAGGTCTAAGCGCTCGTCGGTCGGCTGACCCGGTGATTCTCAGCTTGCGGAGTCTGCTGAAAACTTCATCCTAGCCTCCACTCCCCCATGAACCAAGCCTTCCAATACCAGCGGCTCGTCCTCGGCTACCACGGCTGCGACAAGGCCGTGGCCGACAGAGTCTTGATGGGTGACGACACCTTAAAGAAAAGCGAGAAGAGCTACGACTGGCTTGGCAGCGGCATCTACTTCTGGGAGCACGGACCGGAGCGCGCCTTTGAGTGGGCTGAAGAGCAAATGAAGCGGGCTAAAAAAATAAAGACCCCGGCGGTTCTGGGGGCTGTGATCCATCTGGGCAACTGCTTCGATATGATGGACATACATTCCACCCGCGTACTTGCTGAAGCATTCCCGCGATTTAAACGCACCTATGCAGAAATCGGAGAAGTCCTCCCCGAGAACACTCCAATAGGAATGGGCGATTCCGACCTACTGCTTAGGCGCCTGGACTGCTCGATGATCAACTGGCTAACAGAAGAATTTGACGCTGACCCGCATTTTCCAAGATACGATTCCGTGCGCGGTGTATTCCAAGAAGCGGATCCCGCATTCGAGGGATCTTCCATTCGCAAGAAATCCCATATTCAACTCGCAATCCGTAATCCGGCTTGCATCATCGGTTACTTCCGGCCACTTTGATTGCCGTGAGCAAAACCACATCCGTCCCTTATTCCTTCTTGGGCACCTCTCCGGTAGAGGCTGCTTGGGAGCGTTTTAAAAAACGCCTGGATACCATGACCAAGGAAGAGAAGCTTCAGACATTCGTCGATGCCGGTATTCTCACTAAAAAAGGCAATCCAACAAAGCCCTACAAAGGCGTCTTCGTAAAAGCGAAGGCAACCAAGTAGACTGGAAGACTCGCAAATCGAGTCGTCCCCTCAAATATAAAATTTGGCGCACTCAGGCGTCTTGGCAGTCTCAAGCTCAACCAGCATAAGTCTTCCACTTCTCACTCGGCACTGGAGTGCAGCGACCCACTTTCCCCAACAAGCTTCTGGCAGGCCCCCGCCCCCCATGCTATAGGTCAGGCCAATGGACACTCTCAGAACCTTCACCACTGGCTCCGGCGCCGAAGGCAAATTCCACTCCCTCCCCGCTCTCGCCGAACAAGGATTTCCCAATCTCTCGAAACTCCCGGTTTCCATCCGGATCGTGCTGGAATCGGTTCTGCGCTGTGTCGACGGTCGCAAGGTGACGGAAGAGGATGTGAAAAATCTCGCCAACTACGATGCGAAAAACCCCGGCGATTATGAAATCCCGTTCACCGTCGCCCGGATCGTGCTGCAGGACTTCACCGGTGTGCCTTTGTTGGTTGACGTGGCAGCCATGCGCGACGCTGCTGTCGCTCGCGGAGCCGACGCTTCAAAAATCGAGCCACTCGTCCCGGTCGACCTCGTCGTTGACCACTCGGTTCAGGTTGATTTCGCCGGTTCCCAAATGGCTCTGGATCGCAACATGGCGATCGAGTTCATCCGCAACCGCGAGCGCTACGAGTTTCTGAAATGGGGCCAACAGGCCTTCGATACATTTTCCGTCGTGCCTCCGGGCATCGGCATCGTTCACCAGGTGAACCTGGAATATCTTGCCAAAGGCGTGCTTTCCAAAGACGGCGTTTACTATCCGGATACCCTCGTCGGCACCGACTCCCACACCACTATGATCAACGGCCTCGGCGTCGTCGGCTGGGGCGTGGGCGGCATCGAAGCCGAAGCGGGCATGCTCGGCCAACCGGTGACATTCCTCGTGCCTGAAGTCGTTGGCGTTTACCTCCACGGCTCATTGGCGGAAGGCGTCACCGCGACGGACCTCACCCTGCGCGTGACCCAAATGCTCCGCAAACACGGCGTGGTTGGAAAATTCGTCGAATTCTTCGGTCCGGGCGCGACTGCGCTTTCCCTTCCTGACCGTGCGACCATCGCCAACATGGCTCCAGAATACGGCGCCACCATGGGCTTTTTCCCGGTCGACGAGGAAACGATCAACTACCTGCGCGGCACCGGTCGTTCCGAGGAACTCTGCACGACGGTTGAAAATTATTACAAGGCTCAGGGTCTGTTCGGCATCCCGGATAAGGGAGATTGCGAATACAAGGACCTGCTCGATCTCGATCTCGCGACCATCGTTCCTGCAGTTGCCGGTCCCAAACGCCCGCAGGACCGGATCGACGTGCCAGCCCTCGCCGACACCTTCAACTCCCTCTTCACCGCAAGCACCGCAGACGGTGGCTTCGGCCTCTCCGCTGAAAAGCGCGACATCACCGTGCCCGTGGAAATGCCGGAACCTGCAGGCTACGCCGTCGGTTCCCTTCTCGAAAACGTCGACCATGGCGCAGAACGCGATAAGAACGAGATGACCACCAACCGGCCAACGCCGGACACCGTTCTCGCAAAGGAAGCGTTTGAGCCGATCAGCACCAGCTTGCGCCACGGATCGGTTCTGATCGCCGCAATCACCTCCTGCACCAACACCTCGAATCCGAGCGTGATGCTTGCCGCAGGTTTGGTTGCGAAAAAGGCGAACGAACTCGGCCTGACCGTTGCTCCGTTCGTCAAAACCTCGCTCGGACCTGGCTCCCGCGTCGTTACCGACTACCTGGAAGCTACCGGCTTACAAACCGAACTCGACAAACTCGGCTTTGAAACCGTCGGCTACGGCTGCACCACCTGCATCGGCAACTCCGGCCCGCTTCACCCGGCGATCGAAGGTGCGATCAAGGAAGGCGATCTCGTTTGCGCCTCCGTCCTTTCCGGCAACCGCAACTTCGAGGCCCGCGTTCACGGCTCGATCAAAGCCAACTTCCTGATGAGCCCGCCGCTCGTCGTCGCTTACGCCTTGGCAGGCCGCGTCGATCTCGACCTGACCACCGAGCCGCTGGGTAACGACAAGGATGGCAATCCGGTTTTCCTCAAGGACCTGTGGCCAAGCCAAGCGGAAATCAAGGCCCAACTCGAAACCGCGCTCAAGCCTGCCGTTTACCAAAAACTCTACGGCAACGTCGATACCGCGAACCCGAAATGGGGCGAAATCCACGGCACCACCGGCGACACCTACACCTGGGACGAGAAATCGACCTACGTGCAATCACCTCCGTTCTTTGAAACCAAAATCGGCGAAAGCACCGACATCCTCGGCGCCCGCGCACTCGGGATCTTCGGCGATTCCGTCACCACCGACCACATCTCACCAGCAGGTGCGATCAAGCCAACTTCTCCTGCAGGCAAGTATTTGCTGGAGCACGGAGTCGATCGCGCATCGTTCAACTCCTACGGCGCACGCCGTGGTAATGACCGCGTGATGACCCGCGGCACCTTCGCCAACGTGCGCATTAAAAACCTGATGTGCCCCGGTGTTGAAGGCGGCTACACCCAATTCTACGGCACTTCCGAAGTGGCAGCTCCGGATACCGAAATCGCAGCCGCCGCAGGTGCCAAGCCGACCTTCATCTACGACGCTTCGATGGCCTATCAAGCGGAAGGAACCTCGCTCATCATTATCGGTGGCGAAGACTACGGCATGGGAAGTAGCCGTGACTGGGCAGCCAAGGGCACCCGCCTGCTCGGAGTTTCCGCCGTAATCACGAAGTCATTCGAGCGGATCCACCGCTCCAACCTCATCGGCATGGGCGTGCTTCCATTGAACTTCGTCGACAAAACCGACTACGATAAGCTCAAGGGCCTAACCGATGCCACCTTCGACATCACCGGCATTGCTGGTGAATTGAAGCCGATGCAGTCTGCCACACTCGTCGTCAAATCCGCGGGCGAGACTTTCGAGATTCCGCTCAAAGTTCGTCTCGATACCCCGGCCGAGGTCGATTACTACAACGCAGGTGGCATCCTGCCATACGTGCTCGATCAGATCCTCGCTTAATAAAAAATGCCTTTATCCCCCTCCTCGCCCGCCATGTCCTTCGCAAAACGACATTGGCGGGCGATTCTTTTTGTGGCGATCGCAACGATAGGCGTGGCAAGTCTCGGCAGCTTTTATGCCTTGGCATCGCAGCTGGCGCACCCACCGAGGCGTGCACTGCAACCCTACCATCAGGAATTCCTCCATCATCCGGATCAGCATGGGCTCCGCATCGACTCATTCACCGCGAGCGACGGCACGCCGGTATTGGTATGCTCACCCGATCCCGATCACCCGCCCGGAAAACGTGGGAAAGCGTTGCGCGCGCAGTTCGCAGCAGAAGGCGTCGAGATTCCCGCAGCAGGAAAATGCGTGGGGAACCTGGTATTGCTGCACGGTCGGAAAGGACGAAAGGAAGACTTTCTCCCCATCGCCGAGAGGCTTTGTGCCGTCGGATTTCGCTGCATTCTTCCGGATCTCCCAGGCCACGGCGACAATCCTACCAAGGATGTTACCTTCGGCATCCAGGAAGCCGCGATTCCGCAGCTCGTGTTGGCAGAATCCGCGGAACGCTATCAATTCGATGAGGAACCTGTCGGTCTACTCGGCATGTCCATGGGTGGCTCGGTAGCGGTTCACGCCGCCGTTCTACACGATGCTCCCTGGCGGACCTTGGTGATCATTTCCAGCTTCGATGCGCTCGCGCCGACGGTGGAGAAGCAGGTCGCCCATCGTCTCGGCAATTCCATCGGCAAACTTTGTCTGCAAGGCGTCGCCCCAATTTACGAATTCCAAACTGGAGTTCCACTGGACTCGATCCAGCCAGCCGCCCTGGCTGCCAATCTTCATCTCCCAACACTCATCGCTCACGGCGCCGCCGACAACGTCATCCCCATCGACTCCGGAAGGCGGCTGTTTGACAGCTTACCGGAATCGCCGGAAAAGACTTGGATCGAAATTCCAGACGCAGGACACGATAACGTGCTAATCACCGACTTTCCCATCTATCACGCCATTGCCCGCTGGATGCTCAACCGCGTCCCGTTCAAGCAATAATAGCGAGATCTCAGTTCCGATGATTCTGTTCGATCAAACGGCGAATGGTTTTCGAGTCGCGCCGATTCGTCATCACATAAAACAACCGAATCAATAAGGCAAAGCTGAGAGAACCCACAACGATTCCTCCGGGAATCCAGGGGCTATCCTGACATAGCTGATAAAATCCATGCAACAGCCTACCCAATCGATGATTCTCAGTGCTGGACCATATTTCCCCACCTTGTGTGTTATGCACCATCTCAAAGGAGGTGGGTCCAACAGCCATTTCACCAAGCAAATCGCCAGAACGGCAAAGCCTACGACGATTCCACTTTGGGCAAGTGCTCCACCGCTACACTTGCCCTTTTGGGCCTGAGATTTCGCCACGAAACCACACACCACACCCAAAATGGCATACGGCGCTGATGCCAGTGCTCCCAGGCACGAGAACGCCAACGCAGCGATCGCCAATGGTGAAATTTCCTTTTGAGCCATTCCCAAATCCAACAAAATCCCGATCGAAACACAACTCAAAACCTTAAAACTCACTAATAATCAGATTCCTTGAAATCGTAGAAAGTATCGCCACGCTCAAGATTTTGCTTTGACGCGGAAAGTGAGCAGCGTTGGCAAAAGTCGGCCCAGCGAGACTTCGGAAAGATATGTCCCCCACAGGTTGCAACTCTGAACATTGACCAATTATCACTCCCGGAATAGATGGAAGGAAAGATGATAGGAACCGATCAAGAAGAAATCCGCTTGGAATACGATACCCCACAGTTTCTTCATGCGCTATTCGCGGATGATTTCAGAAACCTTGGCTATCTTGAGACCCAACTTGGCGTGCGCGCGGTGACACGTGAGGGATGGATTACCTTTTCCGGCTCCCCTGAAGGGCTTCAACGCACGAAAAATGTTTTTACGGATCTGGAAACGACCCTGCGTAGCGGTCGCCAGATCGATCAACGCGACTTCCGCCATGCCGTCGACTCCGCGGCTCAAGGATCGGATGTCGGACTGGCCCAACTCGCAGGCGTGCGCCTGGTGGGCTCGCGTGGCCGCAAGCCGGTGATTCCACGAACCCCGAATCAGTTGGAGTATGTCCGCGCGATCGAGACGAATGATGTGATTTTCGGACTTGGCCCTGCTGGCACCGGGAAAACCTATCTGGCAATGGCGATGGCGTTGACCATGTTGAAGCGGAAAACGATTTTACGCATCATCTTAACCCGTCCTGCAGTCGAGGCGGGTGAGGCGCTCGGTTTCCTCCCGGGTGATCTGAAGGAAAAAGTCGCTCCTTATCTGCGGCCACTTTACGATGCCATCCACGATATGTTGGACCCTGAAGAGGCCCAGCGCTACATGGAGGATGGCACCATCGAAATCGCGCCCTTGGCGTTCATGCGGGGCCGCACCCTCTCCCGCTCCTTTGTGATTCTCGACGAGGCGCAAAATACCACCCGCGAGCAGATGTTCATGACCTTGACTCGCCTGGGTGAAGAATCGCGCATGGTGGTGACAGGCGACAGTTCACAGGTCGACTTGAAACCTGGTGTCCGCTCCGGCTTGTCCGAAGCGGTTCACGCGCTGCAAGGCATTGAAGGCATTGCCTTTCAGAATTTCAGGAAGACCGATATCGTCCGCCACCCGGTGGTCGGGCGGATTGTTGAAGCTTACGAACGATACCGGGAATAACCTGAAGCCGCTTATTCGCCTTCTTTTGGCTCATCATCGATTCCAGGTGGCAATGGCACAGGCTCACTCGTGGTGGTGGGCGGAGTGGTTACTGCCGGTGGAGTCGCTGGTGCAGCTGGAGTTTCGGGATCGATGATCGTCGGAATCGCACCATCTGGAGGCAAATTCGATTCATCGAAAGCCGGCACATTGGCATTTGGGTCTACCGCGCCATTCGGTGGTGGGTAGACTTGATAGATTCCCGGATTATCCAAAGTTTGGTTCGGGTCAGGCAGGGCATTTGGATCAGTGACCATGACGGCAGGCACGTAGCCAACCTCACCGCTATCCAGTTCCGCCTTGATGTAGCTGGCATCGCTCGACACCACTTTCATGCGGGTGCCCTTGGTCAGGAGTTTGTCGGCCTCAGCATTCCCGTCCGGTCTTGATTTGAAGAAGACCGTGTTGTCCATGGCAGCATTGACGAATTGCCCAGCTTTGAATGACGACGTCGGTGCCGTAGTCGTATTCTGCGAAAAATTGCCCCCAGGAGGTGCCAACGGATCAAAACCGCTGCTGTTGATGGGCGCATTCAGGGAATCACATGCGCTCAGGCAAAGCGCGGCGGAAGCGGACAAGACCGGGAAAAGCTTCATAACTTAGAGGCACGATGACACGCCCGGGAAGACCGGTCAACGCCATTCAACATTCCATTGCCTGCCAGCCACTGCCAGCAGGCTGTGGAATTCAGGACTGGCGGATGATGTTGTTCTTCTCGTCCAACAGGATTCGTTTCGGCAAAATCGGCGTTTCGGAAAGTCCGAATGCCATGATGGCAACCCGTTCACCTTTCTTGATGCGATGCGCGGCACCACCGTTGATGATGATATCGCCGGTTCCTGCAGGACCTTCCTGAACGTAGGTTTCCAGGCGATTTCCGGAGGTGATCGAGGCGACGAGCACCTTCTCACCCGCCCAAAGTCCGGCGGCATTCATCAAATCCGCAGGAATTTCGATACTGCCCTCATATTCGATGTCCGCCGAGGTGATCATCGCGCGGTGCATCTTGGACTTCAACAGTTGGTGCAACATGCGCGGAGCGAACTCACGGTCCGCCGTCTCCGTCAAGCGGCAAGAATCAAAATCCTCCGGACTTTCACTCCTCCAGCCGCACCACCCGCCAAAAACGCTTCAATGCGCCATCGCGCGGAACCAACATCGTTGTCAAACCGCTCGCCGTTTCCCCATTCACGGTCGCGACAGCAATCCACTCATCCCCTGCCGTCCCCAAATCATCGGATCTCTCAATCCGATACGAACTCCCCGGATTGCTCTCCCATTTCAATGAAAAGTCCGCCCCCGCCAGCTCTGCTTGGCTGATTCGGAACTCGCCATCATTTTGATGAATCACCCCGATCGCCTCCAAATCAAAGCCACCGGAACCGGTCGTTGGAGTTGGATCGTAAATCGGGCGGCCATCCGAATCGGTCGTGCCTCCGTCACCGATGATGTCCACGATGCGAACGAAGCGGATGTGATTTTTGTCCAGAACCTCGCTGTCCGGCAGCTTGCTCAAGTCGAAGGGGGTGCCAAAACCCAGTCGATATTTTCCGGCAAATCCATCAATCTCCGTGGGATCGATTCCGGTGATGCTGAATGGGCCAACGGCACTTGCGGTGAGCGAGGCGGTTGGAAATCGAACAAAGTCCACCCCATTGCTGGAAACCTCGACAAAGCCCAACTCCAGGAAGTTATTGCTGAAGCCGTTTTCGAAAACCGCGAAATCCGCGCCATCGCCATCACAGATCGGATTTGGAAAATACAGAGTGATCGAGCCACCATTTCCCAAACAAACGATGTCATAGGCATCTCCTGTTGCAGCGCCCCAAGCCTTCTCCGGCGTCTTCCAGGTGCTATCCACATCGGTCCCGTATTGCGGCTGCCAGTTACCGCACGCCCAAGCGACAAACCGCGAATCACTGAGACTGATCGCCTCGGTCCCCTCCACTCCTGCTGCCGGCGCGTAAGGACCTGCCGCCGCTGCTGACGTAGCGAGTAAACCGAACAAGCCGATGATTTTCAGAAATTGCTTCATGTTAGAAATCTTTCCGCAACCCGATGAGAAACTGCCGTCCAGCACCAGGATACCACTGACCGCTGTATTTGATGGTGGCATAGTGTTCATCAAAAACATTGTTGATCCGCGCGTAAATCGAAAGCCCGGGCCGGGGCGTGAAATTCAGCAGGGCATTGACCAACTGATAGCCGGGCAACTTTTCCTGGGTATTCGAAAAATCATTCCCTTCATACGCAGACCCCACCCACTGGTATTCGGATTGAAATCGGAGTTTCTCGTGAAGCTGCCAGGATAAGGTTCCGCTCAATTCGTGATGGGGCACCAGGTAGACATCCTTTCCGGCATATTCGCCATCGGTATATTCCGCCTGGAGCCAGGTATAACGAAGGTCCGCATCCCAAATTCGCCCGTGATACCCGGTGCTTGCTTCGATCCCGTATCGTCGCGTGTCGGCCAGGTTCACGTTGAGGTTCTGCAAATAATCATAGGCAATCTCACCCTGCATCCACTGCGCAAAACCATTCAATCGCCAGGTCCATTCCCCCGGTGAGTATTCCACTCCCAATTCAAGATTGTGTCCTTTTTCCGCTGTTAGATTCGCATTGAAAGGCACGCTCAGCGGATAGCCTTGGTAGGATGCGATCTCATCCGTGGATGGCAGCCGGTAAAACCGATCGTATCGGAGCCAAGCGGATACATCCTCGCGCGCATCCCATCGCAGGCCGATCTGGAAAGCCGCGTTTTGCTCCTGGCTTTGCTGTGAAAAATTCAACTCCGGATCATCCGGATAGCGATCATTCACTGCTTTCGCATCCACCTTTGAATGCTCCCATCTGGCTCCCGTGCTCAAGTGCCAATCGTCCGCCCATTTCCAATCCACTGATGAAAACACACCAATGATCGCCCGATCCAACTTTGCTGACCCGATACGGTTCTGCCGTGAGATTTCTGCAAATTGATCCAGATCCAAGGAATCGTAGCGCATGCTCAATCCAGCCGCGGATTCCCAATTTCCATTTCGATGACTCACCTGAGGTACGAGAGTCACCGTATTCATCAGATTGTCCGTGTGAGATCCCGGGCCGAAATTCCACGACAAGTCTCGATGTGTCCACGCAAGTGGGACTTCAAAGTCCGCCCCGCCGAATCCGCCTAATTTCAGTGTTCCATCAAATCGACGAGTGGTCTCCTCGGAAAAATACTGATCGCCGTAGCCACTTTGCTCGTAAATCGACTGCCGCGGATCATTCCGATAAGCCTCCTCACCCAAGGGGCCAGGAAACTCGGTGTATTCATCCGTCCAGGCGAAACCTGCTGTTAGATTCGCGCTGGGTGTCAGATCCTTATCCCAACGGATCGAAGCCGAATCCAATTCACTCGCCGAGTGATCCCTCCAACCAGCGGTATCGTTGCGTTCCAGATTCAACGAAAGCCCATTGCCGTCGATCCGCTTGGAATAGCCAGCACGCGATAAAAAGGCATCGTCACTTCCGCCCGCGGATTCCAGATAACCTGCCGCTTCTGCGCCCGCGCGCTTGGTGACGAGATTGATCACGCCTCCCACCGCATTGTCGCCGAATTTCGCAGTCTGGGCACCGCGCAGGATTTCCACCCGATCCAATTGGGAAATGGGAATTTCCAACAACGACGATGCCGCCATGTCGGCGCGGTTGAGCGGTCTGCCATTGACGAGAACCAATACCCTGGACGCCGAGTTTTCCCCAAATCCACGCAAGTGAATCTCGCCGCCTGATAAGTTTCCCGTCGATGACGTGATCCGCACACCGCCACGTGCGACCAGTAGATCCGCGACCGATCTGGAGCCTGACTGTTCGATTTCCGATCGATGGATGACCGTAGCGCTGCCAGCGAAATCCGGCGGCAATACCGAATCCCTAACAGCCTCCACCACCAGATCCGGCAGTTGCTCGGTTTCCTCCGCCATCGCAATCGCGAAGAAAAATCCCAACAACCCGATGATCCGGCCGATTTGGAAACGCCCATCCATCGCCTGGATCAAGGATCAATGCCGCCGACGGCGCAAGATCAGCCCCAAACTGGATAGACTGATCAAGAACGCAGATGGCTCAGGAACGGTAGCCAGGTTATCAATGGCAAAATAGGCAGGTGTGTTCATTCCAAATTCGCCGACATCCGATGATGTTAGACTGAATTGCAATTCATCCACCGTGCCGAGCTCGCTCAGATCGACCTCCGTCCAGTCGTCGATGATGTAATCGAGCGAGTTGTCATCGAATCGATAGTCAGCCAAATAAAACTCAACCGAAGACACCGCCACCCCTTCCAAATATCCGGTGATGGTCAGCAGGAAATAATCCGCGTCATCTCCGCTCGCTCCGCCGAATTGCTTGGCAAACAAATCGCCATTTGCCATCGAAAGATAGGCATAGGTGGTGTTGGTCACCCAGACGGACTGACCGGTCATATCGATCGCCGAAGCATAAGTCACCGTTGGCAAGGTTGAGTAACCGACATAGCCAACTCCATAGCTGGAAGAACCGTCTGCTCCCCCACCCGCATAGGCGCTGGTATCATTGGTGTAGTCCGCGGTGGTGGTGTCCGTTTGGTTTGAGTAGGCGAAACCATCCCAGGTGCCCCACTCCGCGGTGTAAGAATTCGAGAAACCTGCGCCTTCTGAACTAAATCCGCCCATGCCGTCCTCACCGACATACGCAGTTTCCGGGCTGGCAAGCAGGCCCTCAAAAGTGACAACGGCCGCCTTCGACTGCGACGTACAAATTCCCCACACGACTACGGCCGCGTAGCCCCACATTGCTTTTGATATCATTGGTATTCTCTTCGTATTGTTAGCCGAGAGAGAACGGAAACCCCAGCGGATGCATGATCCGTTGCGGCTTCGCTCTCGCCACCTTTCTTGCGCGGAAAGGCCTTCACAGTGCCGAATCCTCGGATTGAGCGACACCCGGACGAGCGATGCGGGGCGAAGTATTCGGGCTCCCGATTCTGGATTTGCGGAAATTTCCGCTCCTCCGCCGCTCTCCCGCCTTCACCTCCACTCACGCGGAAATTGGCATCTGGGAGACCGTTCATCGGATACCGCAGCGCGACTGCTCCGGGCTCTCACCGGATTCCATGCACCCCGTATCAGGTCATCGATGGCAGCGCAGCAGACACACCCCCAACTGACAAGCCGAATGAAGACCCGAGAATAAAATCGCATACGCATTATGATTTCTTTTGCAATTTATTTGCGTTTCGTGATTTCAGCTCTTTAATCCAATTCGTGCCACCCATCAACCGATCACCATTGATCCGAACCGGACTTCTCCGCGATTTCACCGCAGCACTTCGCCAGCAAATGTATTTCTGGGGACACGATGTCATGCACCCGGACGGCAATTTACTGGTGAAAAGAGGCATGGTGAAAACGGCTTCAGCCGGTTTGAAAGGCACGAGTTGTTATGCAATCGATTGGCAAGACGGCCGAATTCACCTTCACGGATCTTGCGCCGGTTGGCATTCCATGGCGGGGACCAGTTTTCTTTACATCCGACCGCTGGCCCGTTGTTTCCACTGGCATGGTGAACAACCCGTGATCCCCGGCGAGTGGACCACTGATCTGTTAGATTCTCCAGATCCGGAGTCTCTTTACCAATCGTCACTCCCATTTCTGGAATGGTGGCTGGATTACGAGCGCTGGATCTCCAGCCAATACCCACCCAGTTACCGTGAGGATTGCCACCGGAAGCTGAAAAGCGTGCCGAAAACCCGCCCCTGGCTCCCACCTGCCGCCGCTCTTCAGTGGCTTGATCTCTTTCTAACAGCCCCGTGCCAACTCGATCGTGCACGACGTTTCTCCCGTTAACATCCTTCGACCATTTGCCCCATTTATCATGTCCAAGAAACTACCAGTCACCATCCTATCCGGCTTTCTCGGTTCCGGCAAAACGACCTTGCTCAATCACATTCTGAAAAACCGCGAGGGCAAACGCGTTGCGGTCATCGTCAATGACATGAGCGAGGTCAACATTGATGCGGATCTGGTCAGAAATGGCGATGCCTCGCTTTCCCACACCGAGGAAAAGCTGGTGGAAATGTCCAACGGCTGCATTTGCTGCACCCTGCGCGAAGACTTGCTGCAAGAAGTCGGCAAACTCGCAAAATCCGGGCGTTTCGACCACCTGCTCATCGAATCCACCGGTATCAGCGAGCCCATGCCAGTCGCGGAAACCTTCACCTTCACCGATGAAGAGGGCAACTCACTCAGCGACATCGCGCAAATTGATACGATGGTCACCGTAGTTGATGCCTTCAACTTCATCCGCGACTACACCAGCGTGGAAAATTTGCAGGACCGTGGCGAATCACTCGGGGAGACTGACACGCGTACGATTGTGCATTTGCTGAATGATCAAATCGAGTTCGCGGACGTGATTCTGCTCAACAAACTCGATCTCGTGGACGAGGAGGATCGACACAAGATCCACGGGATGATTCGCGCCTTGAATCCCGGAGCGAAAATCTACGATACCGTCAATAGCCAGATTGATCTCAAGCACGTGATGGGCACGGGGTTATTTGATATCCATCAGGCTGAATCACACCCAGGCTGGCTGGATTCACTCATCGAGCACACACCTGAAACCGAGGAATATGGGATATCGAATTTTGTCTATGAAAGCCGGATTCCATTTCACCCGGAGCGTCTCTATCAACTATTCTCCAAGGAATGGCCGGGCGTGATCCGATCGAAAGGGATTTTCTGGTTAGCAACCCGGCTCAAACTCGCCGGGTTCTGGTCACAGGCGGGTGCCATCGCACGCCACGAATGCGCGGGACATTTCTGGGCTGCCGTGCCCCGTTTTCAATGGCCTGCAAACCGTGATCACATTGAGCGAGTCTGGGAAGAACCCAATGGCGATTGCCGCCAGGAAATCGTTCTCATCGGCACCAACCTCAATCGCGAAGCCCTAACGGCCATGCTGGATGAAGCGCTACTGACCGAAGAGGAATACGCGATTCCTGAGAAAAAATGGGCTAAAATTTTCAAAGACCCATTTCCCGAATGGAGAATGAACTAGAAGGTTGATATGAAAAACCACGTTTTCGATATCAACGTGGTGGTGTCGTCATCCCACTTGAATCGATGAATTCGGGTTGGACAAAAACAATGATCACGGATCCATCTGGCCGCGTCTTGTAAGAAACTGCTGTATGACCACTTTCAATATAACCGGAATTTTCCAACTCGAATGGTAGCGAATCCTTCTCCCTCACGGTCAATGTGGAGTCTGATACCGCCGAACCCAACCGCATCGGGTTGTAGATCCAACCAAAGCCCAGTTTGTGATCCATCCGGCTGTGAATTCGAAATCTCCACCGTGACCGGGTTGGCATTACGGGCGACCGCAGATGGAAGAGTCATCGCATCCACCCCCTTGGTATTCACTGCCTCGCGCATGAAGTCCTCAATCTCACCAGACGTCATTGAATCCGATAATGATGAGAGGAAATCGTCCGATACTCCCTCCGGCACGCCGATCACCTTGGTGGTATACTTGAATTTCTGTGGTCCAATCTCCAAAGCTTTCGCCAAACCTGAAAGCGTTCCGACATCCGCAGAGGTTCCATTTTCTAACAACAGAGTTCCTCCATACAGCTGGATTTTTACACCCGGACTTAAAACCACGCCCATGGACTTGAGTATTTCCAGCAAATCGTCACTGACTGTGCCTGTCATCTCCGCAAGCTGACTCTTCAAATCTGAAGGCACGGTTATCTTCGCATCCGCGACCTGCTCGTCGGAGAATCGAGTGAATTCAAACTCAAGATCCTTCCGCTTTACGCTCGTACCATAAAGGGCTGCCAGTGATTGGACCGTCGCAAGAAATCGATTCATGGGCAATTGCGCCGTGATGCGTTGATTCACCTCAGGCGGCACGGAAAAAGTGAATTTGAGGGGCACCTCACCGCTCACTTGGCAAGCGTCGCGATACGCATCCATCGCTTTGGCGAGTGCCTCGCGAAGTGTCACACCATCCAGCTCGATTCCAGAGATATAGAAATTCCTGAGCTGATCGGGAGTATGTGTGGCGGAGCGCTCCCCTTCCCGTTCTTTGACCTTCAGCTTGTAGGTGAGTTCCTTAGCGGGATTATCCACAGCAGCAGGATCGTAGGCGTAATTTGAGTTTCTCGCCTGATCAACCTGCAACCGGTCCGTAGATGAATCCCTAAAATACCAAAAGGCAGCAAGAACAATCAGAATCGCAATGAGACAAGTCAGAGTAGTCCTCCACCGGTTATTCATTCTGAATGAACTGTCCGTAAACTCCTTCCATGTCGAGCCGAAAGGCATCATCTTTCAGGCAAGATATGCGGCATTCCACTATTGCTTCTAAATCCAAGAATTAAATCAACTTACGCAATAAGACAGAGAAAACATTAAAGATCACCAGGCAATATCAGCTTCCCATTTAAGCCCATCGTCGATAGTCCACGTCCATGGAATTCCCCTCTCCTTACACGCCACCTTCCTCACTTGATGCCGATTCCCCTCTTTCCCCGAGCCGAATGACGGTTAAGCAGATTTTATTTTCATTCACAGGTCGAATA
Source organism: Luteolibacter pohnpeiensis (assembly GCF_016595435.1). Lineage (GTDB taxonomy): Bacteria > Verrucomicrobiota > Verrucomicrobiia > Verrucomicrobiales > Akkermansiaceae > Luteolibacter > Luteolibacter pohnpeiensis. The sequence goes on from NZ_JAENIJ010000004.1 coordinate 59,332, forward strand.
CCCCGGAGAACTTTCTGGCTTTGGAAAATTGTCATCACCTTCGGAATGCTCATTTCAATTGGCCTATTATCGCCCCTATTCGAGCATGAAGGGATATTACAACTCGTCTCTGGCGCCTTAACTTGCATCTTACTTTTTATCGGAGTATGGAGTGGATTATCTATTTCGGTAAAACGTTGGCATGATCAAGACAAGTCAGGCTGGTGGGTGCTGATTAGCTTAATCCCCTATCTCGGCAGCTTGATCTCTCTCATCTTCCTCGGCTGCATCGCCGGAACACCGGGACCTAACAATTACGGCCAAAATCCTGATCAACTTCCCTTCATGCCAGAATAATGGCCATTCTACTTAAACTAAGACTTTGAACTCCGTGAAACGCCACTTTTTCCTCTTCACCATTTTACTCACGCTTGGAACTTCAGCCACTAGCAACGCCCGCTCTTGGACCAATGCCGAAGGTAAAGTCATTGAAGCTGATTATGTTTCTCACTCCGGTGACAAGGTTGTCCTCAAGATAAATGGTCGTGAAATCTCCTAAGATATCGCAAAACTTTCGAGCGAAGATCAGGAATACCTCAAGACACTGGACGCACCAACTCCTGCAGCAAAAATCGTCACCGGACTGAGTTCAAATAATCCCATTGATGTCCGGCTTTTTCCGGAGCTGAAAGATTACTATCGTGACCGCGATCGAAAATCTTTCCGCAAAGCAATCGAAGGTGGAGCTTTGGACGATGAAGAAATGTATCAACACGGCTCATTTGACGAATGGATCAAACGCGATCCAGCTCTTGATACTTACCAAGCCTACGTTCCGCCAAGCTATGATGGAAGTGAAGCATATGGTTTGGTTCTTTATGCCAACCCTGGCTTCCCGACGGATATTCCGAGTGATTGGCATTCGGTGTTAGATGCATTCAAGTTGATCGTCGTCGCTGCAGATAGCGTCAACAACGAGACCACCATGCCACGACGGGTTCAGGCGTCCATGGACACTTTGGCCACAGCGGAGAAAAAGTATAAAATCGATCCGACCCGACGGGTCGTCAGTGGTTTATCAGGTGGCGGACACATGGCCATGGTGATTGGAGCGCTCTATCCCGATTACTTCATAGGAGCCATCAGCCATGCCGCCCAAAGTTACTTGCCATCATCAGGTGGAACCCATGGCTACGGCCACTTCCCCGGGCTTGCTCTGGAAGATTTCTCTGCGTCCAAACGGAAGCACATGAAATGGATCGTGGTCTCTGGAGACAAGGACTACAACTATCAGGCGATTCTCGAGACGAGCAAAAGATGGGACGATAACAAATTGAACTATCGCTTTCTGGATATCCCCGGCATGGGCCATGAACCTGCAAAAGCCGCCCCATTCCAAGAAGCTCTCGAATGGGTTGGGCTTAAAGAGGCAAAATAAAGTCTACCTATGCCGGATAGATGCGGAGAAATCTCTCCAAATTCTCATCCGGTTCTCGCAAGATGACATCGAATGGCTGCAGGCCATAATCGGCCAAGTAGCAGTTTCTGGATACAGCATCGATCGCCATCACACCGAAGGCATAGTTAAAGAATACCGTGTGTCCAGAAGGGTCGTGCAAAAGTTGCCAACCTTCGTGGATGAAATATTGCTCAATATCCCGCAGATCAGCCGGAACTCCAGGATACCATGGCTGGGTAATCCCGATGGAAACTTGGCCATCACCCCATTCGATCACCGAGGCAAGTCGGACATCATCGCCGAAAAGATCATTCGACGCCATCCAGCGCGTGAAGTATTCCAAAGGCGTCGCCAATACAAACTCGATCGCTTCGCGGAAAGATTGCTGCTGCGGTTCACCCAGTTTTTCAATTTCCGGCAACCGAATCAATTCGGGAACCAACCCGAAACCTGGAGGTTTCGTAGTTTTACCAATTAGCTTGGGCTCATCACCAGCAGCCACCACATGCTCTGAACCGATCGAAAAATCCCCAGGAACTTGCTCTATGAACTCATTCCAACTGATTTGAGTTCGGTTCAGGATTCCAAATTCAGCAGCGAGAGCAACAGCTTGTTTGGCTTGAGCGCGGATCCGGTCGGCTCGGATTTTCCCATGGCAAGCGCTGTCGTGCGAGCAAAGGTCGCGTAGTCGGTCGACGAAGGTTTCAAGTAAATCCCCTTGTAGCCGATCTCGCCTTTGCGAGCTGGCTGCTGAGGGTTCTTGAGGTTCGACTTTTTTTTCGCGCTCACAACCCCCAATCTATAGACGATCGGAGCGCAAAATACAAGTCCGCGTTTCTGGTTCAGCGGAAACTGACACCGAGTCCCTTCGTCAAAGCGGCCAACATTTTTTGGTGGGCGGCATCGACTTCGTCTGACTTCAGGGTCCGTCCAGAGTCGCGATAGGTGAAGCGATAGGCGACGGACTTGCGGTCCGCAGCGAGTTTTTCGCCGCTTGGATCGGTGAACACATCGAAGCACTCGGCACTGATCAACAAAGGCTCTGCGTGTTTGGCGATCACCTTTTCAATCTCAGCATTGGCAGTTGTCGCGGCGAGCTCCATTGCGGCATCGCGGGTTGAAGCCGGGAACTGTGGAAGATCTTCGACGTGTTGCACCCCGCTGATCATTTTCCGCAATTTCGCCAAGTCCAACTCGGCCACGTGGGTTTCCGCCGGAAGGTCCAGCTCACGCGCACGGGTCGGAGCAATCCGACCGAAAACGCCGATATTCTGATCGCCCGCCTTGATGTCACAACTCAGGACAAAGCCGTCGCGATCGCGTGGGAAAAACTGGATCGCCTGATTCCGCAGCAGAGCGGAAATCAACCCTTTCAGATCATACAAATCGGCAGCTCGTTCTTTCTGCGACCAGGCTGCGGATTGCGCGTTTCCGGAAACAAGCAGCGCCAGGTTTTCGCTTTCTTGATCCTTTGCCTTGCCACCGCCCGCATTGCGGAAAACCCGGCCCATTTCGAAGAAACGCAGAGCCTTGGCCTGTTGGCGAACATTGCGCACCGCAGAGGCAACCAAGCCGGGAATGATGCTCGGGCGCATGACCACGTGGTCTTCGCTGAGTGGGAGTTTCACGCGGATGACATCGCCATCCTGCAGCGGGCGCAACGGCAGCGCGTCCTGCATTTGCGCATCCGAAATCAGCTTGATCGTCTGGCATTCGAAAACTCCCAACGCTGCGAGACGGCGGCGCAAAACCATGTCAGCATCGTAGGCTGCATCCACGGCACTCGCTGGAACAAACGCACCCGCAAATCGCGACGGCACGTTGTCCAGGCCGTGAACGCGGGCGATCTCCTCAACCAAATCGATATGGCGTTGCAGATCCGCACGGAACGAAGGAACCGACCACTGCCCGTCCGCCAGTTTGGTTAGACCCAGGCGGGTCAAAATTTCCTCAGCTTCGGCGAGGGCGATTGAGCCGCCCATCAATTGATCGAGCTTCTTCGCATCAAGCACAACCGGCTGTGTCAAAACCGGAATTTCGCCGACTGCGAGCACCGCCGCATCAGCTTCGCCGCCTGCGGTTTCCAAAATCAATTTCACGGCGAGGGCCGATGCTTTCAGCACACCTGCCGGATCGACGCCGCGTTCGAAGCGATACGAAGAATCCGACATCAGCGCGGTCTTGCGCGAAGTGCGGCGAATGCCTTGTGGCGTGAAGTACGCCGCTTCCAGTAGAATCTCGGTGGTCGATGCGGAAACTCCACTTTCCAATCCACCCATGACACCGCCCAACGCGAGGGCTGCACCCGATTCGTCGGAAATCAGCAGATCCTCACCGCTCAATTCGTATTTCTCATCGTCCAGCGCGTGGAAGATTTCCCCGTCTTTTGCCGGACGGACCACGATCGCGCCGCTGACCTTCGCCGCATCGAATGCATGCAAAGGCTGACCGAGCTCGTGCAGGACGAAATTGGTGACGTCGACGATGTTATTGATCGGCTTCAGGCCGATTGATTCCAGCCGCTGCTTGAGCCAGGCCGGACTGTCTTTGACTTCAACACCGCGAATGCGAATGGCGGAATAAAACGGGCAGGTATCGGTCGCTTCGACGCGGATTTTTCCTTCTGCGGACGCCAGTTTTTCCTCGGGAGTTTCGAGTGGAATCAGCGGCGTCTTGAGCAACGCAGCCAATTCACGGGCCATGCCGCGATGGCTCAGCAAATCCGGGCGGTTCGGCGTAACTTCGAGCTCCAACAGCACATCGGAATCGAACATTTCCTTCACCGGGCGACCAATTACCGCGTCTTCGGGAAGAATCAGCAGCCCATCTTCACCTTCCGGCAAACCAATTTCCGAAGCGGCGCAGAGCATCCCCTTCGATTCGACACCACGCATCTTTGCCTCACCTATCGTGAAACCACCGGGCAAAGCAGCACCGGGAAGCGCGCATGGAACTTTGTCTCCGACCTTGTAGTTTTTCGCCCCGCAAACGATCTGGCGCAGCGAACCTTCGCCCGCATCGACCTGGGTGACCTTCAGCTTGTCCGCATTCGGATGCTGGACCGCTTCCATGATTTGGGCGACCACGATCTTTTCGGATGCGATCCCTTTGGTCTCGATCCCTTCGACCTCGACCCCTGCAAAGGTCAGCAAGTCATCAATTTCTTTGATCGATTTTCCGGCGACATCCAGGTGCGTGCCGAGCCAATTGAGAGAGACGTTCATACTTTAAAGAATGGAAATGATTTAACCGCCGATGAACACAGATAAACGTTAACAAAGAATCTCATCTGCGTTCTTTCACGTTCATCTGCGGTTGATTGAATCTTAAGCGAATTGTTTGAGGAAACGCACATCGTTCTCGATGAGCAACCGGATGTCCTTGATGCCCCAGCGAATCATCGCGAGGCGGTCCAGGCCCATGCCGAAGGCGAAGCCAGTGACTTTGTCCGGATTGAACGCGTCGTCCTTTCGGCCTTTGTTGATCGAATCAAAAACCGCCGGATCGACCATGCCGCAACCGGCAACCTCGATCCAGCGCGGTGCCTGGCCCTTGACCTGCAATTTCACATCGATCTCGAAACTCGGCTCGGTGAACGGGAAAAAGTGGGGCCGGAAGCGGACTTCGGTGCTGGTGCCGAAAAGCTCGCGCAGGAAATATTCCAAAGTCCCCTTCAAGTCCGGCAAGGAAACATCCTCGGCGACATAGAGACCTTCCAATTGGTTGAAAACCGAAAGGTGGGTCGCATCGATCTCATCGCGCCGATACGCCGAGCCAGGGGCAATGATGCGAACTGGCGGGGTGGCCGATTCCATGGTCCGGATTTGGACGCTGGAGGTGTGGGTTCGCAGCAATTTTCCGGAATCAAAGTAGAAAGTGTCCTTTTCATTGCGGGCCGGGTGATCCGCCGGGGTGTTCAGCGCGTCAAAGCAGTGAAACTCGTCTTCGATCTCCGGTCCATCCGCCAAGGCAAAGCCCATTCGGCGCAAAATCCGGATCGCCTCATCGCGAATTTGCGTCAGCGGATGCAACGCCCCCGTCAGGATCGGACGACCCGGCAATGTCGGATCGATCCCAGCCAAGGCAGCACGGTCGGCGATTTCACGCAGCGCAAGTTGCTTGCTTTCAAGTGCAGCGGTGATCTCCGTGCGGGCGGCGTTCAGCAGCTGACCGACTGCAGCCTTTTCTTCTTTCGGCACGTCTTTAATACCGGCGGCGGCCAGGGTCAGGCTACCTTTTTTGCCGAGAACGGCCACGCGTGCGTCTTCGAGCATGCGCTCGTCTTCGGCGGCTGAAATCCGCGCAAGTGCTTCAGTCTGGATGGCTGCGATTTGCTCCTTCATGGGTTCCGAGATGGGAAAGGCAGCGGAAATAGCCCGGAAATCCGAATGCGTCAAAGCCAAGCTGTCCCCATCCTCACTTCAATGTCGGTTCGATCGAGCGCACCGCGTCGAAAAATGAGGGAAATCGCGGTTCCCAGCCGGATTCCCGGAGTTTTTCGTTCGAGACCTGCTTGTGCGTCCAGCCGCGTTTGCGATTCAAGTCGCGCGGCCCCGTCGGCGGAACCGGCCGAATGAAAAGTTCGCTCAACTTTTCATAGCATTCGCGTTGGGAAATCGGGGTGGAATCGCTGACGTTGAAAACCCCAAACCGTGGCTGCGGGACCGCCAAATGCAGGATGGCGCGTGCGGCGTCGTCGCGGTGAATCTGATTTAGAAACCGTCGACCATCCTCTTCGATCACCGCTTCGCCACTGAGAAATTTTTTCAGAATCACACTCCGCTCCGGCCCGTAAATCCCGGCCAGACGGGCGACGATCCCGCCCGATTCCAGCACCAGCGACTCCGCCTGAAGTAGCAGCTCGCCCGTTTCCCGGCTCGGTTCGGTCTCGCTTTCCTCGGTCACGATCGATCCGTCGGTCTGTGCGTAAACCGATGAACTGGAGGTGAACAACAACGGCACCTCGGAAAAAACCTCGGTCAAAAGGCGGCATCCATCGACATAAACACGTCGATACGCCTCCGCCCCGCCCCGGCCTGAAGCGGCGCAGTGGACGATGAAATCGGGCATCGCATTTTCATCTTTCAGCGCCTCGACTTGCTTTCGGTCACTCACGTCGCAGGCGATCGAGCCATCCCCGCCGGAGAGCGAGACCGCGTCGACTTCCCAGCCGCTGTCGCGAAACTCGCGCGCGACGGCCTGTCCGAGATACCCATTTCCGATCAGAAGCAATTTCATGAACCAAGAGGGATTGAGAGCTGTAACATGCGGCCTTGGTAAGCGCGATCCAGCCTTTATTCAACAGGATCATGCGATCGTCGGCACCTTTCACCGTTCCAAAATAAGCTCTGGGAAGCGGGAATAAGCCGATTATGCTGCCTAGAATCATGTTCAATTTCAGCACGCCAAATATCATTGCGGGGATCCTGTTCGGCATCATTGGATTCGTGGCATTTTCCTACGGCAAAAAAATGGAACTATGGAAACCCATGTCCATTGGATTGGCATTGATGGGATACTCGTGGTTAGTGCCGAACATTTGGGCAAACTGGATCGTCGGCATCCTGCTCTGCGTGCTTTTGTGGTTTCATCACGGTGAATAATTCCCCTGAAAGCCTGGCACGTTTCGGCGGGTAATCTGAGGTGCCTCCGCCATGAAAAGCCCGATTTTGAAATTTCTGCCCATCTCGCTTTGGTCGATTCCATTCGCCGCCCTCACTGCTGAAACTCTGAAGCCCCCGGTCATCGGCGCTCAGAAAGATGGTCTGGCACCTGCAGAGGCAGCTGCGAATTTCACCACCTACGAGGGTTTCAAAATCGTCCAATCCGCTGCTGAGCCGGATGTTCGCCAGCCAGTGGCGATGACTTTGGATGAACGCGGCCGTGTCTGGATAGCCGAGGCTTATGAATACCCGAAACGAGCCAACGGGGATGTCGGTAAAGATCGCATTCTGATTTTCGAAGACACCGATGGTGACGGTGTTTTTGATGACCGAAAAGTTTTCGCCGAAGGACTCAATCTCGTGTCCGGCCTGGCGGTCGGTTTTGGCGGAGTGTGGGTCGGCGCCGCACCTTATCTACTCTATTTACCGGATTCCAATCACGATGATAAAGCGGATGGCAAACCCGAGGTCGTTCTGGATGGATTCGGCCTGCAGGACACTCATGAAACGCTGAATTCATTCATCTGGGGGCCGGACGGCTGGCTCTACGGTTGCCATGGGGTGTTCACTCACTCGAAAGTCGGCAAACCTGGGACGCCTGACAGTGAACGCATCCCCATCAACGCCGGCGTTTGGCGATTCCACCCCATCAGCAAAAAATTCGAAATTTTCGCCCAAGGCACCTCCAACCCCTGGGGACTCGATTTCAATGATCACGGCCAGGCATTTGTCACCGCATGCGTCATCCCGCACCTCTATCACATCATTCAGGGTGGGAGATATCAGCGGCAGGCTGGACAGCATTTTGATCCACATACCTATGATGATATCAAAACCTGTGCAGACCACCTCCACTATCGCGGTGATATTTGGGCAAATTCCCGCGACGGTTCATCATCCGATCTAGGTGGCGGACATGCCCATTGTGGACTCTCCATTTATCTGGGAGACAATTTCCCGGATCAGTTTCGCGACAAACTTTTGTTCAACAATCTACACGGCCACCGCGTCAACCAAGACGCTGCAGTCCCAAGCGGTTCCGGCTTCATCGGCAAGCACCAGCCTGATTTCCTCTTTTCCAACGATGCACAGCACATGGGAATCACGCTGCATTATGGCCCGGACGGCGGCCTTTTCTTAACGGATTGGTATGATAGTCAGATATGTCATAATGTTGACGTCGAAATATGGAATCGAACCAACGGACGAATTTATAAAATCACCTACGGAAATCCAAAATCCGTCTCAGTAAATCTCCAGCAAGCGCCCGATCTCGAACTGGTCGCGAACCAGCTGCAAAAAAATGATTGGTATGTTAGAGAGTCACGCCGATTGCTGCAGGAACGAGCAGCCGCGGGAGCTTTGGACTTTGATCAAGTTGTTCCAGCTCTTCAGCAAATTCTAAAAAACAACCCGGATGACACACGAAGATTGCGTGCATTATGGGCCCTGCATGTGATCGGAAAATTGGATCAAGAGCAGCTGCTCAAGGCATCCGAAGACCCAAGCGAATATGTTAGAGCCTGGAGCATACAACTTTCTAACGAATCCCAGCCGCCTGGGAAACGCATGCTTGAGCGCTGGCAAGTCCTGGCAAAGGAGGATCCATCGCCAGTGGTCCGGCTTTATCTTGCATCCGCTTTGCAGCGCATCCCGCTTGAGCAACGATGGGAACTGGCTGCCGCATTGAACGCTCACCCGGAGGACGCCGATGACCACAATCTTCCCTTGATGAATTGGTATGGCGTCAGTGATTTAGCCGAGCTTGATCCGGATTGCGCGCTTTCTCTTGCCCTAAACAGCTCCATTCCCACTGTCCGTCAATTGATGGTCCGGCGGCTTTGCGAATCCGCGGAAGGGCGAAACTTGGTCATCTCAAAGACGACCGCCGACCATGCCTCTGACATCCTAACCGGTGCGGCCATGGCACTATCGAAACAGCGAAATCTGGATATGCCAGATGGCTGGCAACAAGCGGCAGGTATTTTCCAAAATCTAACAACTCCTGCCAATCAGAGGGATTTCGAAATGTTAGCAACCATCTTCGGAGATCAGCGCATGTCGGGGAAATTCAGATCAACCTTGGCAGACAAATCTGCACCAGCTGCCGATCGCAAGGCTGCACTCCAAAACCTGCGCCGCATGAACGACACCAATCTCACTGAGATATTGCTCCGCGCTGCAGAAATTTCAGATGATCCATTACGAGGTGAGTGGATCCAAGCTCTCGCTTTAAGTAAAGATGAGCGGATTCCCGCATTTCTCATCGATTTGCTCCCAAAGCTCAACAGCCATGACAAAGCCGCCGCCGTTCAAACCCTCGCTTCGACAGAAACCGGGGCCGTTCTGCTGGCGAAAGGGCTGAGTCAATCAACCATCAAACGCGGCGAAATCAGTGCCTTTGCAGCGCGGCAAATGCGCAGTTATGACAATTCTTCGATCACCGCTGCGATCGAAAAATACTGGGGGGTGATCGCAGACCAAGACGATGCGAGCAAAGCCGAAGAAATCAAGAAACTGGCGACTCAACTCAGCCCTGATTTCCTGGCGACCGCCGATGTCCGGAAAGGTCGCCAACTCTTCCAGGCAACCTGTTTCGCCTGCCACCAGTTATTTGGCGAAGGCATGAAAATCGGACCGGATCTCACCGGTTCCAACCGAGCTGATACCAACTACCTGTTAGAAAATATCGTCGCACCAAGCTCGCTGGTGGGGGTGGATTACCAACTTCACACCATCCGCAAAACCGATGGCAGCGTGATCGCCGGCATGTTACGCGAACAATCCGATTCCAGTCTTGTTCTTGCCGTGATCGGCGGAAATGAGATCACCATTCCCATGGATGAAATTGCCGACCATCAGATTTCATCCACTTCCATGATGCCGGAGGGATTACTCGCAAATTTGAGCACGGAAGAAGCGCGAGATCTCATCGGATATCTCCAAAGTCCCCAGCAAGTACCACTTCCAGTTCCCGGAGAAATCATCATCGGGGATCAGGATTTGAAAGTGGCGGAACTAAATCGCGGCGTCATCCAGCAGCAATCCATGGCAACATTCAAAGCCGATCAATGGTCAGGTGGCACCCAGCTTTGGTGGCAACAGGGACAACCCGGCGACCGGGCTATTTTGCGATTCCCTTGTGAAAAGCCGGGAAATTACGAAGTATTCGCCGTTCTAACAGAAGCACGGGACTACGCCAAAATCCGTATTTCCCTCAATGGCGAACCCGGCATTGACTCCTTTGACGGCTTCCACCAACCGGAAGTCATTACCAGCGGAGAAATCTCCCTAGGCACCCACGAAATCAAGGCAGACGGCAATGAACTGGTTCTAAAAATCATCGGAGCCAACCCACAGGCAGTCCCCGCCTACATGGCTGGGATTGACCACCTAAGGTTGGCTCCTGTGCATTGAGCCTATTTCAAAATCTCATCCAGCACGCGCTTTGCGTGATAGATCTTCTCCAGCGACTCCACGATACTTGCCGGGTGAACACAAACCGTGCGTCCCCGCTCTTCCGTATACGCAAAGTCAGATACCAATCCGTGTGAATTCGAATCAAATACCAGACCGATTAATTCTGCTTTTTCATTTACAACCGGACTGCCTGAATTTCCACCAGTGATGTCGTTGGTGGTGACGTAGTCGACTGGAGTTTCCGGATTCAGTTGCGCCATGCTCGCCGACCATTTCGGTGAAAAATCAAATGGTGCTACGCCACCCTGATTGACACTCCGGGCTGACATTCCGCTGAATGTGGTTTCGTATGGAATGGCTACGCCATCCTCTGTATAGCCTTTGGCGACACCGAACGACAGGCGCAGCGAAAAAGTAGCATCCGGGTAATTGCTATCGCCTTCGATGGCGAATCGAGCCTCGGCAATTTCCTGGTGAGCTTCTGCCGTTGCCTCGGAAAACTCTTCCGCCTTGGCCCGTAATTCACGCCCCTCCGGGTCCACAAGGCGGGCAAGTTCGATCATCGGATCATTCGATGCATCGACCGCATTCTTGCCACCTTGGTAAAGCGCACGCCGTACTTCCACATCATCCATCTGCGTTTGGCTTACCAATTCCGCTGCACGCTCTTGGGGCGACTTCCCAGCGAGTATTTTTACCACGATGGGATCGGTTGCTCCAAGCTTGTCGCACAAAACCATCAGAGCATCCGCCATGCGAACCGTCTCCAAGTTTTTATAAAATGGACGATCCGATAGTAATCCGAGCTCTAACGAAACACGGCTGGCATCCTGATATTCACCCAATCTCTCACCATCGGGTTTTTCAGACTCATCAGCCACGCGCAACAACGTTTTTGCCATACCATATAGGCCAGTTCCGAAACCGCCTTCCAGCATTTGAATGCGAGGTGACAGCGCTTCCTCACCCGCAGTGGCTTTGGCAATTTGGTCGAATGCGGCATCAGCTTTTGCCCATTGATCATCGGCTTTCAATTGCTTGCGGAACGCATCTTCAGATGCCTGTTTTCTTTGCATGAAAGCTGGATCTAACAGACCGTTCAATCTTGCCATATACGCTTTGCGACCATTTTGAGTCCCAACAATCGAACCTTTCGCCCGACGGGCATTTTCCAAATCACGATCTGCCCAAGCGCGTAGAATCGCCTCGCTCCGCAACATCAGTGCCAATCGATCAGGCATGGATCGATCACGCATATCCTCCAATTCAGCCAGGGTGACCGAGCGGTTAGTACTCCCCGGATGGCCCGCCACAAAAGTCAGTTCACCCTCTTTCGGACCGTTCGAATTCCACTTCAAGAAATCCGGCGTCTTTGCGGGTTTGCCATTTTCATAAGCACGAAAAAAACTATAATCGAGGCAATAGCGCGGGAATTCGAAGTTGTCCGGATCTCCACCAAACGCACCTGCTTGGGCATCGGGAGCCATCACCAATCGGACATCCGTATAGCTCTTGTAGAGATAAAGTTGATAAGAACCTCCACGATAAAGTGTCACCACATCGCCTTTTTCATCAGGTTGATCGGTAGCATTCTTTTCAATTTCTGCGATCACCGCACGACGCGCTGCGACAGCTTTTTCACCGCTAAGGCCCTTCACGGCAGCGTCCACTTGTTGGGTCACATCGCGGATGCCTTGCAAGACATACAATTCCAATCCCGGGCACGGCAACTCAGCCTCCAGACTGTCGGCATAAAATCCATCTTTCAACAAATCGCGCTCCGCGGTGCTTAATTTTTCCAAGAAGCCTGAACCGACGTGGTGGTTTGTTAGAATCAATCCTTCGTCAGAAACAAACGATCCCGAGCCACCATTGTTGAATCGGACCGCAGCGTGCTGCAAATGACTCAACCATTCGGGTGTCATTTCAAATCCATACTTTTCTTTCACCTGACGAACAGGGGGCTTGTTGAAAAGCCACATCCCCTCATCGGCTTTCGCAGTGAGGATAGAAACGAACAATAGGCTGGTCAGCCGAATCGATTGGGCGGTCATCGCTGCGCAGAATAAGGAGCAATTCCAACCGGGCAACCTTTGCTTCGATGAAATCAGAAATTTCCGCGACTTAGACGATCGAGATCAATTCGTTGAAACGAAGTACCACTCTCGAACCGTAAAGTCCTCAAATCGCATATTCTCAACATGCCGCTTCGACTCTTTTTAACAGCCCTCCTTCTCCCAGTTGCCTGCGCCCAGGCTCGACAACCACTCGAAATTCGCTTCGACACGCCTCCAACTGGAGATGATTCATCAGTGGCAGACTTTTTCAGCGATGCTGAAAAATCCGTCTCATCAAAATGGGAATCCCAGGCACAGCCCGTCGGCAATGGCAGGATCGGAGCGATGATTTTTGGCTTACCCTGGAGCGAGTGCATTCAGTTCAATGATGCCAGCCTATGGACAGGAGACAAGAATCCATCGGGCGACAATGACCGGAATGGCGGCTTCGGGGCCTATCAAAATTTCGGCGAACTCTTCATCCGGCTGGATCGCCCGGAAAAAGCAGAAACCACCAACTACTCACGCACGCTAAACCTCCGCACCGGCATCCACACCACGTCCTGGACGTGTGATGGCATCACTTACCAGCGCGAGGTTTTCGCGAGTCACCCTGACCAGATCATCGCCATCAAAATCAGTGCGACAGGAGACCGGGAAATTTCCGGCGCCGTATCGATCAAGGATGCCCACGACCAACTTCCAACTGCCACGGGAAACACCGTATCATTCAGTGGGGAGCTCACCAATCACCTTCGTTATTCCGCCTCCGCAAGGGTTCTATCAGATACCGACAAGCCGAGCGCAGAAGGAAATGAAGTTCACTTCAAAGGACACGAAATCCTTATCCTGCTTGGAGCAGCAACCGATTACGCGCTTGATCCGGCAAAGGAATTTCGTAGCGGTATCGACCCAACTCAGACGGTCGAGCAACAGTTGACTGCAGCCGAAGGCAAACAGTTAGAATTGCGACAAAGACATTTGGACGATTTCACTCCGTATATGGACAGGACCGATCTTGATGTTGGACCAGCTCCTGACAAATCGATTGCGGAGCGATTGGCAGATTACCAAAAAGGCGGCGATGATCCGAATCTTGAGGCTCTGATGTTTCACTATGGCAGGTATCTCCTCGCTTCATGCTCGCGCGATTTCCTCCCAGCCAACCTGCAAGGCCTTTGGAACAATAGTAATAATCCTGCCTGGGGCAGTGATTATCATACCAATATCAACATTGAGATGAATTACTGGCTGGCGGAGCCTGCAAATCTATCAGATTGCGCCATGCCATTGTTCAATTGGACCGAGGCGATGGAACCCGAAACCCGAGCTGCATTTGTGAAAGCGTTTGGTGAGGAAACCCCTGGCTGGACCATGCGCACCTCTGTCAACATTTTCGGCGGCAACGGCTGGGAGTGGAATATGCCGTCATCCGCATGGTTGGCTCAGGCGTATTGGGACCACTATGCATTTACCGGTGATCAAGAGTTTTTGGGGAAACGTGCATGGCCACTCTTCGCCGATGTCTCCGCACTTTGGCTAAGCCATTTGATCGAGAAAGACGGCAAACTGCTCGCGCCAAACGGTTGGTCCCCCGAGCACGGCCCGCGGGAGGATGGTGTTGCTCACGATCAGCAAATGATCTGGGACTTATTTGATAATACTTTGGCCGCAGCAAAGATACTCGGAAAAAATGATGAGTTCGTCGCGAAGATTGCGTCCGCCAAGGACAAGCTTCTCGGTCCACAAATCGGCTCCTGGGGCCAACTGATGGAATGGACGACGGAACGCCCGGAGCTCGAAAAATCCGGCCACCGCCACACCTCCCATCTGTTCGCCGTTTACCCAGGACATCAGATTTCACAAACCATGACGCCTGATTTTGCAAAGGCTGCGGCCATATCTCTGGAAGCACGCGGAACCTCGGGTGATTCCCGTAGATCATGGACCTGGCCATGGCGACTCGCCCTTTGGGCTCGGCTCCATCAGCCACAAAAGTCTGCGGAAATGATGCGCGGCCTTTTGACCTACAATACCATGCCAAACCTTTTCACCACCCACCCTCCTTTCCAAATTGATGGCAATCTCGGTATCACCGCTGGCATCTGTGAAACCTTAGTTCAGTCCCAGGCTGGTGAAATTTCGATCCTGCCATCTCTTCTTCCCGAATGGAAAACTGGCAGCTTCAAAGGCCTGAAAGCACGCGGAGGATTCGAAGTAGGAGCCGCGTGGGAGAACGGAATACTCACCTCGGCCACGATGACTTCCTTACTCGGAAAACCTGCGAAGCTGCGGATTCATGGCGATCCAAAATCCATCACCGTAAACGGAGAACAAACCCTCCCAGCGGATCAAGACGGCACCTTCCTACTACCAACGGAAAAAGGCAAAAGCTACCATCTCACCTTCTAACAAACCGGAGTTCCAAGTGCTGCATGGGATTTGAAAATGCCCGCAATGAATCGGGCAACCGCCTGTGCAGCACCCGCATCGAAATCACACTCCGGCAGATGCAATTGCAGTGACCAACGATGGCCCGCTGCCACACGCCTGAGATACACATGCGACGGCGCACCACTCACACCGCCAGTTTGGTCGATTCGATATTTCGAACGAAGCTCGGTAATTGCACGCAATAAACGCGGCGTCGCTTCGCCTTCGATCCAGATTTTCGAACCGGGCGAGCTATGAATTTCTAACAATCCATCACAGGCGAGACCGGAAAAGCCGTTAACCACATGTCGGGAAGCTGCCGTATCGAGCTCTTCAGAATCTTCGACTTCATGCTCGAAGGCTACAGGGTCCCCGACCGGTAGTATTTTCACCATCGCACCGCCAACCAAAGCGGGATCCTCATCCAGCAGTCCAAGGAGCTGGATGGCAACTTCACTTGGCCCTGGGATGCCCACTCGATTCAATCCGATAATACCGAAGGTCTTTCCCGCATCAGGTGATGCCAGACCCGACATATGAGAAAAAATCGGGCAGCCAAATTTTCGTCCCAGATGGTAAACGGGAAAATCGATTCTAGCCGTCAGACGATCTGTGGACAAAGCACAGCGCTGCAAGGGAGCACGCAAGAAGTCGCTCAAGCGGCAATAATCCTCAGAATCCAATCGTTTCGGCATCATTTTAATTCCTACTTCCATGTAGGAATATTCGACACACGCGCTCACCGCAAGCAATAACCTCCATCATCTACGATTCTTGCCGGAAAATAATTCTTGTATTCGGCGCTCTTTCTCCTACTTCTTTGTCTAGTTTTACGAATGAACCTTTCAAAGAAATCCGAATACGCCTTACGAGCTACGATCAATCTTGGCATCGCAGCCGAGGTTGGGCGTGGCACTGTTTCAGGCGCGGAATTGGCGGAGGCGAACCGTCTTCCCTTAAAATTCGTGGAACGCATTCTCCAGGAGCTGCGTGACGCGGGCATCGTTGAAACCATGCGCGGCAAGTTCGGCGGCTACGCTTTGGCAAAGCCCGCCGATCAAATCGGCGTCGGGGAATTGGTCCGATTGATGGACGGTCGACTTGCCCCACTTTGTTGTGCGAGTGAGAACGCCTATCAGCCATGCACTTGCCCGGATGAAGATCACTGTGGGCTACGCATGGTCATGATCGATGTGCGCAATGCGATCGCCAACATTCTGGATCGGTATTCGATTGCTCAAGTCGTCGAGGTGACGCTGAGAAAAATGCGTCGCGATGGCATTGTTCCACCTTTTGCTCCAGCCAATAATTCCAGTGAGAAACCCGATTCTCCAAAACGTCGGGCCGATCCCGCTGACGGCTTTTTGGCGGGCCTCTCGCAATTAGCAACTTCAAATCCGAACCAAGATGACATCGACAAACTCTGATACTCCCCGCCCGGATCGCATCCAGGCGGAATGGTTAGAGGTAGTTTGCACCAAGGTTGCGAATCTACGCTTTGGCTCTGTTCAAATCACGGTCCACGATGGACGAGTGACTCAAATCGAAAGCATCGAAAAAACCCGCTTTGTGGCAGATCGCGAAGAAGCCCCATCAAAACCGCGTTCCTAACAATCTCATTTAACAACATCACATAGGCTAGGTCCTACCTGCGCCGCCCTGACTGTTAGCAAGACCGACCGGACAACCGGAGGAAATCAACAGGAGATGTAGAGACACGCCACGTGACTCTAACAGCTCTTCGATTTTCCCCGCTGTCTGGTCGGTCTTTTTTTGCCCCCGAATCTAATTCTATCAGAAATCATGACATCCATTTCTCCTACCAAAGCAACACCTCATCTTGCTCTCGCCTTGGGAGCCATTCTACTGACGCCGGATCTGACACTGGCGGATGAATCTTCTTTTGACGACTTATGGAAACTCGCAACTCTCTATCAGAATCCCAATAACCCGTATCTGGAACAATTCAAGTTACGTGGCCGCTACCAGGGGCAATACACGCACGTAGACTCGGACCGGGGTGAGTCATCAGACTGGGAAGACAGACGTTCCAGATTTGGCTTCGACGCCTTGATGTTGGAGCGAAAAATCGAATTACGTTTGGACTTCCAAAGCAATGACGGCTTCCAGGATTTCTACGATGGTTTGGTAGACGCCTATATCCGCTACAAGCCAAATGGATCGACTGCAATCACCCTTGGAAAAACCAAACCACTCATCGGTCAATATGACTGGCTTGAGTCGACTAACACGCAGCCAACCTTTGAGCGTTCTCAAATTTTCAACCAGCTCAACATCAATCGAGCCACAGCTTTTACGATCGAAGGCTCGGCTCAACCATTCACATGGCGTTCAGGAATCTATTCAAACTCAACCCCGGCTACCACGGGTGGCACAGGTTCATGGGGAGACGGGGAATTCGGCAACCTCGATGGAGGGTATTCTTACTCATTCGGGATCGGATACGATTTCAAGGAACAACTCGGAACCGAAAAAGCCGATGCTCGCTTGGATTGGCTACACAGCGAACGCAGAGAAGGTGATCGGGTACTTGGAAGATATGATGATATTATCGCGTCAACCTTCTGGATTAAACAGGGATCCGTAGCGGTCGTATTTGAAGACTATTACGCCACAGGCGGGAATGATGAAGACAGTGACGTTTTTGGATTTTTCATCCAAACCATGTATGATTTTGTTCCTGACAAATTTCAGCTTGTAGGTCGCTATTCGTTTTCAGCGAGCCGTGGTCCGAACGGAATTCGTCCTCAAGGCAGATATGAAAGCACGGCTGAAGCCATGCGCGGCGATACCTATCAGTCGGTTTACCTGGGCGGCCAGTATTTCATCCACGGCGATAAGTTAAAACTCCTTATCGGTGCCGAATATGCAGCTCTCGGCCAAAATAGCCACTCCGATCGCTACAACGGATTCGATCTCCTTGGCGGTCTTCGCTTTTCATTTTAAATCCATCAAAATCCATATTCATGCAATTATGAAACCACATCAAATCATCATTACGCTCCTATCACTTTCCATACTCATCACGTCTTGCGGAAAAAGCAAACAGAGTGGTAAAACCATCAAAATCCTGAATGTTTCCTACGATCCAACCCGTGAATTTTATGTAGAGATTAACGCCGCATTCCAGAAAAAGTGGGATGCCGAACATGGGAAACATCTCGAAATCGAGCAATCTCATGGAGGCTCAGGGAAGCAGTCACGATCGGTGATTGATGGATTGGAAGCAGACGTGGTCACCCTGGCGCTTGCTGGAGATATTGACGCAATTCACCAGCAAACCAACCGTTTACCGGAAAACTGGCAGACAAGACTGCCTTACAACAGTTCCCCCTATACCTCGACTATCGTTTTCGTGGTTCGGAAAGGTAATCCAAAGGCGATCAAGGACTGGAGTGATCTAACAACAAAGGGACTTCAGGTAATCACCCCCAACCCAAAAACATCTGGAGGCGCTCGCTGGAACTATCTCGCGGCGTGGACATGGGCGGCAAGAAATTATGCCGGTGATCAAACTCGAATACTCGATTACATGAACCGATTGTTCAAAAATGTTCCTGTTCTGGATACTGGCGCAAGAGGTTCGACTACGACATTCGCACAACGCGGCATTGGTGATGTCTTACTCTCCTGGGAGAACGAAGCATATTTGATTGAGAAAGAATTCCCCGGGCAAACACAAATCGTTTACCCGTCCATCAGCATCCTTGCGGAACCCCCTGTGGCGCTCGTTGATAAAAACGCAGAGAAACATGGAACACGCGAAGTTGCAGAAGCTTATTTGAAATTTCTCTACACCGACGAAGCCCAAGATCTCGCAGGAAAGCATTTCTACCGCCCTCGCAACGAAGAAATCGGCAAACGTTATCTCACGACATTACCTAGTATTCCGCTCGTAACAATCGACGAAGAATTTGGCGGATGGAAGAAAGCACAGAAAATTCATTTCGACGACGGCGGCACTTTCGATCGCATCTATCAACCTTAATGCATCTCCATCATCATGAAACTCGATAGTATCCCAGAATTCTTAAAATCCGAATATTTAACCATTGGCCTACTCGCGGCAAACTTAGGCTGGTCCGTACGGTTCATTGAAGGACTGGTTCGTGGAGAGCGTTTACCCGGGCTCGAAATCAACGGCGCATGGCACTTCAGACGTGACGACGTCATCGATTGGTTGGAGCAGAAAATTCAGACACTCGATGCAAATCGCGTCATCCAATTGGAACGGAGAATCGAATCCTCTCTGGCTTCCGAAGGAATATATCAAAGTCCGCTAACCCTTGACCGGATCGCGTCAAGGCTCCCTGATGAAGGCATTGAACTGGATGCACCGATCCATACCAAAAATGAAGTTATCCATGCATTGACAGGACTGGCAGAGAGAACTGGATTGTTGTTTGATCGCGACTATCTACTAGCCGCACTTCTGGATCGTGAAAGTCTATGCTCTACCGCGATGCCTGGTGGAGTCGCCCTTTGCCATCCGAGACGTCCCATCCCCACCGCCATCAGCACCCAGTTCATGTGTTTCTTACGAACGGCAAACCCTGTTCCGTTCGGTTCTGATGATGAGCTTACTGATGGCACAACCATCTTCTTTTTACTCTGCGCACCAGATGATCGCTCGCATCTTTATGGACTGGCGAGAATCGCCCGCATGCTCCATCACGGTATCCTCAGTGATCTGCGATCCGCAAAGAACAAGGAAGAACTGAAAGCAGTGATCGCCCAAACAGAGAATGAAATTCATATCTCACCTTGATTGATATGCCAAAACGACGAGTCATACCCGGATTTGGTCTCACATTGGGATTCACGATCAGCTATTTAAGTCTCATCATCCTGATACCTCTTGCAGCGTTGTTCATCAAGGCAGCGGGGCTCAGCTGGTCCGAATGGATAGAGATTCTGGGCTCTCGAAGAGTCATTGCAGCGGCGGAACTCACGTTTGGCGCGAGTTTCGCTGCTGCAATCATCAGCACCTTGTTCGGGCTGCTGGTCACCTGGGTTCTGGTTCGCTACCGATTCCCTGGCCGAAGGCTGTTAGATGCAATGGTCGACCTACCTTTTGCGCTACCAACCGCAGTGGCCGGCATCACTCTAACAACCATCTATGCGCCGAACGGCTGGATCGGCGAGTTCCTCGGCCACTGGGGAATCCGATCTTCTTATTCTCCGCTGGGTGTAGTCATCGCGCTAACCTTTATCGGTTTCCCTTTCGTTGTGCGTACGTTGCAGCCCGTGATGGATGAGCTCGGCAAAGAAATTGAAGAAGCCGCCGCTACATTAGGCGCGAATCGATGGATCATTTTCTACCGTGTCATCTTGCCACTGCTACTGCCTGCTCTCACCACCGGGTTCACATTGGCCTTTGCGCGTGCGATTGGAGAATATGGATCCGTTATTTTCATCTCCGGAAATCTTCCGATGAAAACCGAGATCCTTCCGCTCTTGATCGTATCTCAACTTGAGCAGCTTAAATACTCTGCGGCTGCGGTGATCGCCAGCAGCATGCTCATCATCTCCTTCCTCCTTCTTTTTCTCATCAACCTACTTCAACACCAACTCAATTGGCAAAAGCATTAGCTTCATGAAGGGAAATTCAGTCACAAGTGAAAGTCACGCTGTTAGATTTATCCTAATCACGTGCACGATGTGCTTTCTCGCACTGTTTCTTTTTCTTCCGCTGGCCGCAGTATTTGCTGAGGCGTTACGGAAAGGATGGGAACTCTTTTTCGCGTCACTGCACGAGGAAGTGGCGTTGTCTGCGATCAAACTGACGCTGATCACAGCTGCGATATCAGTCATTGCAAATACCATTTTCGGAGTTTCCGCATCCTGGTTGATCACCAAATTCAGCTTTCGTGGGCGCTCGCTTCTGCTGACACTGATTGATCTCCCATTTGCCGTTTCGCCGATCATTGCGGGTCTGGTATGGATCTTCTTGTTTGGTTCCAAAGGTTGGTTCGGCCCATGGCTCACGGAACACCAGATTCAAATCATCTTCGCGCTGCCTGGCATCATCATCGCCACACTTTTTGTCACCTTTCCTTTTGTGGCGAGGGAATTGATCCCTCTGATGGAATCTCAAAGCAATGATCAAGAAGAAGCAGCGATCACATTAGGAGCTAGCGGGTGGCAGGTTTTCTTACGGGTGACACTCCCTAACATCAAATGGGGCCTACTCTATGGAATCCTGCTCTGCAACGCTCGCGCGATGGGCGAATTCGGTGCTGTGTCGGTGGTTTCCGGTCACATTCGCGGTAAGACCAATACGCTGCCACTTCACATTGAGGTGCTCTATAACGAATATCAATTTAGCGCCGCGTTCGCATGCGCGACCCTTCTGGCTCTTTTGGCACTGGTCACACTGGGACTTAAATCACTCGTCGAAGGTATTCAAAAATCCGAAACCAAAGATCGGAATCCATTACATTAACCTCATGTCCATTTCCATACATTCCATCCATAAGCACTTCGGCAGCTACTCAGCTCTTGAAGACATCTCCTTGGAGATACCTAATGGATCTCTAACCGCTCTACTCGGACCTTCAGGATCTGGCAAAACCACTCTGCTACGCATCGTAGCGGGCCTGGAATTTCCTGATGAAGGAGCCGGGATCATTCGATTTCATGGCCAGAATGTAAGCAATATCCCTGTGGTAAAGCGGGGTGTTGGATTCGTATTCCAACATTATGCCCTATTCCGTCACATGACTGTGGCGCAAAATATTGCATTCGGCCTAACCGTTTTACCCAAAAAACACCGACCATCGCGTGGAGAAATTAGAAGCCGCGTCAACGAACTGTTAGATTTAGTCAAACTCGAAGGACTCGCGAAACGTCGCCCGGACCAATTATCAGGCGGACAACGCCAGAGGGTCGCACTGGCACGTGCACTTGCCATTCGCCCGAAAGTGCTTTTGTTGGACGAACCTTTCGGAGCTTTGGATGCTCAAGTCAGAAAGGAACTGCGTCGCTGGCTTCGGCAGTTTCATGATGAGATCGGCCTCACCACACTTTTCGTAACGCATGACCAGGAGGAAGCTCTTGAGTTAGCGGATCAAGTCGTCGTCATGCGAAACGCTAGAATCGAGCAAGTTGGAAAACCTCAAGACGTCTACGACCATCCTCGTAGCCCGTTTGTTTATGAATTTCTGGGCAACGTAAACAAAGTCCAGAGGCATGGAAGCGAGCCGCAATACGTTCGCCCCCATGAAATCGAAGTCCTGTTTGCTGCGGAGTATGAGCCAGCAACCGATCAATTAGCTCGAGTCACCCATCTATTCTCCGCTGGCCCAGTAGCCTCATTGACCGTGCGACTGCCGGACGGTTATTTTCTGGATGTTCAACTTTCCAGAAAGCAGCTGGATGAACTGGCTCTAGGAATTGGCGATGAGGTCGCAGTTAGGATGAGGATACATGGAGCGGCGTGAATGTGCGATGAATCATGGAAGTATTTCCGATTGCCATGTGGACGTTGGCGTCGGCCTGACTTACTGTTTATTCGAACTTTATTTAAACTGAACTAATATTCGTGTATCAGGCGGCTCACTAACTATCAAGAGTCACACTATTCCATGGAGAGGAAACCGGACTTTGGATTGCAGTGAGATCTCGCAATTCTATAACACCGAAAAACTGCTCAGAAATTCTCACACCCGGGGTTCAGCTCAATTTGAGGAGCGCTCAGCAAGCTTTATATCTCGAAAATTGTTTGATGGAACTTTTGAACTTATAAGTTCTCCCGTCGCGGAAGCATACGTCGGGTGATGTGAATTCATTTTCGCGGGAATCCACATTTTATTTTACTGAGGACAAGCTGATATCCAGTGCGTTAGTGAAGACTCGTTCTACACCAGGCCATCATTACCCGATAAGTCGGGAACACCGGCTAAGGTCTGCGAAACTTAGGGATGTGCGCACCTCCTCAGGATGACATTTCATTCTGGGAAGTCAGGCTCACATCGCAACAGCGTATCCCGACTCGCTTCATGAAATCACGCCTGGTCTTCGTCATCTCCGCATCCATTCTAACTTGTAATGCTGCGAATCACTACTGGAACACTGGAGAGGAAAGTTACGCTGATGCAAGTCGTTGGGATGGTGACGGCACCATCCCTGGTACCGGGGACCATGCATTCGTCAACAACGCCGGAAATGTTTTAATCAAATCCAGCGATCCACTCTGGACTCTCAATGATCTAAGAGCTGGTGAGACTGCCAACTCGTCCGGCTCCTTCACTCTCGACGGTGGAGAAATTCATGCCAATGGATGGATACGACTTGGCTTCGGAGCAAACGCCACCGGTACCCTTATAGTCAGTGACGGACTTCTACTGATTCCTAACAAGATTTATATCGGCGGAAAAGACCAGAGCCAAGCTAGTGGTGGCGCAGGTGTTTTAGAGATTCGTGGCGGAACACTCAGAAGCAACGACTCTAGCAAGGTCATCACCATCGGCCCCCGTGACACATCCGATTACGGCTATTCGAACACTAGCGGAAAACTCATTCAAACTGGCGGATCCATCGAAACCACCGCCCAGGTCTTTGTAGGAAATGGTGCAGCCGGTTCAGGCACCTTGGCAGCCACCTATCAAATGGATGGTGGGAATCTATCCATCACGAACAACTGGTTCGTCATCGGACGACAAGGCGCTTACGGCGAGTTGTTGATGAGTGGTGGCTCAATTTCCAAAACCGGCGTGGACACCAATCTCAATCTAGGTGTGGGAGCTACCGGTAAAGGTATCATTCAACAGAGTGGAGGAACCATCACCAACACCGAAGGCTCAACATGGTTCGGCAAGGATGGAGCATTTGGTAGCTGGACTATATCTGGATCAGCAGAGGCATATCTCGGGCGTGTCTTCCTCACCCAAGTCGATATCGCCACCGGTGAACTCCACCTCGATGGCGGAAAATTCCATGCTCTTAGAATTGATCCAGCCATCTCAGATCCTAACGGCACAAGCTATTCGGCCATCCACTTCAATGGAGGCCTGCTGTTGCCAACGGCAGATGATCCAAACTTCATATCTGCCGCATTGACCCACGGAATCGTCGAGACCGGAGGTGCAAGAATCGACACCCTTGATCATGCCATTGTTTTTGACGCCGATCTGACGGGAAGTACCGGCGATGGAGGTTTCATCAAAACCGGCACTGGCTCCTTAGTTCTAACAGGGCAATACAACTACACCGGCACCACAGAAGTATCCTCCGGTCAATTGGTTTTGGATGGCAACATCCAATCCAATGCCGAACCTGATTACACGAATTCCACGATCGGCACCTTTACTTGCGGCGCACTCGACATGGAAAGCACTGCAACTTTCACCGTAGAAATCGATAGTGATCATCTCGCTTGTGATCTGGTCAAAGTCGGAGGCGATGTAAATTTAAACTCCTGCACCTTGGTGATATCCGATCTGGGATCATCCAAACTCACCACAGGATCCTCATTTCAACTCATCACTTCCGAAGGCGAAATTCACGGCCAATTTTCAGATCTTGCTGAAGGTGCTTCAATCGCAGTGGGCGAAAATACATTTTCCATCCATTACGGGAACCTCAATACAGTCACATTAACGGTTGAAGGGGATCAGGGAACTTCAACAATCGACGAATGGCTTGAAGAAAAAATACCCGATGAAAATAGCCGTGGCTTGGATGCGGATCCCGATCACGATGGCTTGAATAATCTGATGGAGTTCGCACTCGGTTGCAATCCAACGGAAGCTGACTCCCCACATCAAGCGAGACAATTGATCAAAGCAGACACTGGGAGCGAAAACAGTCGATTCCAAGCAACCTTTCCTGTCAGGCAAGGTGCTACTTTCTCCAGCGACCAAGAGTCGGTTACCGCAGTCATCGACGGCATCCGCTACACCGTCGAAGCCAGCCGGGACTTAACAGACTACCATTCACTGAACGTTGTGGAAATTCCCAATGTTGCTACCGATGAACTACCGGACCTGCCAGATGGCTGGGAATACCACACCTTTCAGTTAGAAACTGATAGCATTCCTTCCGACAAGGGATTCATACGCCTTCACATCCAAGAATCAAACTAAAGTCATTTCCATTTTCCATCACATTAGATGAGATCTTCCATCTTCACAGCCGCACTTCTTAGCCTTAGTTGCCATCATTCATATGCTCAATTTGGTGGTGACATCCAGGTCGCAAATGGCGCATCACTTGCAGGCATCGGCGCCACGAGTGGCACGGTCACGATTTCCGGAAACTTCTCCCCCGGCCCGACCGAAGCATCTCTTCTCTCCGGCAATCCAATCTTGCCGGGCTGGGCAGCTGATCCAGAGGCCATCATTTACGGTGACACATACTGGATATACCCGACCTATTGCGGAGTTCCGGGAACGCAGACTTATTATGACGGCTTTTCCTCCAAGGATTTGGTCCATTGGAAAATTCATCCACGCGTGCTTTCATCTCAACAGATTCCCTGGATCAAAAAAGCCTTATGGGCACCGGGAGCTGTTGAGAAAGATGGAAAGTATTATCTCTTTTTTTGCGCCAATGATATTCAGAGCAACTCTGAGTCTGGTGGTATCGGAGTTGGAGTCGCAGATCAACCCGAAGGCCCTTACCAAGATCTAATCGGCGCGCCACTGATCGGTGCATTTCAAAATGGTGCCCAGCCTATTGACCCATCCGTGTTCAAAGATGATGATGGAAGCTATTACCTGGTTTATGGCGGTTGGGGTCACTGCAATATCACCAAACTGAAGGATGACTTCACGGGATTGGAAACCATGAGTGGTGCCCGCACGCTGTATTACGAGATCACCCCCACCACCGAATATGTCGAGGGACCCATCATCTTCAAGCGGAACGGCACCTATTACTTAATGTGGTCGGAAGGATACTATGGAGGAGACAGTTATCGCGTTGCGTATGGGATGTCAGACTCCCTGTTAGGCCCGTGGACCAAGGAAGCGGTCATTCTGGAAACCGATCCGCAAATAGGCACCGGTCCCGGCCACCATTCCGTAATCCACAATCCGAGCTCTGGGAAATACTACATGGCCTATCACCGTCACTACCCAGGTGAGACCACCGGTCGTCTCCGCGTTACCTGCATTGACGAAATGAACTTTGGCGAAGATGGGAAAATCCTACCAGTGACCCTGACCAATACCGGCGTCAAAGCTGATCTTCTCCCTACAGAATCAAATACCTTAGCCAATCCTGACACCACTTCAAACGACAAGAAGTGATGTATTGATACTAACAAGTTAGGGTCCCCCAACCATCGAAGTTAACACTTATACCAAGGACAAGCCAGTCATAGCTTTTAATAATCTAACCAAGCCTTGCGAAGCCTCTTCCTGGTCGCCGCGGTAATCCACCCCTCCGTCGCCCAAGAGTGCTCCGAGCATTCCGTGATCCACACTCCCCTCACCCACGATACGAACTAAGGTGACTTGCTCTTGCGTTTCGCGAAGGATCAGGGAAATCGTGAACCACTCAATCGTATCCAAGCTACCGAACAACTCGGAGTCCGTGTTTATTCCAGTATCAGCATAAGAATAATCAAGACGTTCCACTTCCTCGAAGAGGATGACTCGGGTTAATTTCCCTTTCTTCCGAAACGTGAACTCGCGTGCCACCGGATCGACAACGATCGAAGTACGAAGAAACCCGAGTGTGAATCTCTGCAGATATAAATTGCTCTCGATCAGCAATCTTCCATCGATCAATGAGGTCCTAGGCTTCAGAGCCAGTATCCCAAGGGTTCTAACCATGCCTTTAAAGCGCTTTGAGGTTCAGAACGAAACAAGCACAGGTAACGAAGTCCTCGCGGAATTCAATCCTGTGCTGATTCATCCCATCACTTGTCCTCGAAAGCAGTATCATCCTTCACCCAGTCCTCGGCCAATACGTGCTTGATCTCGAACTGCCGGGTCCCTCCGCCCTCGACCTTTCCTAATTCCAAAGTCGCGCGTGCGAGCTTTTGCTGATTTTGTAGAATCTTCCACATCGCGATGTCCTGCGCGGATTTGCGTTTGCAATAGCCGAACATGAGCCTCTCGACATCAGGTGAAGCAATCCCATAGCAGCGCCATTCTGCTTCATCTGAGAACGGGCCGTTATAATAAGTATCCAAGGCAATATAGACTCTGCACACGGTTTCCTTAGCCGAGCCTTCCAAGAAAGAATTCCAATCTGGATCTGCGCGGCGTTGGAAAGCTGGAAAGTCGATTTTCCAATCCCCGCTCTTGCTTGGGGTGAAATAAGCGAGGCGATTTCGCACTTCGCCATCCTTATCAAAGGTCACCAGAAAGCCTTCAAGTGGCATGCGATTGGCATCCATCACTCCGAGCAAGTCGAAGCGTTTCACCTCACCGTCTGTTTCCTTCATCTTCGACAAAAAGGTGACCACTTCGTCAGGAGTAGCACTACCGAGGCGGAAATACTTTTCCACCTGAGACGAATCACGGACCTGTAAAGCCTCCGTCACTGATTGACGAAGTTGATCTTCACTGGGTGCGGTCAATTCCGGCATCTCCGGGAGTGCGGCTGGCATATACGGACTCTTGGTATCCTCGACCATGTCGCCTCGACGATCCATAATCGGTTTGATCCACATGACCAAAGCTCCTCCAATCAAGAGCAAGGCCATCGCCATCAAAGCAGCCATGACGCTCAACGGCATGGTTTTGCGCTTTTTGCCCATTTCATCCTCCGGGTTCAGCGCACGGCGCCGACGCTTGCGACGGCGAGTTCCCCCGCTCTCACCGGCACCGGGCATGCGGGCAACACGACTCAAGTCCGGCGCATCGCCGATTTCGCGTTCCCGTCGTGAGGAGCCGACTCCCCGTTGGATGTTGTTAGACTTCATCAAGACTTAGCGATGGGGATAAACCGTGATCCGATAAGGATTGTAGGTATCGTCAGGACGGAACAGCCAGCCAGGGTCCTTGCTGACCAATTGATAATCCGTCAGCATGAATGTTTTCAAAAACTGATTGCTGTTTGGATCGTAAGTTTTCTTGTCGGTGTAGTAACCGTAGAGGCGGTATTCGTAGTTGTTATCGTAGCCGTAGCGATGACCCGGCGGGCCATCTTCCGACAAACGGTCCGGCACGTGTTTTTTACTCTCATCCATCATGACGAGATCTGCGTTTTGCCAGGAATCACGGGGCTTTT
This sequence comes from Luteolibacter pohnpeiensis, assembly GCF_016595435.1. GTDB lineage: Bacteria > Verrucomicrobiota > Verrucomicrobiia > Verrucomicrobiales > Akkermansiaceae > Luteolibacter > Luteolibacter pohnpeiensis. Next base: position 87,549 of record NZ_JAENIJ010000004.1, read on the forward strand.
TCAAATATCCCCAAAAGCGTGTCTTCTCGATGTAATACCGGCGGCCATAGTAGAAATTCCCGGTCGGCTCACTCGCGATCGCAGCTTTTCGTTCCTCCATGGTCGGTCCACCCATGTTGCCTTTGCCCATGGGGGACGTCGCGCATTGGGTGAGCATCGTCACCCCCACTGCTACCAAACAAAATCGGTTCACCAGCCTCAACATGCGGCGACCCTAAGCGCTGACACCCACAACCCGCAAGCCCGGAGAAACGATCTCTTGGCAGAGCCACTTCCAGGTCCGACAATCCGGCCATGCCACGCATTGCCATCACGCTCGGAGATCCTGCGGGGATCGGCCCGGAAGTCATCGATAAAGCCCTCCATTCCGGAATGCTGCCGGCTGGTTTCGATTTCCAAATCCTCGGCGATGCCTCAGCTGGAAAGCCCGGAAAGCCGGATCAAGAATCCGCCGCGGCGGCGCTGGATGCACTGATGGAATCCACCCGGATGCTGCTTTCCGACGAAGCCGACGCCGTGGTCACCGGACCGGTTTCCAAGGAAAACCTGCAATCGATTGGCTTCCAGTTTCCCGGTCAGACCGAATTTTACGCCGCGGCGTTCGGTGTCGATGATTTCGGCATGCTATTGACCGGCACCACTCTCACTGTGGGCCTTGCGACGATTCATGAACCACTGGCAGATGTTCCACGTTTGCTGGATCAGGAAAAAATCATACGCATCGGTAAGCTAACCGCTGAGTTTTTGAAAAAACGCGGCCGGAGTTTTCCAAAAATCGCGGTCGCAGGGCTCAACCCGCATGCTGGCGAACATGGCACCTTTGGCAATGAGGAACAATCGATCATCCGTCCGGCGATCGATTGGTTGAACGAAGCCTACCCCGCCTGCTTTTCGGGACCGGCTGTGCCCGACGCGATTTTCCGTGACGCCGCGCTGGGCAATTACGATGCAGTCATCGCCATGTATCACGATCAGGGGCTGATTCCCTTGAAGTTGCTGGATTTTGACACGGCGGTGAATGTTACCCTGGGATTGCCGAAACCGCGCACCAGTCCCGATCACGGAACAGCTTGGTCGATTGCAGGGAAAGGCGTGGCAAATCCATCATCCATGCTCGCGGCCATCCAACTGGCATGTGAATTGGCCTGATCCCGGCTTACGTCACCACAAGCACGGCTCAGTCGTCAGACTTGAGCCATTTGCGAACGATCGTGGTATTGAAAGCCCCTTGGCTGCGCGAGGTCGTGCCGCCAGTGGTTTCCCGGATGCGGGTCTCGATGGTTTGCATTTCTTCACGCATCACCACCGGATAAAGCAGTGACAGCCAGACCTTGCCGCCTTCGATCACCACGTCCTGATCGAACGTTTCACCATCCGGTCGCACGTAGCCACGGCGCTTGTAATCGCCATGGATGCTGAACATTCCGCAAGGATGACCTTCGGTGGATTCAAAAGCCTCCAGCTTCAAAGTCACCGAGCCGGAGCATTTATCGCCAAATAGGATCGCCATCGATTCCCCGGACAACGGCACCACATCGCCAACCTTGAAGCGTCTGCTGCCAAACCAATAACCGCGGGGCTTGGCACCGTTATCCTTCAGCATCGCATCCAAATCCGGCAAAAGCCCCTCTGCCCACTCTTTGGCGATGACGCTTTTCGACGCCGCCACCACCCATTTATCCCCATCACGCCGGAGATCCACCGATCGCCCGGCCAGCGGGTTGGTGGTGATCTTGGTCACCGTGCCTTCATCGTCAGGGTCTACGTTTTCCTCAAATTGCGCGGTTTCCAGGGAAAGTCTGACGAATTCACCGGAAATTCGGAAGCGATCGACAAGCGTCTCCGTGCCAGATCGCACACTGCTTTGCGGGCCCAATTCGTTTCGAACCAAGACGCGGGAACCTTCCGAACTGCTGGAAGTTGTCACCTGCACCGTGAGATCGTGTGGAAACGGCAAATCCTTTCGGAACAAGGTACCGCTGGAATTCTGATCGACCAGTTTCTGCAGGTCTGGATCAGGCGTATCCGTAAGCTTACGCGACTCAGCAGCAGTGAGTTCCGCAAGCGATTTCACCTTTGTCGCCAAGTCCTTGGCACGATCGCACGAAGCCGCACTAAGCAGCATCCAGGCTAAAATCGAGATACGGCGGGTCATGGGGTTTCTAGGGGGACCAGCCGATTAAATCCCACAACCGCCTCTACAATCAAGCTTTTGATTCATCTCGATTGCAGGATTGTCCTCGCGAGCTTGTCCAACGACGACGGCGGGCACTCCTGCGACGGTGTGGTGAGGCGCGACATCGGCCAAAACCACACTCCCGGCACCCACTTTCGCGCCGGTCCCAATTTCGACCCGACCCAGGATTTTCGCCCCCGCTCCGATCAGCACGCCGGAGCGGACGATCGGGTGGCGGTCTCCAGTCACTTTCCCGGTTCCGCCTAAAGTCACTTCGTGCAAAATCGAGACATCGTTTTCGATAATCGCCGTTTCTCCGACCACGAATGAAGTCGCGTGGTCCAGCAGCAATCCGCAGCCAATCCGCGCGGCCGGGTGGATATCCACCGCGAAAACCTCGCTGCTGAGGCTTTGCAAATAAAGCGCCAGCCAGCGGCGTCCATCCAACCACAGTTGGTGAGAAATCCGATAGGTTGTGATCGCCAGGAAACCTTTGAAAAATAACAGCGGCTCGAGCGGTGAGTCGCAGGCAGGATCTCGATCGAACATCGCCTGGAGATCTCGCGCCGCACTTTGAACCATTTCCGGATGCTTGAGGAAAATATCCGTAAACAACGGTTCCATGATGTCGCGGGGCATATCCTCACGGGCCAAGCGGCGTGAAAGTCGTGTCCCCAAGGCTGCGGCGAGACTGTCTCGAGACAGGATCACATCGTGGACCAGCTGCGACAGCGCCGGTTCATCGGCGACCAATTGACGTGCCTCAGCGTAAAGATTTTGCCAGATTTCCGGCACGTCGGCGCTGCAACCGGCAAGCGGCTGGGTGATGTTAGTGCTAGCAGGTTGATCGGTGCTGTGCTGGAGTTCTTTCATGAAGATTTCGCAAAAATTGGAATACGCGTGCCGGGCTCTCGCCCAACTCGCGAAACACCATGACGGGCGAACCATTACACGGCTTGAGGATCTTGCACAACGCGAAGACATCTCCGCCAACTTTCTCGTCCAAATTCTCAACGATCTACGACGCGGCGGCTTGATTGAAAGCCGACGCGGAAAAAGCGGTGGATACCTGCTTCTCCATCAACCGGACTCCATCACCCTTCGCCAGATTGTCGAATCCGTCGATCCATCGCTGCTCCAATGTTCCGTGGCTCCGGTCGGGGAAAGCGGTGATTTTGTGCGCAGAGCCTGGCTCCATGTGTCCGAAGAACTGATTTCCACGCTGGACAAGATCACGCTGGAAAGCATGTGTCGCGGCAAGGAAGAAGCGATGTTCTACATCTAATGCTTCCTTGTGAAATTCGACGCTAGTTCCCTTCGCCTCCTGACGTAATACCCCGACCATGATCCGCTGGTTCGCCAAAAACGACATCGCAGCTAACTTCCTTCTCTTCGGCATTCTCATCTGGGGTATCTATTCAGCGGTCGAAGAAGTGCCGCTTGAAGTCCAGCCCGCGGTTGTTTTCAAACAGGTCAATGTGGAAGTCCCCTATCGCGGCGGCAGCCCGGAGGATGTGGAAAAATCGGTTCTGATCCCAATCGAGCGCTCGCTCGAAGGACTCAAGGGCGTCGAGGAAATGGACTCCCGTGCGACCAGCGGGAACGGCCGCGTCACCGTACGCGTCGAGGATGGGACGGATCCCGAGGATCTACTCGAAGAGATCAAAACCCGCGTTTCTCGAATCAACACCTTCCCCAACGAAACCGAGCCGGTCCGGGTTGAAATTCCGGACAGCACCAGCTGGTTTGACGTGATCAAGATCGCCGTCGCCGGTGACATGGACGAAGCGGACCTGCTTCAGGCCGCCCGCCGAGTCCGCGATGATTTGGTGGAAATGCGGGGTATTTCCCAGGCCACCGTGCTCGGTGCCAGCCCGCTGGAAATTTCGATCGAGGCGGATCCACAACGCTTGCGCGACTACGGTCTGACCTTGAATGACCTGACCGATGCGATCCAGCGTTCTTCGATCGACCTGCCCGCAGGAAGCATCCAGACCGAGGAAGGCAATTTGCTCATCCGTTCCAAAGGCCAAGCCTACAATCGGGATGACTTTGCCAACATCGTGATCACCAACACCAATGGCTCAGAAGTTCATCTGGGCCAAGTGGCTAAAGTTACCGATGGATTCGAGGAAGATCGCAAAATCGTTCGCTTCAACGGCAAACGCTGCCTTCTGATCGAAGCGCTGCGCCTGAACGACGAAAACGCGCTCGATATCGCTGATAAGGTAAAACACTACGCGGCGACCGCCTCGCAGCGCTTTCCCGAAGGGATCACCCTGCACATCTGGGATGATTCATCCGTAGAACTGCGCGGCCGCCTCGGCACACTGCTTGGCAGTTTGATGCAGGGCGGCATTCTGGTGCTGCTTGCCCTCGGCCTTTTCCTGCGCCCCTCGATCGCCTTCTGGGTCGTGCTCGGCATTCCCGTCTCCTTCGCCGGCGGGCTGATCATGATGCCGTATTTCGGAATGACGGCCAACGTGATGAGCATCTTTGGCTTCATCATCGTCCTCGGCATCGTCGTCGACGACGGAATCGTGACCGCCGAGAACATCTACACCAAACTGAAAGATGGTGTGGAGCCGATGAAGGCTGTGACCGAAGGTGCCCAGGAAGTCGCTGTGCCGGTCACCTTCGGCGCGCTGACGACCATCATCGCCTTCGTCCCGCTGATGTTTTTCGAGGGCTTCTACGGCTCCTTCACGCGCCAGATCCCGCCGATCGTGACAGCGGTTCTGGTGTTTTCCCTGATCGAATCCAAATTCGCTCTTCCGTGCCACCTCAAGCACGTCAAAGTTCATCGCCAGCACTTCAACTTCTTTGAGCGATTCCAGAAAACCATCGCAGACGGTCTGGAGAAATTCGTCGAAAAAGTTTACGACCCCACGTTGCGGATCGCCACCCGCCATCGCTACATCACGCTTTCGCTCTTCCTTGCGCTGGGCATGGCATCCATCGGCATTTTCACCAGCGGCAAGCTGGGATTTGTCAACATGCCGTCGATCGATCAAAACCGGATCAATGCCCGGATCCGGATGCCTCACGACACTCCCATCAGCGTGACCGATGATCGGGTCAACCTGGTGGCCTCGAAGGTAGAGGAATTACGCAAAGAGTTTGTCGACCCCGGCACCGGGAAATCCCTTATCCAGGACATGGTCACCTCCAGCGGCGGTTGGGCTGCGGATTCGCGGGTCGACCAACGCACCGGCTTCGTCACCATCAACGTCATGGATCCGGGTGACCGTTCCACTCCCGGACCAAGAAACAGCGAAATCGCAGCGCGTTGGCTGGAACTCGTCGGCGATTTGCCGGATGTGGAAAACCTCCGGATTTCCGGCGAGCGCGGCGGCGGTGGCGGTGATGACGAGCTGGAAACCCTGCGGGTGGAAATCCGCGGTAAAGCCTCGGAAGACAAGGACGAATGCATGCGCCAAGCGGAATCTCTGCTGGAATCCTACCCTGGCATCGCCAGCGCCTGGAACGATGCAGGTGGCAGCCGCGATGAACTTCTCATCAGCATTCGCCCGGAAGGAGAAGCGCTCGGCCTGACCCAGCGCGATCTCGCCCGCCAGGTCCGCTCCGCGTTTTTCGGAGAAGAAGCCCAACGCGTCCAACGCGACCGAGACGACATTCGGGTGATGGTCCGGCTGCCGCTGCAACAACGGCAATCCCTTCACACGCTGGAGCAACTCAGAATTCGCACTCCCGCCGGCGGCGAAGCGCCATTCCGCAGCGTGGCAACCGCCACATTCTCCCGCAGCCCGTCCGACATCAACCGCATCGATGGCGCACAGGTCGTGACCGTCGCCGCGCAACCTGAAGACGAAACCGTCGACATCGTCGCCATTTCCCGAAATCTGGCTCCGAAGCTCGATGAGATTTTCAATCGCCATCCCGGGCTGTCCTGGCGCTACACCGGATACATCGCCGAACACGAGGAAACCAAAAAACGCTCCATCTACGGCGGCGTGGCGCTTTTCCTGGCGATGTATGCGCTGCTCGCGGTGCCGTTCCGCTCGCTGTATCAGCCGTTTTTCGTGATGCTGGCGATCCCGTTCGGAGCCATCGGCGCCTTGTTCGGGCACATGTTGATGGACATCACTCCATCCTACCTGTCGGTGTTTGGCATTCTCGCCCTCGCAGGGGTGGCCATCAATGACTCGTTGGTGATGGTCGATTTCATCAACCAGAAACTCCGCAATGGCGAGGATCTGTTCGAATCGGTCATCCAGTCGGGAACCCGTCGCTTCCGGCCAATTTTCCTGACCTCGCTCACCACCTTCGTTGGATTGGTGCCGTTGCTGTTCGATCCGTCATTGCAGGCCCAGTTCCTGATTCCAATGGCCACCTCCCTGGCGTTCGGCATTCTCTTCTCAACCGCGATCACCCTTTACCTCATCCCCTCCGCCTACGTGGCAGCTGAGGATTTGATGGGCCACCTGCGCCGCGCATGGATCTGGTATCGCTACCCGAGTGGCCTTCCAAAAGAGCCTGAAATGGAAGGAGAAACGGCCCATAGTTAAGCAATGTGGATAATTTCTCTAGCCGAATCATTTGCAATTGTGTAAAGCCATGGTCCGTTCACCCGCCTCCCACTTGCCATGGCCACGCCTGCCGAACACACGCACCACATCCGCCTTCGATCCACCCAAATGGAAATGCCTGCCAACGGCGGGTCCCAGAATCAGGATGATTATGACCACAAACTGAAAGCGGCGCAGATCGAGCTCGACCGCATTCAGCAAGAGCGTGAAGAACTGGAGCGCAAGAAGCAGGAACTCGAAGAGCTGACCGGCCGCAAGCGCGACTTCATTTCGCAGCAGGTGGAGCTGAGTGAAAAACTTTCCAATTCCCTGACACTGATCGATCGGGAAATTTTTGAAATCCGCCAGGAATGTGACGATCTGGAGCAATGCCGGATTTGCTTCGCGGCGCACTTGGAGAAAATCCAGAAGATCAATCCCGAGAACTGGACCCGCGATAACCTCCACGACAAATTGGAGCGTGCCACCATGGTGGTGGACATCGCGACCGATGAATACGACCAAGCTGCAGCCCACTTCCAAAAAGGCCGCAGTGGTGCCATTTTCGGCGCGCCTTCCAAGCGCTCCCGGCAAGCTGCGAAAACCAGCGGCGACAGCGACTTTGCCATGCATTTCCGCAATGGACTGGCCTTCAACCTGCCCATCATCATTCTGGGAGGCATCGCTTTGCTTGCGTATTTGACGAAGTAGACGATCTCTGATCATGCCCAAACCCCGCCTCCAACAGGACGAACTGGAACTGCAGGAAATCCGCGAGCTGGAGCAGCAATTGCTCAAGCGCCAGAAAGAGGCGGCGGATCTCCCAAAACGGTTGGAGCGGGAGAAAAACGAGCGGGATCGCACCATGCCGCCGCTGGATGGCCTGGACGACCGAATCCGGGCGAAGCGCCATGAAGACGCCGTAACCCGCGGCGAATTCCGCAACATGCAGAAAGCTCAAAACCGCAGCTTGCTGTTACTTTTCGCTCTGATTTGCGCGACCATTGCGATGATCGCCTGGGGATTGCGACTGATGGAGGGCTGAGCGAATCACCGATTTATGCAGGTATCATTTGCTGTGGATTGGGAAATCGATTGGCATCCGCTGACTTTCCCTTAGAAAAAGTCCCATGAAAATCCAACGTCTCTCCCTTGCCATTGCCTTGGCTTGGTCCGCTGCGGCCGCAACTGCATCCGCACAATTTACCATCCCCGGCCTGGATGCGTTGCGAATCTCGTCTTCCTACACTGGCGATCGGGATTTGAAGAAAGATGATGGAGATCTGGACCTTTTCCAAATCGGCGTCTCCGCCCAGCTCACCAAGGAACCGATCAAGCCGATTGAGAATTTTTCGATGATTCCGGTGATGTCTTATCGTTACACCTCCATGAATTTCAGCGGGGATCACAGCTTCCCGATGGAGGATGAAGATCTGCACAGCATCTCCGCGAGCAGCTTTTATATTTATTCCTGCCCCGGCTCCCGCTGGATCTTCGGCGGTTACACCGGCGTGGAATTATCATCTGATTTCCAATCCATCGATGCCGACGATTTCACCGGAACTCTAGCCGGAGGAGCCGCTTACCAATACAATGAGCACTTCCTCTTCGGATTCGGCGCAATCGTGGCCAACATCAATGCCGACGTCACCGCATTCCCGGTGGTTGGCTTCGATTGGAAAGTCAATGAGCGGATGCGGGTAGGTCTCTACGGCCCATTGCTCACCACCAGCTACGCCATCAATGAAAGCTGGATCCTCAGTTTGCGTGGAACTTACCAAAACGAGCAATGGAACATCGATGATGCGACCGGGCGCTCCCGTAACATCGGTGTGAGTGGCTTCAAAGTCGGCCTGCAATCCGATCACAAACTGGCCGATAACTACTGGCTCACGCTTGGTGCGGGGTATGCCTTTTCCAATAAAATCGAACTCACCTCATCCAGCGGCTCCCAGATTTCAAAGCGCGACCTCGAAGGCGGGCTCTACGGTCAAATCATGCTCAGCATGAAAACCTGGTAAACCACGGCGCTGCCGCAAAAATCACGGGTCAATCTTCGCCCTTCAACTTCGCAGCCAGATCAGGCCACTGGCTGCGACTTACGATGTATCCGACGCAATTCGCTGAGCCACAACGGCAGGGATGATCTTCGTAACATTCGACATCAAAGCCGTAATCGAACGATAACTCCTCTCCAGGTTCGATATCGCGCAGCGAGTAAATGAAGATTTTCCGCCCGACGATCCATGCTTCGCAGTTTGGATCGCACGAGTGATTGATCAGCCGCGCAGTGTTCCATGGCACGTTGCCATCGATGTCGAATCGCTTGGAAAGGGTGAAGATGTAAACTGCCGCATCGCCGGTTTTCAGCGATTTCTTGTGCTGATTGACCGCCCGTTTTTCGCTGACCTCCTTGTCGATCAACTCGCCGAGGTATTCGATAATCCGGGTTTCTTTCGGGATGAAGGTCTTCGCATAAACCCCCTGCCCGTGAATTTCGGATCCCCGGACTTCACAATACTCGCTCTGCCCGCGATTCCAAAGTTCCAATAATTTGCGGTGCAGCTCGTTGGCACTCTGCTGCGATGGGGAGAATTTGGATTTAGCAGGCATGGTTGGAATGGATCAGCGGACTTCTTTTTTCTCGAGCTTCGGCAGTTGAATATCCATCGGCAGATTGATAAACATCGATCTCAAGTCACTGATACTCAATCCGGAACCATCAATAAACGTCCATTCGGACTTATCCTTGTCAGTGATGGCGACCTGAAAGCCATTGCTTTGGATTTCCAGCGGTCTCTCATTCTCACGAACGATGCGGAAGCGGGTCTCAGTCGGCACGAAAACCAACCACTTGGTGTAAACCAGCGTCTCAACCTGTTGACCATTCACCGTTTCGACCTTCTTGCCTGGCCAAACTTCGAAGGATGTCGGCTGCCCGACCGGTTTGAAGGAAAGCATCGAAATCCCCTGAGCGACCATCTGCAGTGGCACCTCATTGAGTTTTTCTTTGAGTTTTTCCATGCCACCGACACGCGCTGCCATCCGGTCTTTCCAGATCGGGTTCATTTGATCCACCGCCACCTGAAAGTGCCCTTGAACGACTTCCACACCCAGTTTCGATACGGCCGCGACTGCAGAATTCATCACTCCAGCTGGAGCCGACTGCTGGCCCTGCGCGAATCCGCAGGAAACGAGGGCAGCAGCAACGATCATTTTCAATGGCAACGCTTTCACGACTCCATGGATGCCGCCCGCCTGAGCTCCCGTCAAGCTCGCCGGAAATCTCGCCCTGTTTCCCCGCGGAAATCGCATAGGCAGTGAATCCGCTTGGAATTCCCGGCTGCATCTGTTAACCATTCCCCTCCCATGGCGAAACAGGCACTCGGAAAAGGACTCGGAGCCCTCATTAAAAAACAAGCTGGCGCAGTGCCTCACGATTCAGCGGAAGCCTCGGACGATTTACAGCGCGTCCGTGAGGCCCCGATCGATCAGGTCGTGCCGAGTCCGTTGCAGCCTCGTCATCAGTTTGTTGAAGCTCCGCTCGACGATCTGGTCGAGTCGATCCGCCAACACGGCATCATCCAGCCGCTGATTGTTCGCTCGGTCGATGGCAAGCTGGAGCTCATCGCGGGTGAACGCCGCTGGCGCGCTTCCAAAAAACTGGGGCTCACCACCGTCCCGGTCATCGTCCGTGAAGCCTCCGATCGCGATGTGCTGGAGATGGCACTCATCGAGAACCTCCAACGTGAGGACCTGAACCCGATGGAAGAAGCCGCTGGTTATGTGAGACTTGCCAAGGAATTCTCGCTCAAGCAGGAAGAAATCGCCGGCCGGGTCGGCAAATCCCGGGCCAGCGTTGCCAACGCCATGCGTTTGCTGGATCTCCATCAGGACGTGCAGTCCCTGGTCGCCCAAGCCCTGCTTTCCGTCGGTCATGCCAAGGCGATTCTCTCGATCAAAAATCACGATTCCCAGTTGCTGGCAGCAGATCAAATTCTCCGCCGCAAGCTGACCGTGCGGGCAGCCGAGAAATTGGCACAGACTTTCCAGTCCGAAGGTTCACCTGTCGCCTCCGAGGCCAAAAAGCCAACCGCTACCCGGGAAGAGGACGCCCAACTGCGCTCCGTCACCAACCGGCTGCGCGAGGCCTTCGCGACTCATGTTTCGATCCAGCACACGCCGAAAAAGGGCAAAATCGAGATCGAATACTACGGCAACGACGATTTGCAGCGGATTCTGGACCTGCTCGGCCTGCCTGAAGAATGAAGCTCAGCGCCTTGCGCGCATGACCGAGCGCAGCTGATCCAGTTCCGACATCAGATTCAGGATCATCTTCAGCCCGGACAGGTTCACCTCGTAGGCCCGCTGCAGATGCTCGATTTGTCGGAGCGTGTGCAGTGCTTCGTCATCATAAACGCCATGGTCGGAACGCACCAGTCCCTGCTCTTGGTAGGACAGGATCGTTTCCGAAGACAACCCGGTCGCTTGGACGACGAACTCAATCGAATACTCGGAATGCGGCGGAGGATCGTGAATGGGTTGGTTGCTCATGGGTTTTAGCGACGTGGGTTAAAATTCGAAGCGTCGCGGAGTTTCTCCCAGAGAGCTTTTTCCTCCGACGACGGATTCTTTGGCAACTGGACATGGAGCACCGCATAGAAATCACCGCGGCCACCTGATTTTCCCTGTGGAAAACCACGGCCACGCACTCGCAAGTGATCACCCGAATCAGATCCTGCTGGGATCCGCATCTTCACGCTACCATCAAGGGTTGGCACCGAAATTTCCGCACCGAGCACCGCCTCCCACGGGGCCAATTCCAGATCATGATACACATCCGCACCTTCGGTGTGGAAATCCGGATGGGCTGCATGACGCACCCGCAGGTAAAGGTCGCCGGCTGGCGCACCACCATGCCCGGGCTCCCCTTCACCGGGAACCCGAATCCGTTTTCCGTCCGTCACTCCGGCTGGAATGCGCACCTGGAAAGTTTGAGTCGATGCCTTGCCGGTCCGGGGATCGGTGGTTTGCAGCGAAATCGAACGCACGGAGCCGTGCATGGCTTCGTCCAGAGTCACCAGAATATCGCCCTCAATGTCCCCGCCCCGGCGGCTGCCGCCACCGCCTCCACCACGAGGCATGCCACCCCCGCCCTGCGGGAATCCATACCGGCTCGCACCGCTGAAGTATTGCTCGAAGAAATCACTGAAGCCTGTCCCACCGAAGTTGAACTCGGTCTCATACCCTCCCATACCGCCTGCGGCCTGCTGCCAGCCACCGCGTGGTGGTGGCGGGCCTTGTTGCCAATTTGCGCCGAGTTGATCGTATTTTTTGCGCTTTTCCGGATCACCGAGCACCTCGTAAGCCTCGTTGATTTCCTTGAACTTCTGCTCGGCGGTCGCTTTGTCATCCGCCACATCCGGGTGAAATTTCCGCGCCAGTTTGCGGAAAGCCTTTTTGATTTCGGATGCGTCGGCATCCCGCTTCACCCCCAGCGTTTCGTAGTAATCCTTGAATTCGACCGACATAATGGCGGCTTCATGAAACAACCGGATGCCTCACTTTCAAGCGAAACTACATCGAAACTCATCGCACTTGCCCCGCCCGCTCCCAGCGACTAACTAGTGACCATCAAACGCCGCTCATTCAGCCTCCTCCTAGCACGCCGCTACCTCAACCCACGGCGCTCCATGCTTTCGTCATTCACCCTGATCTCACTGATCGGCGTGATGCTGGGCGTTCTGGTACTGGTCGTGGTGATGGCCGTTTACGCAGGTCTGGAGCGCGATGTGAAAGCCCGTCTGCTCGGGTTTTCCCCGCACATTCTCATTCGCCATCAGCCGATGAGCTATGAGGAGAAGGATCCGATGCTCGACTGGCCGAACATCGCCGACCGCGCGATGAAAATCCCATCGGTTGTCGCCGCCACTCCTTATGTCACGGATAACGTGATCCTGGATTTCCTCTCGATGCAGCGTCCGGTGCAATTTCACGGCATCGATACATCGGATTCGGTCCAGGTCGACGGCATCACCAAGATGCTCGATCTGGAGCACCATCCCGGCTCCTCCGCAGACATGGGCATCGACGACCGGGTGGTCATTTCCTCGAATGTTGCAGATCAATTCGGCCTTGGAGTCGGCGATACCATCCGGCTCTATTCGACGCGGAATTTCGACGAGGTGCTGAAGGCCTACAAATCGACGGAAAATCCTCCTGTTCGTGAGCATTTTGCCGAGCAATGGCAAGGCATCACCACCGATTTGGCCGCAGGCTGGAAAACCCTGAATGGCAAAGCCGCCATCCTGATCAGCACGCTGGAGCCGATTTATTCGACGCTGGACGCCATTTCAAAATCCTCGATCCGAACCCCGGAGAAAGAGCTCTTGGACGACATCCTGCTGGCCATGAACGATCGCGAACGCGATTCGACCAATCAGTATTTCCTGTTCGATCCCGACGACAAGGCTTCCATCGATGAAGGCATCGACGCGCTTGGCAAAACCAATGCCGAAGACATGGACAATGAGGTGTTGAAAAACCTGAAAACCATCGTCTTGCCGAAAGAGGCTGAAGTGATCGGAGTCTATAAAGCCTCACAAATGGCCGTGACGCCGGACCTTTTCGTGCCATTGCCGCTCGCCCAGGATTTGGCGGGCATTGGTAATTCGGTGCAAGGCGTCGCCCTGCGACTGGAAAACGCCGACCAAGCGGAATCGATCCGCGCGACGGTCCAAAACGCATTTGGTCCTGGCTGGGTCATCAACACCTGGGGCGATCAATACCGGACCTTTTTCCAGCTGATCAATCAGCAGCGGCAAATGATGTATTTCGCCCTTTCCTTCATTGTTCTCATCTCCGCCTTCTCGATGATGGCCGTGATGTTCACGGTAACGATCCAGAAGCGCCGCGAAATCGGTGTGATGAAAGCGCTGGGTGCGGCACCTGGCCAAATCGTCCGGGTATTCCTCTATCAAGGGATGATTCTCGGAGTCGTTGGCTCGGTCTTGGGCGTTTTCCTCGGCCGGGTGGTCATTCACTTCCGTGGCAGTTTACAGGCCATGTTCCGGACAATGGGCTTTGATCCGTTTTCTTCATCCTTCACCGGTTTCGGAGTCCTCCCCGCCCACAACAATCCTTGGGAACAAGCGATGTTTGCTCTGATGGGCTTCATTCTTTGCTCGGTCGCCGCCTTGGTGCCCGCATTTTTCGCCGCCCGCAGTGACGCGGCTAAATCTCTGCGCAATCTGTAATCATGGAAGTCTGGCTTATCAGGGATGGCGAAAAAATCGGCCCATTTCACGACTACGAAATCCGCCGCATGATCGATGTCGGCGAGCTGACCGCCGATTCGCCTGCCTGGCATGAAGGACAGCCCGCGTGGCTCAAAATCTCTGAGATCGAAATTTTCAAAAAGGAATTCGAGCCGAAACCCGTCAGGCCCGAGCCAACTGAGACCAGCTTTCCCGGTGCGCGCAGAACGCCTCCGCCGATTCCCGAAAGTCCCAAAATCATTCGCCGATTCTGGGCCCGCTGGCTCGATCTAAAACTATACGATGCCGCCCTATGGCTGCTGCTCTGGGCAGCTGGCTGCGACCTCGGCAATATCTATAACAATCTCTGGTATCTCATTCCCTGGTATGCGCCGTGGTTTGTGCTCGAAACCTTTTTGATCCAAAAATTCGGCACCACACCCGGCAAAGCCCTGCTTGGATTACGCGTCGAGGACATCAATGGCAGCAAACTTTCCCTACCCAATTCCCTGAACCGCGCGATGCGGGTTTACGTCGTTGGCATCGGGTTTGGTTATAGCGTGCTGATGGTGCTGTGCCAGGTCCTCAGCCTGTTCACCATCCAGCGGCTCGGGAGTCCGATCTGGGACTTTCTGGGTGGCCACCGGATCAAATCGAAAAGTGTCGGCCCGTTACGAATCGCAGTGGTAGTCCTGCTCTTCATCGTCGCCAGCCAGATCCAATTCGCAGTCTATTTCCCTGCGATCAAAGATGACCTGATCAAAACGTTCCCGTTTTTAGAGAACGAAATCCGCACCAATCCCCCATGGCATCTACCGCCACGGAATTCAGGGGATCATTAATAACGAGACTATCTGCGGACTTATACAATTGGCATTCATCGCATTCCGGATCTTCAAAAACCGGAATGCGTGAGGAAGTTGCGATCGCGAAGTTCGGATCAATGGGTCACGCGAGTGCGGCCACCATTGGAGAGAACGCGGACGCGATCGCCGATGCTGAATTGCTCGCCTGAGATTTCCTGCACCACGGAAAGGCTACTTTTGTCGTCAAGACGAACGGTGATTTCGATGCCGTTGCGGGATCCCATCGCTTGTTCAGCGTGCGAACCAAGTGCGCCACCCACCAATGCACCACCGACTGCACCTGCCGTATTGGAAGCACGGCCGCTGCCGATGTTGCTGCCAAGAAGTCCGCCAGCCAATCCGCCGACAAGAGTGCCGGCATTGTTGCCGCCTTCAATCTTCACATCGCGAATCGAGGTGATGCGACCGGTTTGCACCGATTGGGCGACTCCGGCTTCGCCGCGGGAGTAGGTATTACCCGTGAGCGAGTCCATGGCGCAGGACGAAAACAAAAGTGCGGATGCACATCCGAGAAGTGGAATAAATTTCATGGCGCCCAAGAATTCATTCGGCATCCCAAAAAATCAAGTGAGATGAATCTGCCAATCCGCTGCGAGTCTGGGCCTTGCGCCCCATTGACAGCAACTTCACGGCTTTTGACTGGGTGGTAATTTTTTCTTCAGTCCGGCATCGAGGTAACTGTTCCCGTCATCGCGTTGTCCTTCGATGGCGATGATGTTTTTTCCTTCGCGAAGGTGAACTGACTCTGGCAGCAGGATTTCCTCATTGCCATGCCATCCCCCGGCGGAACGATGGATTTCCTGACCGTTGAGATAAACCACCATTTCGCCAAGAGCGCGCAAGTCCATCGCAAGCCGACCATTTGCGGCAGCCATTTCCGAGGACACTTGAAATTCCCGCCGCAGCCAGATCCTTGGAGAGTCCCACGGAGTTTTCACATTCCGCCGTCCTTGAGATGTCGTGCCAAAGGGCGACGGCCCCAGATTCCAGCCTGCATCATCAAAGCCGATATCCGCCCAGTCCTCCGATGGTGCGTCGGAGCTGTATTTCCAAACGGCAGCGGATCGTTCACCAAGGTCAGCCAACACCTGCACTTGCAACGGACGGGGATCGGCAGACGACATATCTAACTGATAGATGATTCCATCATCAAACCCGATGACTTGAATCTCGCCATCAGGATCTTCGACAAACGCGGTGATTCGCGACGGCGCGCGCCCCAAGGTGACGACCTGGGTTAGCTTCCGGTCATGCTGAATCAAAGCCCAGATACCTCGGCGTTCAAAGTCACCAAAAAGATACCACCCATCCATCTGTGGCGCTTGCTTGCCGCGATACACATAGCCTCCGGTGACCGACGCTCCCAACCGATGGGTATAACTCATGACCGGCTCCACATACGATTCTTGATTCCGGCGATACGTTTCAGAATACGGATGGTGCCCCTCGTAGACATTCCATCCGAGATTCTCACCCACGCGCACGATTGAGACTTCCTCAATCTGATCCTGACCAACATCACCGACCCAGAGGTCGCCTGTTTCACGATCCCAGCTGAAACGATATGGCTCGCGAAATCCATACGCCCAAATCTCAGGTAATGCTCCGGCTTTTCCGACGAAGGGATTATCCGCAGGGATGCCATAGTTTTTCCCCTCGGCAGGATGATCGACATCGATGCGCAGGATTTTCCCATACATGACTCCAAGATCCTGGCCGTGACCTTGGGGATCGCGCTGCGGTCCGCTATCGCCAAGACCGATGTAAAGATATCCATTCGGCCCGAAACGAATCGTGCCGCCATTGTGATCCTGGGTCACCGTTTTGCTTCGAAAGATTTCCTTTCCATCACCTTGATCCGGCACCCCTTCATGGAATTCACGTTCTTCGACGATGGTGAAAATTTCACCGTTTTCCTGAGTGTGATATTTGATAAAATAACGGTGGTTGGTCAAAAAATCGGGATGGAAATCCAGTCCCAGTAAACCGGTCGCGCCGCCGGGCCGGACCTTTTGCCGCATGTCGAACACCACTTGCTGCTGGAAATTCTCACTGGTCCCGATTCGTTGAATTTCTAACAAGCGTCCTTCATATTCCAACACCAAAGCCGCATCCTTGGCACGGCCTGGCAACCAAGCGAGCAAGCTCGGCTTGTGAAATTTCAAACCGAACAATGGAGTTAAGTTCGCTTTAGCCGTGGCATCGGCAATGACCGAATAGCTACCATCGGCATCGATATCGTTGCCAGCATCCTCCCGTCGACTTTCCAGAAAAGCGATGAGATCGGCGAATGGCTCCAAGCCGCCTACCGCATGTTGCAAACCGGCTGGCATCAATGAAACGGTTAGTGGCTGTTCCGACTGGATTTCGCTGCGTTGGATTTTTTTCGATACTCCATCGATCCCCATGAGCTTGATCTCGTCCGATGTCGCAGATTTCAGCACACCGGTGAACTGGTCTCCATCGCGAGCCCTGATCGAGGTCGAGCCATAGCCAACGGCGATGTCTGCGGATGGTTCGATCACCGCGCGGATTAAATCTTTGCGGTCGAATTTATTGCCAATGCGACTCAAGTCCGGACCTGCTTTGGAGCTACTGCCATCGACGGAATGACAACTCGAACAGAGGGACGAGGTAGCCGCAAAAACTTTTGAACCGCGAACGGGATCACCCGGATGCTGCATCGCATAGGCGGCGAAATCCGCATCTTGTGCGACAGCGGTCAGAGGAATAGCAATCGATGCGATTGCCCATTTCAATGCGGTTCGATGCATCCACATATCCCCTATCAAGCACATCGGAGGATTTCTGGCAATCACGTCCGTGGCTCGCCTGGTTTGCCGTAGAGCATGAGGTAAGCGAGCTTGAGCGCGTTTGCTAGATCCGGAATGCGGAATGGTTTCGCCAAATAATCATTCATTCCTGCGGCGAGTGCTTTATCCTGATCTTCGCGCATTGCCGCAGCTGTTAGGGCGATGATCCAAAGCGGTGCGTCCGGGGATCGGCGGCGCAATTCACGCGTCGCGCCAAGCCCATCCATCTCCGGCATTTGCATGTCCATCAGAATGACATCGTAGGAAATCAATTCGGTTGCCGACAGAACCTCGACACCATTGGCGGCGAGATCGGCCCGATAGCCAAGGCTCTTGAGAACTGAAAGAGCCACTTTTTGGTTCACCGCATTGTCCTCCGCCAGCAGGATGCGCAACGGGCAAACCTGGCCGAGTTTTTCATCAAAGCCAGACTCCGCTACTGAGGAGTTTCCGCCCGCAGCGTTTCCGCCAACCAGAGCAACCATGATGTTGTGCAACGCGAGCGCTTTGACCGGCTTGAGCAGGCGCGCATCGAACAGGTTCGCGATTTCGGCGAAGGATGGCGAAGTGCTGCTGAGCAAAACCAGCTTCATCGGTGAGTCAGGATAACGTTTGCGAACTTCACGGGCGAAATCCCCACCGCTTTTAAATGGCATGTTCCAATCCACCAAGGCGATCTCGAACGATCCGTTTTCCATCGCGGCCAGGGCTTCATCCGCCGATGAGGCAACCGTCACTTCAACACCCCACGCCTGGGCAAGACCGGATAGAATTTCCCGGTTTACCGAGTTGTCATCGATCACCAACAACCGATGCCCCATCAGGCAAGGCTCCGGATCCAGAGATACCCGTGGCCGGACTCCCTGCATGGCCGGTGCGATGACGCTGAAGATGAATTCCGAGCCTTCGCCTACTTTGCTTTTCACCGCAATCTCGCCGCCCATCAGCTCGACCAAGCGGCGACAAATCACCAGCCCCAGTCCGGTGCCACCATAAAGCCGGGTGGTCGAGGAATCGACTTGTGAAAAGGATTGGAACAAGCGTTCCCGGCGATCTTCAGGAATCCCGATCCCGGTATCGCGAACGCTGAACATCAGTCGATCTTTCGAATCTGCTGGATCACAGGTCACGGAAACGACGACTTCGCCTTTCTCCGTGAATTTCACTGCGTTCCCAATGAGATTAACCAGCACCTGCCGGATCCGCGTTACATCCCCCGAAACACACGCAGGCACATCGGAAGCAATGGAGCAAACCAACTCGATATTTCTCGCCGCTGCGTGGCTGACGAATAAATCCAGCGCTTCTTCCACGCAGGACCGGACATCCACCTGGGTGAGTTCCAACTCGATTTTACCGGCTTCAATCTTCGAGTAGTCGAGAATGTCGTTGATCAAAGTCAGCAGTGCATCGCCGCTGTTTTCGATCGTTTGCAGATAGTCTAACTGCTGAGGATTCAGGTTGGTTTCCCGAAGCAAGGCGGACATGCCGATCACGCCATTCATCGGCGTCCGGATTTCATGGCTCATCACCGCCAAAAAGGTGCTCTTGGCACGATTCGCTTCCTCCGCCTCTTTCGCGGCTTTTTCCGCCCGCTCCTTCGCTTCCTGAATTTCGATCCGCGCCAAATGATCATTTTTCGCGGCAACCGCCGCACGCCGCCGATGCTTGAATACGACGGCTCCGCCAAAAATCGACAGCAGGGAAACCGCCGCCAACGCCCCCAAAGCCGCGCGCCGAATGATGGCCAGGCGTTGCTGAAATCGCACCAGCCGCATGTCCACTCCCACCACACCCTTGAAATTTCCAGCGCTATCCCAGATTGGCGCAAAGCCACTCATCAGATACGTGTCCCCCTCCGGCGATGGTGATTGATTGATCACCACCCGGTGTTCCTGCAGCGCTTTCAAAAAATCCGGGTCCTCATTTTCGTAAATTCCACCCAACTCATCAGGTGGCTCATCATCACCCGGGACTTTATACAAATAGCTCGTATCCAGAATAATGCGAATATCATCATGATCCAGAACCGCTGTGTAGACGTAGAATAAATCCTTGGTCGCCCGATGAAATTTCACCAACGGTTGGAGGGTCTGCAGGTGCAATGGGCTTCCCATTTGATCCGCAGAGTGCAATTGTCCGTGGGCATCGCCATCGATCTGAGTCGCAGCAACCCGCGCCAACTGATCCAATTCCTCACGAACGGCATCAATTTGAGCGATTCTAGCAAACCAGTACGTAATCCCCAAACCACTGCAGGCTACAATCCAGATCAGCAGTCCGACCAAAAAGCCATCCCTTCCTGGACGAATACGACGTCTGGTTGGTAGGTGATTGACGGAATGCAGCATACGAAGTCCACTTAGTCTAACGCTCAACCATGTGGAACTGTCAACTTACGTGAACAAGGAGTGTCCGATTCCGTTCAAATCTGCTCTCAACCCCGTTTTTTACCCTCTCTGGACATGAATTTTGATCGGATCGCCCCATTTTACCGCATCATGGAGTCGGTAACTGCGGGTGGCAAACTGCAGGAATGCCGGCTTTCGTTCCTGCAAGAACTTCCTACCCCGCATAAGGTGTTGATACTCGGAGATGGCAACGGCCGCTGTCTGGCAGAGCTGGTTCGCCGGTTTCCAAACGCGGATTTCACCTCCGTGGACTCCAGCCAAAAAATGCTCAAGCTTTCCCAGAAGCGGCTCTGGAAGTTGTTTGGCGATGCGCCACAGATCCAATTTCTGCATGCCGATGCACGGGAAGTTCAGCTCCCGGAACGGACCTTTGACCTCATCGTCACCCATTTCTTTCTGGACTGCTTCAAGGCGGATGAGCTTGAGGCATTGATCCCTAAAATTGCGGATGCGGCTGCGCCCAATGCCAATTGGTTGCTGGCGGACTTCCGGGTTGCCGCGAAAGGCACTGCCAAAGTTCGTTCGCAGATCATTCTGAAAATGCTCTACGGATTCTTCCGAACGGTGACCAATCTATCAGCTGATCGCCTGACTCCTCCGGATGGAATTTTGCGGCGGGCGGGATACTCGATCAAAGAACGCCGTATCTTCGAAGCCGGATTGCTCCACAGTGATTGGTGGACCGCCACCCATCAATGACTACGTCAATCCTCGTAGATCATCTTTCGGGTCATGCCTCCATCGATCACAAACTCCGCGCCGGTGACGAATCCGGATTGATCGGAGATCAGAAAGGCAACCATCGCCGCCACATCATCCGGCACGCCGATCCGCCCGGCAGGATGCTGCAAGTGTGCGCTCTGCGGATGCGTTTCTCCTTTCACATCGATCCATCCTGGAGAAATGCAATTCACCCGGACATCCGGCCCAAGACTGATCGCCAGAGAATGAGTCAATGCGACCAGGCCGCCTTTACTTGCAGCGTAGGCATGCGTGTCCGGCTCTGACATCTGGGCACGGGTGGAAGCGACCAACACCATGGAACCCTTGGATTTTCGCAACAAGGGCTCGGCATGTTTGGCGAGCAGAAAGGCAGCTGTTAGATTGATCGACAAGACGCGATTCCAATCATTCAAGGAGCTTTCAGCGAGCGATTTGAATTCGCTCACTCCAGCATTCGACACAATCGCATCAAGCTGCTCACAACCCGCCAATGCCTGGACGATATCCTGTTCCTTCGAAACATCCGCCTCAATCGTTGCAATGCCCGGGACGCGCTGCAACTCACCCAATCCCGCCCGATCGATATCCACCGCCTTGACTCTCCATCCCTGCCGCGCCAGCAACATCGCCGTTGCTTTGCCGATGCCGTTTGCCGCGCCCGTCACCAATACACAGCGTGATTTCCCATCGATTTCCGAATTCATGAATCACCCATCGGCCCGGAGTCGTGAATTTTCAAATGTTGCAGCAAGATCACCGTTTTGCCGTCGATGATGCGACCATCGTCTACCATCGCCCATGCCTCTTCGAATCCGAGTTCCAGAGTTTCGATGTCTTCCCCTTCGTGCTCCAGCCCTCCACCGCGTTCGGCTTTTTGCGATGAGTCATAATCGGCGATGAAAAAGGTAACTTTCTCAGTGACCGATCCAGGACTCATGAAAAGCTCGAACAACTTGCGCGGGGCTTCGACCCGATACCCGGTCTCTTCCGACACTTCCTGTCGTATCGCCTCGACCGGATCCACCTGTTCAAGGACGCCTGCACAGGATTCTATCAACATCCCATCTGGCACGCCGTTGACATAGGCCGGAAAGCGGAACTGCCGCGTCAGCAGCACCGTTCGGGCGCTACGATTCACCAGCAAAATGGTGACACCGTTTCCGCGATCGTAGGTTTCGCGACTCACCGTCTGCCAGCGACCATCCGCTCGTTGATGATCGAAAGTCGTTTTCTTCAACACCGCCCAATCGTTCGCGAGAACCTTTACCTCGCGGATTCGAATGGGTGGGGCATCGACAGGCAAATCCATGAAACCCAGGAAATCGGATGAGACGATTTCAACGGCCGCCTTTTTTCGACCAGGAGTCCTTCAGCGCGACGGTCCGGTTGAAAACCGCCGTTGCGCCGGGTTTGTGATCCGCGCTGTCCGCGACGAAATACCCGACCCGCTCGAACTGGCAACGGAAACCCGCGCCGACTTCCGCCAATGATGATTCGACTTTGGCCGTGACGACTTCCAGGGAATCCGGGTTGAGAACGGTCAAGAATCCGCCCTCGGCATCGTCTGGATCTTCCACGCTGAAGAGGCGATCATACAACCGCACTTCCGCGTCCGCACCCGTTGCGACATCGACCCAATGAATCGCGGCACGGCACTGGACGCCTTCCGGTGCATCCGCGCCGGTCGTTCCCGGTAGATACTCGGCTTTGATCAAAGTCACCTTTCCATCCGCATCCTTCTCAAATCCGGTGCACTTGATGATCGGGCCGCCGCGCAGGCGCACATAGCGATCCGGGCCAAGGCGGTAAAATTTCTTCGGAGGATCTTCCATGAAGTCTTCGCGCTCGATCCAGACGTCACCGGTCAGGCTCACCTCGCGCACGCCCATTTCAGGATCCTGCGGATGATTGGAAACTTCTAACAACTCCTGCTCACCGGCTGGCCAGTTTTCGATCGCCACCTTCACCGGGTCCAGCACGGCCATGCGCCGTGGGGCCGAGGTGTTGAGGAAATCGCGAACATCGAACTCCAGCAATGCGACATCCGTCGTGCCATTGAACTTCGTGATGCCGACGCGTTTGCAGAAATGGCGCACCGCTTCCGCTGGATAACCGCGTCGACGGATACCGGAAATCGTCGGTAGTCGAGGATCGTTCCAGCCGCTCACGTGCTTCTCCTGCACCAGTTGCAGCAGCTTGCGCTTGCTCATCACGGTGTAGGTCAAATTGAGCCGTGCAAATTCAATCTGCCGCGGCTTCGACGGCACCGGGCAATGATCGATCACCCAGTCATAGAGCGGGCGATGGTTTTCAAACTCCAGGGTGCAAAGCGAATGCGTGATATGCTCCAGCGCATCTTCCAACGGATGGGCATAATCATACATCGGATAGATATGCCAATCCGATCCGGTGTTATGATGAGCGGCATGCAAAATCCGATACAACACCGGATCGCGCAGGTTCATGTTCGAAGATGACATATCAATCTTCGCCCTCAGAACGCATTCGCCTTCTTTGAACTCACCGGCTTTCATTTTCTCGAACAAGTCGAGATTCTCCTCCACCGAGCGATCCCGGTAAGGCGATGGGGTTCCGGGCACATTCACGTTGCCACGGCTTTGCTTCATTTCCTCAAGCGACTGCTGATCCACGTAGGCCAGGCCCTCCTTGATCAGATGCACCGCCGAGTCATAGAAAAACTGGAAATAATTACTGGCGTAATACAGATCATCCCCCCAATCGAATCCCAGCCATTTCACATCCGCCTTGATGCTTTCGACATACTCCGTTTCTTCCTTCTCAGGATTGGTATCATCGAAGCGAAGATGACATTTGGCACCAGTCGCCGCATTTTCACCCGCGATGCCGAAGTTCAGGCAAATCGACTTAGCGTGACCAATGTGCAAGTAGCCATTCGGTTCCGGCGGAAAGCGGGTGATGGTGGTGGCGTGCTTCCCCGTCGCCAGATCGTTCGCGATGATTTCGCGAATGAAGTCGAGCTTGGCGGCTTTCGGTTCGGTGTCGGACATGGTGTGAAATGAAATGGGATCGTTGGGAAAAATCAGGCCTGCATCAGCAGGCGGCGAGCTCTTTGAGCAGCGCTTGGTTGAGACGGATCCCCGCCTCGAAATTTTCGACCGGGAAGTTCTCGTTCGGCGCGTGGATCTGCGCGTCGGCGAGCGCGAGACCGAGCAGCAAGGTATCGACGCCCAGCACATCGCGGAACGTTTGCACGATCGGGATGCTGCCGCCTTCGCGGATCAAAACCGGGTCGGCGTTGAACGCCTTTTTCAACGCAGTCTGCGCCGCGAGACCGAATTTTGAATGCGGATCGGTCGCGTAAGGTTGTGCATCGTGGCCGATCTTCACTTCGATCTCCACGCCTGGAGGGCATTTCGCTTCGAGGTGACGCTTCACTTTCTGGATGATATCGACCGGGTCCTGATCCGGAACGATGCGGAAGGTCAGCTTCGCGAAAGCCTCAGCCGGCAGAACCGTTTTCGAGCCTTCACCTTGATAGCCGCCACCGATGCCGTTCACTTCCGCAGTCGGGCGTGCCCATGTGCGCTCTGCAGAAGAATAACCTTCCTCACCGAACAAGCTCGGCGAACCGGTCACGTCCAGGAAATCCTGCTCGGAAACGCCGGGCACTTTTGCCCACATTTCGCGCTCCCAGTCTTCCAGCGGGCGGACATCGTCATAAAATCCTTCGACTTGAATGCGGCCGTTATCGTCGTGCAAACTCGCGACCAATCGCGCAACCGCCGTGGCCGGGTTGGCAACCGCGCCACCGAAAAGACCCGAGTGAAGGTCGCCTTTCGGACCGCGGACGATGACTTCGCAGGCGGAAATCCCGCGCAGGCCGTAACCCAGAGTCGGCACGCCCGGAGCCACCATGCCGGTGTCGGAGATCGCGATCACATCGCATTTCAGCTCATCCTTGTGAGCTTCCAGGAATGGCTTGAGGTTGGCGCTACCGATTTCTTCTTCGCCTTCGAACAGGAAAATCAGGTTCACCGGCAGCTCGCCTTCCTCGCGCAGGGTTTTTTCAACACCGAGCAAATGAGCCAGCATCTGGCCTTTGTTATCGGTCGCACCCCGCGCCCAGATCCGGCCATCGCGGATTTCCGGCTCGAACGGGCCGGTTTTCCAAAGCGAAAGTGGATCGACCGGTTGCACATCGTAGTGGCCATAGATCAGGACGGTTTTGCGACCTTCCACGTGCTCGTTTTTCGCCAGCACGATCGGATGCCGCGGTGTTTCATGGAGTTCGGCGGTCAGGCCCATGCCCTGCAATTTTTGAATCAACCACTCGCCGCACGCACGCACATCGGCTGCATATTTCGAATCAGTGGAAACACTCGCAAATCGGAGGAACGAAAACAGATCTTTCAGCTCATTGGTCACGGGCAAAAGCATGTCTGCCAGTGAAATCCCCGCAAGACGAAATCGATCCGCAAATGGACTCCCGAGCGGCGTTGCAACGTATCCGCCGTCCACCTCCGATGCGTTTCAATCCGCTAACCCTTGCCAAACGACTGGAAATCAGGTTATGGCCCTCCTCCTATGGCCACCTATCGAGTGCTTGTTTCTGACCCCATTTCGGAAAAAGGCGTGGATGCCCTTCGCTCCGCCCCCGATATCTCCGTGGATGTAAAGACCGGGCTCAGCCCCGAAGAATTACTCACGATCATTGGAGAATATCACGGACTTGTGGTGCGATCTCAAACCAAAGTCACCCCTGAGGTGTTCGCCGCAGCCACCCAGCTGAAGGCGATCGGCCGCGCCGGCGTCGGCGTGGACAACATCGATCGTGATGCCGCCACCGACCACGGCGTCGTCGTCATGAACACCCCAAGCGGAAATACGATTTCCACCGCCGAGCACGCCTTCACCCTGATGGCCTCGCTCGCCCGCAACATCCCGCAGGCCCACGCGTCCGTGATCGCCGGAAAATGGGAGCGCAAGGCATTTCAAGGCGTCGAGCTGTTTGGCAAGCGCCTCGCCATCCTCGGCATGGGCCGCATCGGCACGGAATTCGCCAAGCGCGCCCAGGCTTTCGGCATTCATGTCGTCGCCTACGATCCTTTCCTCACCGCAGCCCGTGCCCAGGCCCTCAAAGTCGAACTCGCGGAAACCCCAGACATCGCCCTGACTGGCGCGGATCTGGTAACTCTCCACGTTCCTCTCACACCGGAAACCAAGCACATCATCAACGCCAAACGGCTCGCCCTGCTGAACCCGGGCGCGTTGGTCGTCAACTGCGCCCGCGGTGGACTGGTCGATGAAGCCGCTGCGAAAGAATCGCTCGATGCCGGCCACCTCGGCGGCATCGCGCTCGATGTTTACGAAACCGAGCCACCGGCTGCCGACTTCCCGCTTTTCTCGGCGAAAAAGACGGCCTTCACCCCGCACCTCGGGGCCTCGACTGCCGAAGCGCAGGAAAATGTCGGCATCGAAGTTGCCCACCAATTGCGCGATTTCTTCGTCACAGGCGAAATCCGCAACGCGGTCAACATGCCGAATCTCGACAGCCGCACCCTGCAAAGCGCCGGTCCTTACCTCGATCTCGCCCGCTCGCTCGGCAAGCTGCTTTCCAAAATCGGCCCGGAGCAGTCCGACAAAATCCGCGTTTCCTATATCGGCCCGGTTTCCGAAATCGACACCGAATTGGTCACCCGCTCGGTGCTCGCCGGTTACTTGTCCGCCGCTTACCACGAGGCGCAGGTCAATCTGGTCAACGCTCCGGCGATCGCCAAAGCCCACGGCATCCAGATCAGCGAAACCTCGTCGTCGCTCGCGACCACCTTCACCGATCTGATCGAGGTCTCGGTCGTCAAAGGCGGTGAAACTTCCACCGTCGCGGGCACGATCATCGGCAAATCCAGCCGGATTGTTCACATCGCCGGCCACTACGTCGAAACCAACCCGACCGGGCATTTCCTGTTTGTTGAAAACGACGACCGCCCCGGCATCGTTGGTGTCATCGGCAGCGCGCTTGGCAGCGCCCAGGTCAACATTGCCAATATGTCATTGAGTCGCAATGCAGAACGCAAAACCGCCGTCACCGTAATCGAAGTCGATGAGCAACCGCCCGCCTCATTGCTGGAGCTGCTCCGAACCACCCCAGGCATTCTGCGCGTCCTCAGCTTTGAATTGTGAGCCATAATTTTTCTCCAACTCCGAGAAATCCATTGCCAACCCCCATCTTCAGTTCCTACCATTCTCCCAGCATGAAAAAACTCCTCGTCATTGCCTCCACCATGGTCGCCCTCTGCGGCCTTGCTGCAGCGGATATCCAAGCGCCTCCAGGATCTCAATACACCGCTACCCGCAAATTGGGCCGGGCTGTCAGCAACATCCTTTACGGTTTCATGGAAATCCCTGAGCAAATGGTCCGCAAAACCGACGACTACGGCCGCAAAGCTGGCTGGTCCTACGGTGTCGTGGACGGCACCAGCCGCGGACTTCGCCGCCTTGGCTACGGCTTCTACGAGCTCGTAACCTTCACTTGCCCAACCTACCGCGGCACTTTCCGCCCTCCTTACGAAAAGTGCGGCTTGGATAACCGGATCGAAATGAACGTGAAAGACGGTCTTTCCGAATTCCCACCAGAACTCGGACCTGAGACTTACTACACGCACACCCGCTCCCAAGGCTACTAATCAACTGATTTAGAAAGTTTTTCAGGAATCCCGGCAACGCTCGTCGTTTGCCGGGATTTTTTTGCGCTCAAAGCTCGTCCCGAATTTCAAGAGTCCAACTAGACGACCCACTTCGCGCATCCAGTAAACTCGAAAGTCGCTAGGCTTTTTTGCCATTCCACTTTTTCCACGGCGGAGTCTTCGGCTTCCAGGTCGATGCGGGCAATTCGTCATCGAATTCCGATCTCTGGCCGATTCCGCGCATCAACGAGCTGATTTCCTTTGCTTCTTCAAGCAACTCCATCATCCGCTCCGCCTTCAATCCTGGCTCCCTCAGCGCCGCTTTTACCGCAGCATCCCGCTTGTGCAACACTGTCGCCGATAACAAGGCAAGCGCATGCTCCGCCGCCTGCATGCCATCGTCCGGCGCGCCTTCGAGACCAATCGGATCTTTCAACAAGGCCAAACGATCCTTTTCCGGCAGCCCGCCGATAAAGGCATTCACCGCCGCGCTGGATCGTGGATCCGGTGCCACCGCGAGAATTTTCTCCAACAACGGCACCCCTTCCAACCAGCGGCTGGCCTCATGCAAGGTCTCGAATTGCTCCGCCAGGAAATGCTGTGCGGGGCCGGAAGACAGCGCCAGGTGAGAAATCCACGAAACGATCCGATGCATTGGCGTCGGTTCCGCCTGCTGTTGCGAATCCGGAACATCCGGCGACTCAGCTGGCGCACGGCGATCCGCCTGTTTTTTCGCTTGGGCAATCGCCTGCCTCAAGGCCGAGGAAGACAATTGAAGATGGGAAGCAACCACATTGATCTGATGATCCCGCGCCACCGGATCGCTCATTGCGGCCAACAAATTCGCACAGTCATTCACCACGACAGCGCGCTCGGCCGCCGAATCCAAATCGCCGTTTTTCCGCGCACGCTTTAGCTTTGCTTCAAAGAAATCGTCAGCATTTTCCAGCAAGCGACGAAATGCCTCAACCCCATGCGCGCGCAGAAATGAATCTGGATCATCCCCGCTCGGCAGTTGCACCATTTTCACCGAAAGCCCTTCGGCCACCAATTCACCAAAAGCCCGCTGGGATGCGGCAATCCCCGCCCCATCGCCATCGAAGCACAGCAGCACTGCCTTCGTATAGCGCTTCAACAACCTTGCGTGCTGCTGAGTGCATGCGGTGCCACTGGTTGCGATTGCCTGCTCGACCCCAGCTTCGTGGCAGCAAATGGCGTCCAATTGCCCTTCGCAAAGCAAGGCCGACTTTTCCTTCAAGATCGCCTTTCTCGCCCGATCCAACCCAAATAGGATGTTCGATTTTCGGAAAATCGCGGTCTCGATCGAGTTGATGTATTTTCCACCCGGCTGGGCCTCGTTCAGCTTCCGCGCCGTGAACGCCACCACGTCGCCGATCTCGTTCGAAATCGGAAACATCAGCCGATCCCGGAACCGCACATAAACTCCCGCGCGAGGATTTCCTTCCGCCTTGAGACCAACCAGCCCGCCTTCCAACAACTCGCGGCCGGTGTATTTCTGCTCCCTCGCCCAATCTAAAAATACTTTCGGATTTTCCGGCATCCATCCCACCTGCCAGCGCTTCGCCATTTCCGGACCAAATTCACGCGATTTCATGTAGGCCCGGGCATGAGCGGCCGCCGGATCCTTCATCAGCAAGCGGTGGAAAAACGCCGCCGACTCGCGGTGCAGATCCAGCAATCGCCCACGCGCCCGACGCGCCCTCTCTTCCTGCGGGTTCGATTCCGTCTCAACGACCGTAATTCCCGCCCGCTGTGCCAATCGCTGCACCGCATCTGTGAACGGTAAATTTTCGTATTCACGAATGAACGCAATCGCGTCCCCCCCCTTTCCACAACCGAAGCAATGGAAAGTCTGGCGGTGCGGATTGATCGTAAAAGACGGCGTCTTTTCGTTGTGAAACGGACACAGCGCCTTGAACTGCGAACCCTGCCTCTTAACCGGAATGTATGACCCGATGAGCTCGGCGATATCCGTCGCGAGCAACACCTGTTCAACCGTATCCTTGGGAATTTGAGCCATCCGAATGCGCCGTGCGCCAACCTAAGCCGAAGCCCCGGTGGGATGAAGTCGAAATCGAAATCAGGTCACGATTTATAAATCCGACCTGATCGCATCGATTTGCTTGCAAACCCGACCTCCTCCCCGTAATTCTCCCGCCCGGTCGACTTCGGAATTCCCAAAGTCCTGCCAACAAGCGCGCTTAGCTCAGTGGTAGAGCACATCCTTCACACGGATGGGGTCGCAGGTTCAATCCCTGCAGCGCGCACCATTTTTGATTTCCGAAAACTTTATGGAAATCGGTTTTTCCTTTTTCGAATCACATCCGAAGGGCATCGATTGGATCGAGTGAGGCGGCGCGGCGGGCTGGGTAAATTCCGAATACGACGCCGATGAGGACGGAAACAATCACGGAAAATAGGACCGAACTGGCGGTGACGACCGTGGGAAGATTGGTCAGGGAGGTGATGATGCCCGGGATTCCCAAGCCAACCAAAACTCCTGTCAGGCCACCGACCAGTGAAATCACCACGGTCTCGACTAAAAACTGGGAGACGATGTCGACACGTCGCGCCCCGAGGGCCCGTCTCACGCCGATCTCGCGGGTGCGCTCGGTCACGGTGGCAAGCATGATGTTCATGATGCCGATCCCTCCGACCAGCAAACTGATCGCGGCAATGGAGCCGATGATGACGTTGAACAAGCGCTGGGTTTTCCTCGCCTGCGCCAACAGTTCCAGCGGCACGACGATGCGAAAATCATGATCCGCGTGGGTGTGATCCATCAATGATTCGATCGACTCGCCGATCGCGGAGACGTGCTGCGTGCCGGTGGTTTGGACTACGAGTGTGTCATATTGCGTCCTGCCATAGATGAAGCTGGTGACTCGCGCGCGGGCGGTGTTGATTGGCAAGTAAAGGATATCGTCGCGCGCGACCGTTTCTGCCCCCTCTTTGCCTTCATCTTCAACTTCGCTGGCACCGGGACTATACTCGCCAACAATCGTGTAATAATCGCCTTCGATTCTAACAAACTCACCAACCGCACTGCCAAAGGGGAAAAGCTTGCGGCGCAGCGATGGCGAAATCACGCAGACCGGCATCGCCCGCTCCAATTCCAGTTGTGTGAAAAAGCGGCCCTCGATGCGTTGAATGTTCCGAATCTCCGGGCATTCCGGCCAAGTGGCGTGGAGGATGGCTCGCTGTCTGGAGGAAGCGCTCATCACTTCATCAGTCCGCTCAGTTTCCGGATGCACACGAATGACGTTAGGAATCGTATTGGTGATGCGCGCGCGATCCGCCTCGGTGAGTCCGTATTTTTGCGTCCAGAGCGGAGGTTTGGAGCCGGTCTGGAGCGGATTGTCCGGTTCGCGTGGAGGCTCGACGCTTTCCAAAATGATGTTGGAACTGCCGAGACTTGCGATCGATCGACTCGCCTCCTGCGAAGCACCCTCGCCCACCGCCAGCATGGCAATCACCGAGCCGACGCCGAAAACGATGCCGAGCATCGTGAGGCAGGAGCGCACTTTGTGCAGTAGGAGGTTCTTCACTCCGAGCGAAAGAGTGCGATGGAAACGCAGGATCACGGTGATGGATTAGACCGGAGTTTTATAAGTGGTGCGCTGGATTTGGCCGTCTTTCATGTGGATGACCCGATCCGCCCTCGCGGCCACGTGCTCATCGTGGGTCACCATGACAATGGCGCGGCCTTCGGCATGAAGATTGTCCATCATCGCAAGTACGTCTTCTTCCGTAGCAGAGTCGAGATTGCCCGTCGGTTCGTCGGCGAGAATGGTTAGCGGTTCATTGACCAATGCTCTGGCGATGGCGACGCGTTGTTGCTGGCCACCGGAAAGCTGCTTCGGGCGATGATCAAATCGACCACTCAATCCCACCATCGCGGCAAGCTCCTTGCAGCGTTGCAATGTTTCCGGCGTTTCGTTGCCTTGATAATAAAGTGGGACGGCAATGTTCTCCAGCACCGTCAGCTGCGGAATGAGATTGTAGGATTGAAAAATAAAGCCCAGGCGCTTTCCGCGGACTCGCGATAGCGTGTCGTCATCCAGTTTCGACACATCATCACCACCGAGGTGGTAACTGCCACGTGTCGGCCGATCCAGGCAGCCGAGGAGATTGAGCAAGGTGGACTTTCCTGAACCGGATGAGCCCATGATCGCGAGATACTCACCCGGTGCGACATCGAGATCGATCCCAGCCAAGGCAGCCACCGTTTCGCCGCCGAGGGTGTAAATTTTTTCCAACCCCCGGATACGGATGACGGGATCCATGGCAACGCCGTCTGTTAGATCAAGCATCTGGCAGAGCGGCGGCGACGATATCCTGGCCATGACTTGCGTTGTCAGCCGGGGACGCACGCACCAGAAGATCGTCAGGGATACTGGTCACGGAAGGTGGCGCAAGCACCACTTGATCGCCTTTTTCCACACCGCTGAGAATCTCAACAAAGTCGCTGTCGAACAACCCAAGTTGCACTTCAACGGGCACATCCTTGCCGTGGTTGTGAATGAAGCAGAACTGGCGATCCTCAATGCCAACCACACTTTGCAGTGGCACCTTGATCACGTTTTGCAACTCCGCGACCAGAACCTCGACGCGTGCGGTAACTCCGGGTTTGATATCGGGGATTGAGTCATTGAGTACGACTTCCGCTTTATAAACCCGATTGCTTGGATTGCTGTCCTGGGAAGGCTCAGGCATGGTCGCTACGGATTGAACCTCACCTTCGAAACGTTGTCCTGGCAATGCATCGATGTGAACATATGCCTTCATGCCCGGCTTGATGAGGCTGATTTGATTTTCGTAAATATTGACCGGCACCTGCATCTTCGAGACATCCGGCAATGAAATCAAAGTCTGGCGCTCGCGCACATTGCTTCCCTCTTCGATCGGCTCCTGGCGCCAGTTTTGCGCCTTTTCGTAAACCACGAGTCCTGATTGCGGAGCGTAAATTTTGGTGTGTTTCCGCGCTTCTTTGAGATCCGCCAGATTGGACTCACGCAGCTCTTGGGTTTCGCGAATCGATGTGAGTTGCATCTTCGCTTTTTCCAAGGAGGTCTCGTTCTGACGGCGAGTGCGCTCCAGACGGATTTTGGCATTTTCCTCGTTCGCCTCTAACTGGCGAAGCTTTTGTGGATAATCAAATTTGGTAAGCAGCCGCAGATCTTCGCGCGCGGATTGGAGCTCGATATCCCGGCGCTGCACGACCAGCTGATCGGCGATCAACTCCGCGGAAGTGGCATATCCTTTTTCTTCCAACTTGCGCGTGCCGTCGAGGCGATCCTGCGCACGCCGCAGTTCTTCCGTAGCGAGGGTGATGGTGGATTCAGCCTTTTTGCGAAGCTGTGGCCATTCACCTTCGCGATATTTCAAGAGATTCTGTTTTGCGAATTCCAAGGCAAGCTCGGTATCATTCAAGCGAATGATATTTTCACTTTCGATGGTGCCGACACGCTCCTCGGATTCAGCAACCTGCGTCACGCTCTGTTGATAAGAAATCTCCGCTTGATTCAGGCGATTCTCAATATCTTCAGAATCCAGCTCGATCAGCAAATCCCCCTTTTTTACAAATGAACCTTCCTTGATCAGCGAGATGATTCTCGTCTGACCTGGCACTTCGTTGCGGACAGTGACTTCGTTCACTGCCTCAAGCGAACCGCCGGTAGGGAGGGCGATGGTAAAATCACCGGGCTCGGCTTCGACGTAAGCACCGCCAGTGCGAGATTTCGCATGGGTCGGATCACCGGCAGTACCAAGCCAGATGCTGGCGGCCACCACCGTAACTCCAACCGGGACGAGAATCCGAGGTCGGAACAGTTTTTTGAGTGAGTCACGTTTCATCATGATGCCTCTTTTGGGGACGTTTCCTGGAACAACTCGTCAGGTGTAACGAGCTCCTGTTGGGTGTCGTCTACGGGGGGAGTCGGAGAAATATTTCGGGAATCCGTACCTTTTGGATTTTGCGTCCAGAAATCCGAATCATTCGGATCAAAAACTCCGAGGTTATGGAGAAAATTGAGCCGTGTCAGATGGTAATCGATCAGTGCGGATGTCAGTGCATTTCGTGCGGTCAGCTGATCATTCCGCGCCTCCAAGAGATCGCGGGTTTCGGCACGATCCGCTTCTAACAAAAGATTCGTTGCCTCCACGCGCTGGTTCGCGAGTTGCAGGGCGTTTTTCTGAATTTCAAAACTCTGACGTGCCAATTCCAAGCCACGCAATCCTTCCCGCAAGTTCGAATTCATCTGATCCAGCGCGAGTGAGAGCTGACGCAGCTGGCGATCGAAATTGATCTCGGCACGCCGGAACGAGTTCCGCGCATCCATGTTATCCAATGGCAAATCGAGATCGATGCCGATCCGGGTGCGATAAATATCCGGATTGAAATTCGAATAGGAGGTTCTGCCGTTACTACCGCGACTGCTGAGATTCGCGCTGGCGAAAAGATTGAGTCCGGGTTTGAAAGCATCTGCCGCGACTTCGATGCGACGCTTTGCATCTTCGAATCGATCAATCTCATTCAAGAAATCTAGTCGATCATCCACGGCCAAATCCAAGGCTTGCTGCGGACTCAATGAAACTGCCGGTAGGCCTGCTTTTTCCAAAGTGCGCAGCACATTGTCATCAATCGTGATCTCATCCCCGATCGGAATGCCAAGGGTCAGCTTGAAATCGTCGATCCGATTTCGATAGGAATTCACGGCGACGATATAGCGGTTCCGTGCCCGAAGCTCGTCCTGGCGTGCTTGATCAACCTGGAATCGAGGCAACCGGTCCTTTGCCAATTCGGTCGCCCGTTCGGTGAAAGCGATGATATTGCGATAGTTCGAATATTCATTTCGAACTCGATCCTTCTCCTGCAAGATCCGGCAATAATCGGTGATGATACTGAGTGCCGTCGCTTTTTGATATCTCGTGAATGATCGGATGGCATAACTCACATCGCGTTCACTTTGGGTGAGATTTTCTGTGGCGACTTTGCCTCTACCTCTCAGTAAAGGTTGGGTCAGTGTTGCTGAGAAAAATCCGGTAGTCGGCGCATCGCCGCCACCTAGATAAAAGCGGAAAATATCCTGCGCGACATCGACCGCCAGAGTGCCTCCGGTTTTGAATAGCTGATCAAATCCCGCACGGCTTCGGATGCTCCCCTGCTGGGATTCATCACGCGCCACTCCATCCCCCGCGCGTTGCGTCACCGTATCGAGTGCAGCCTCAGAGCTGGCACCAAATTGCGGCGTAAAATTGTAGCGCGCACGGGTGAGCGCGAGCCCCGTGAGATAAAGATTTTCCTTTTCGGTCTGATACTCACGGCGGTGCAGCACAAACAGATTCAGTGCATCATCCAGATCAATGTGACGGGCCGCAGTATCCTTGCGCGAGTTGATGATCGAAATCGCCTCAATCTCTTTCGGATCTTTCGCCGAATGCGGCGTGTTGATATCAAACTCGACCTTCTTACCAAAGAGCATGAGTTCCTTCTTCTCCAAAATTCCATAGACATCATCATCCGCTTTCTTCGACCAATATGAGGTTCGACAAGCCGGCAGCGACGCACCAATCACCACCCCTGAGACGAGTAACGGTCTGAAGGCGGAGAATGAGAATCTTGAGAGAATCGGCATGAAGCACAGGAGGGAAATCCCCCATCCTACGCCCGCCAAAGCCGCTGTTTATCACAAGCGATCGAATTGACACGATATCACACTTTTGACAACATGCCATCGCTTCCCATGAAGCCATGTTTGCAGCCACGATTCACGATGAACCAAATAGCCAAAGATTCGACTCATCCTACCAGGCCATTCGCTCTATATCTACTGATAGGCTGCATTTTCTGCATCAGCCCACTCTTCTGGTTTTGGTTTAGGGCAGCTTATGAACTGATCGAGAATATGCCGTACACCTTTAAGCTGGGCAGCTATATCATCGAGTTTACCCTGAGCTTTCGCTATCCCTTCCTGATCACCTGCATCGTCACCTCTATCTTACTGATCATGTCGCGAAATTTCGGACGCTACTTGGCTTCATTCATCGCGGTGTGGCTCATAGGCCTGTCAGTGATTGGAATAGGCATGTATTGCTCAGACAATTTCAAGACAGCGGCGCCTCTGGCTCCACCGATTCATGAGCTTTCCTTATTCGCCTTTTTAACCATTCCTGCCGTCATAATCATCCTCTTGGTGTTTCATCGCTCGGTATGCGACTACTTCGATCAAGTCTTGGAAGGACAGAATGATCAAAATCCGACAAGCAAACGGTAACGTCAGCTCTCGGATCGCCGCAGATGGCGGCTCCAAAATTGAAAGCATCTCCGGGGCCTCACTTCGCGAGGTGCGCTATCGAAAAATACTACATCCCCCGTAGTGACGCTTCAGCCGAACGCTTTCAGGAAGCCGACTTCGATGGCGAGCGGCTCAAATGCATTCGTCTCCAGCGTGCGGCGCAAGGCATCCAGCGCTTCCATCCGCTGCAGCAGCTTCGTCTCGTTCTCCGCTTCCGCGATCGGTGCGAGAACGCTTGCGGAATCCGGGAAATCGAGCCCGCCAGACTTCACCTTCAACCGCATCAAATCGGCCATCCAGGCGGTCAGCACGTCGAACAAGCGAGTCCGCGAGTCGAGGTATTCCACTTCCGCAGCGGCTTTGTGAAAGGCTTCCCGCTCTTTCAACCAAGCTCCATCAGTCGCATCGCGATAAGCCGCAGTCTCCTCCTTCTCCGCTGCCTTTGCGGTGGCATCCGCTTCCTGACGGCACTGGGCGAGGAATTCAGAAAAGACCCCTTTTAAATGCAACGCGGCGATTGGAGTTCCAAATCCTTTTACGGCGGCGCGGTTCAGCGCGTTGACCAAATCTTCCCCTCCGTCAGCCAACAATGCCCGGCCGCCAAGTAGCGGCAATCTCACGCAACGGGAAACGATGGTCGTGAGGAGTCGCTGCGGATTGGCCGTCAGCAAGAGCAAGAGGGTGTTACGCGGCGGTTCTTCCAGCGTTTTGAGAAACGCATTCGCCGCCTGATCATTCATCCGGTCCGCATCGACAATGACACCGACTTTGAATGCCCCACCCGGCGCGGCCAGATGCAGCGTGTGTTCCAGATTCCGGATTTCATCCACACCGACCCTTCTCGACTTCATGCGCGGCCGGATCACCCGGACCCAACCACTTTCCAGATCATCCAGTGGTGGCACTTCCACCGCGACCGGGTCACCAAATAAATCCGCCCCTGCATCCTTCGCTCCATTCACATGCTGGATCAGGCGTGCTGCCAACTCCTCCTTGCCACTCCCCGGCGCACCGCTGATCAAAAATGCGTGCGCCAGCCTGCCGCGCTCGTGCGCAGCACAAATCATCTCAAATGCCCGGTCCGACGTGTATGCCATCTCCCCGCCATCCTTTCCAGACAGGCCCACTCGCGCAACCCGGAATGTTCGCTGGACACAAGCTCGTCCCGCTTCCAACGTCCAGCCATGAGCACCACCCAACTCTTCGCCGAGCGTGGCGATAAAGCGCAAATCGAAGAAGGCGCGGCATTTGCCCCGAAATTCGACGCCGACGGCCTGATCCCGGCCATGGCGATGGACGCGACCACCAAAGAGCCACTCATGCTCGCCTATATGAATGAAGAATCCCTGCGCCGGACTCTCGAGCTGGGCGAAGCGGTTTACTGGTCACGTTCCCGCAAGGAATACTGGCACAAAGGCGCAACCTCCGGCCACGTGCAAAAAATCGTCGAAATCCGCACGGATTGCGATCAAGACGCACTGGTTCTCTACGTCGAACAAGTCGGCGCGGGTGCCTGCCACACCGGCCGCGGCTCCTGTTTTTACCGCAGTGTCGACGCTTCCGATCTCGCCAGCGGTGCCAAATTGACCTTCAATAGCAAGGACCGCGCCTTCGATCCCGAATCCGTTTACGGCAAACATTGAGAAAAAAGGTCGCATCTGGAGTAATTTCGCGGTTGCAATTATAAAGTTCATCCGCTAGCTCTCCCGCCCCGCACGACTCGGCACGATGCCCGTGTGGACCACCGCATCTAATTTTCGTCAGAAAGAGGACCCCATGAGCACCATCATCCAAAAGATCGAACAAGAGCAGTTGAAGAAAGACGTCACGCCTTTCAATGTCGGCGACACCGTCAAGGTTCACTGCCGCGTGGTTGAAGGTGGCAAAGAGCGTATCCAGCTCTTCACAGGCCTCGTCATCGCCAAGTCTGGCACCAGCGTGAACGCAGCTTTCACCGTTCGTAAGATCTCCTACGGCGAAGGTGTTGAGCGGGTTTTCCCAGTTCACAGCCCACGGATCGCTAAAATCGAAGTCGCAACCAAAGGCAAAGTCCGCCGCGCCAAGTTGCACTACCTCCGCAGCCGTGTTGGCAAGCGCGCCCTCATGGTCAAGAGCGCCGACTAATCCGGTCCTCGGAACCATCTTTCAACAAGCGCTCCTCCGTCACCGGTGGGGCGTTTTTTGTTTGGTAGATTCCGAGAACACCATGCCCTCAAACCCGTCGGCATGATTTTGATGACACGAAATAGCCGGAACTTCACGGATTCACGCCTGCCAGGCAAAGAAATCTGGTGAAATCACACTTTTGCATTGCCAGTAAGGTGAGCCGCTCATAAGTTCCGCGCCCCCCGCGAATTTTAACCGTCTAGCAGCAGATGTCCAAGCACAACAGCCTTAAAGCAAGCGCCACCGTTGGCGGAAAACGCTCCGTCCTCAAGCGCTTCGAGCGCGTCAAACTCCTCAAGGAGCGTGGCGAATGGAAATCCGGCCGTTCTCCAATTGGTCTTCCAAAGACCAAGCACGAGGGCTGATTTTTCCGAATTGCGAATTTCATTGATGCGCGGAATCCAGCCGGGTTCCGCGCCTTTTTGCTTTCCATGTTCATCCTGTCATGAGCGCCAACCACGAAGAGGGAACACGCCTCAATAAATACCTGGCGCTTTGCGGCGTTGGCTCCCGGCGCGCCTGCGATGAACTCATTCAAAGTGGACGCATCGAGGTTAATGGGAAGATCTGCCTGAACATGGGCACCCGGATCACCCCGAATGATTACGTCCGCTTCGATGGCAAGCGGGTCACCCCCAAGGAAATCTCCATCGTCGCATTCCACAAACCCCGTGGATTTGTTTGCACCAAGGAAGATGAACTGGGTCGCGAAACCATTTACGATCTACTGCCGGTTGCTTTGCACAACCTTCACCACGTCGGCCGGCTCGACCGGGACTCGGAGGGTTTGCTGATCCTCACCAACGATGGCGATCTCTCACAGCAACTGATGCACCCGTCCAAGTCCGTCGAGAAGGAATACCTGGTCACTGCAAACCAGGCTTTCGAAAACGCTCACTTGGACCAGTTTTTGGCCGGTATTTTCACCGAAGGCGGAAAACTGAAAGCAAAAGCCATTGAGCGACTGTCCCCGCGGCGCATTAAAGTGATTCTCGATCACGGCGCGAAACGCCAGATTCGGGTGATGTTTGAGGCGTTGGGCTATCAAGTGACCAAGCTTCTCCGTGTAAGAATTGGCTCGCTATGGTTAGGCGATTTGGAAGCCGCTCAATATGCGGTACTCAATCCGAAAGAAGTGAGCCTGCTGATGAAAAATCCCAGCAACGAGAAATCCAAAGGCCACACGGAGCCTAAAGACAAACGGCGCGGCCGCTAAGGCCACGCCGATCTTCGATTTTTCATTTTTTCTGGTTCAGTGAGTCTTATCGGTAAGGACTCGACTTAGGGCGGATATCACCACGAGTGCGAGGAAGATGTAGAATAGCGCCTTGGCTACTAAAGCCGCTGCAGCTCCCACCCCAGCGGTGAAGCCCAACAATCCGGCTATCAGCGCCAAAACCAGAAATGTAATTGTCCATTGCAGCATAGAATTCCTTTGGTTATTCCATGAGAGATGGCGCAGATGCTTGGCCAGATTCAGCAATTTCGGGTAATTCACTTTTGATAAATAACTTACATCAAATGCGATTATTCCATGAATGACCGAAAAAGTTGCGATAAGTCGAATTACCCCTCTAAAAAGTGCAATTCGCACGACAACGAGTCCACCTGCAGATTTAGGAAAGACCGAAGGTAACAGCCACGAACGCAACCAGAACCAATACGGCAAGCAGCCACCAATACCATTTCAAGCCACCCTGGGCTTGCTTCCCCCGACCGAATTCACGCTGAACGAAATCTTCGTAGTCGAATTCCTGAGTTTCCCCTAGCCCGTCCATGCTGGGGTCTTGCTCCCAGGAACGGCGCGCTTTTTCACGGCGCTTCGAGCAACCGGGGCAAGGAGTGCCAACTTGCGCCTCAGATCCGCAAGTCGGGCAAATATAACTCATTACCTCAGCCATCGATTCTTCACCCATAGCAGTGAGACGGGTCAACTCCGATGAAAATTCGTCAAAATTAACAAATTCGCCGATTTTTTGTTCTCCAATTCCCCCTTGGCAATTGCACAGACCGCATCGAATCTAGCGGCGCGATGGGAATGACTTTAGCCGCACTGCGGAATCAACTACCTGAAGGAGGTCTTTTTGGCGGCGGCGCATGGCGCTGGTCCCCTGAGCCGTTGAAGCTCACCAAGGCCGAGGTCAGGCAAATGACATCTCTTGGGCATCCACTCTCCAAATTCCAACAAGCGAGTGATGCGCTCTACCGACGCAGCGCTGCAGGCAAGCTCGACCACTGGCTGGCAGAACTTCTCGATGAGGGAAAATCCGACTGGCTGGCGCGGTTGCAGAAAGAACCTGGTCTTGCAGATCAATTCCCACGGGTGATCCGGCCTGATTTGATTCTGACAGATACAGGATTCTCCATGACGGAGCTGGACAGCGTACCTGGCGGGATTGGTGTGACCGCCTGGCTCTCTCAGGTCTATTCCGATGCCGGCTTCGAGGTTCTCGGAGGTTCAAATGGGATGGTGGATGGATTTCGATCACTTTTCCCCGAGGGAGCCACGGTGTTGATTTCCGATGAAGCAGGCGATTATCGCCCTGAAATGGAGTGGATGGTGCGCCAACTTGGAGAAAACTGGAAAACCGCCTCCGCTGAAGAACACGTTCCCTCCGCCGGAGAAAACATTTACCGGTTCTTTGAGTTGTTCGACTGGGAAGCGGTGTCTCATGCCCGCCGCATGGGTGAAATGTCCGCCGCTGGTGAGCTTAACATCACCTCCCCGTTCAAGCCGCATCTGGAAGACAAACTGTGGCTCGCCTTGCTATGGTCTCCCGCGTTGAAAAAAATCTGGGAACAAACCCTGCGCGGCAATCATCTACGGAGGCTGCGGGAAATTGTTCCATTCGGATGGGTGCTGGATCCTACCCCCCTGCCACCTCATGCGGCACTTCCGCGACTCAACGCACATGGCTGGGATGAAGTCGCTGCCTTCAGCCAAAAAGAACGCCAACTGGTTTTGAAAATCAGCGGATTCCACGAAACCGCATGGGGTTCTCGCGGGGTTTATATTGGCCACGACATGCCGTCCGCCGAGTGGTCGGAGCGTCTTACACACGCCCTGGAGCAATCGAGCGAGCAACCTTGGATTTTGCAGGAATTCCGCGAAGGCAGAAGAATCGAGCATCCGGTATTCCGCGAAGATGGCAGTGTGGAGATAATGCAAGCCCGCGCGCGATTGTGCCCATACTTCTTCACGGATCAGAGCGGAAACACCTCATTTGCAGGCTGCCTGGCAACCCTGGTGCCAGCAGATAAAAAGAAAATCCACGGCATGACCGACGGAGTGCTGGTGCCATGCATGGTGGAGTGAGCCTCGCCCGAACGGGCTTTGCTCGCTTGATAAAAAAAGCCCGGTATTGCTACCGGGCTCCATAAAATCAATCTCGCCGAGACGAATTAGACCAATCCAGCTTTCTTCAAGGTCACGAAAGCACCGTTCTTGTTGACGGTCTTCAGTGCGCGTGCGCTGAGCTTAACGCGGACGAAACGGCTGAGTTCTGGAATCCAGATGCGCTTGGTCTGAAGGTTTGGGGAAACCGTGCGCTTCACGACTTTGGTGACGTGGCGACCGATACC
Organism: Luteolibacter pohnpeiensis; assembly: GCF_016595435.1. Taxonomy (GTDB): domain Bacteria; phylum Verrucomicrobiota; class Verrucomicrobiia; order Verrucomicrobiales; family Akkermansiaceae; genus Luteolibacter; species Luteolibacter pohnpeiensis. The sequence continues at coordinate 129,054 of NZ_JAENIJ010000004.1, forward strand.
GCCTTTTTTCTTGGCCAAACCAGAACGGTGGATCTTACCGCCAGAGCGGACGCGGGTTCCTCGGATGCTGCAAATACGGGCCATAGTAAAAAGAAAGGTTCGTGGTTGGGGGCGCGAAGAATGCCCATGGAACGCGGCGCGTCAAGACGAAACCCGTCCAAACCGTGCAGATTTTTTAAAATTGATCATTCCGCACCTTGGTAAGCCATTTTTCGACATCGCGGAATATGCGATCCTTTTCCTGATCATACATCAGGAGATGGTAGGCTTTCGGGTAGTTGTGATAGGTGACTTTCTCCGGCACGTGGGCAATGAAGCCACGCATATCGGAATCGGTATTGAAAAAATCCTGACCGCCGTGGAGCACAAGCAGCGGAATGTCGATTTTTTCCGCGCAGTCGTTCATGGTATCGATGTTACGGGCGAGCGCGTTCAGCAATCGCAAGGTGTATTCATCGATGTAGTAGGAATTGGTCAGCGACTGCTCCTCGTGGGTGGAAGTCTGGGTCATTTGCACGTCCTTGCCACCGGTCAGGGTTTCCAGGGAAATCCGTGCGGAAGGAACCGTGGCTGCAGCCATGCGGAGTAGCGCGGGTTGCCAGGCCGGAATTCCGTCCTTAAAACGGACTACCGGGGAAGAGAGCACGATCGCATCGCATGGCGGATCATTGCTAGGAGCCTCACTGAGCGCGTGGGCAGCAATCAAACTGCCCATGCTTTCACCGAACCACACGATTTTTGCCCTGGGATGCTGTTTCCGGACCAGCCGGGTGAACGTCTGAAGGTCATTGTACCACTCCTCTGGATCACCGATGTCGCCACGGCGCTCCTTGATCGGATCATTTCCCTGGCCGCGAACCTCATAGGCGTAAAGAGCGGTTTTCGGCTGATTTTTCAGCAAGTGGAGCCCGAGATTTTCATAATCGATCGATGCACCGCAAAATCCGTGAATCCCGATCATCACGATGTCCGGCTCAACCGATGATGAAACCCAATGGCGGTAACCGAACGTTTCGCCAGCAGCGCGCGCCCTTGGATTGTTCACCAAGGTATAGCTTGGCGCACATCCAGATATCAAAACGCCAGCAAATCCCAAGATCGCAAGGCCGTAGCGGAATGACTTAGGGGGTCTCACTTGGTCAAAAAATGGCATGTCAGTCATCAAACGGCAATCCTTGAGCGAATTTTTTAGAGAATTGGCTTTCGGCTCTTAAAAACGACGAAAACTCAATCACTCACGAAATAATTTTGAATTTAATGCCAGTAGGCCACGTATTAAAATGACGTTTTCCCTCTCGTTGCCATGAAATCATTTTTTCACCTGTTGGCTGCTGGGTTGTTTTTTCAGGCGGTAGCCTCCGCCGAACCCAGATTGGTCGTTTCCACCCCATCAATCGCTCCAGAAAGTCAAATCGACATCGTCCTCGACAAGCCCTTTGTCGAGACTGCCGAAATTGGCAAAACCGTCGATAACCACCTAATCGAGATTGAGCCGCCTATCCCCGGCAAGATTACATGGACCGCTCAAAACATCGCGCGGCTGGTTCCTGAAATCCCTCCAACCATCGGCACCAGCTTCAAGTTCTCTCTCGCACCGGATCAAGTGTATCTGGATGGCACTGAGGTTCCCACCGCCACGTTTGCCACCGCGAATAGCGAAGCATTCCGGATCTCCATCGCCACGCAACCCAATCGCTGGTCCCATGACTACTCCCGTTCTAATTCCCAATGGCTGGTCGTTTTCAATGATGACGTCGATCCCGCAAAGCTGGGTTCCTACATCACCTTTTCGTCGAAATCCGGGGATCAAGTCGCCGCTGAAATCAGCCGCCCGACACTCGGTCAACTTGGCTATCGCGCAAACTACTATCGGAGCTGGTCCTCCCGCTTTCCGGGTGATCCACCAGCCTCTAAGCCTGAGGACCCGGTTCCATTTGCCATCTTCGCAACGCCTGCCTTTCCGCTTCCTGTTGGGGAGGATTGGAAACTTTCGATCCTGAAAGGTCTTCCCAATTCGAATCATAACGCCCGGCTTGACGAGAACTCGGAGTATCAAATCGGCACCATTGAGCCATTCAAAATCTCCTCCCTCAATGCGGTGGCAAATCCAGATGAAGATCGATACCTGGAAATCCAGCTCAATTACAAACCCGCCTCCCCACTTCCGGCTGATTTCCTTACCCGCAACATCACCATCAAACCACGCCCACAAAATCTCTCCGCAGAGATCAAGGGCGAAAGCATACTCCTCCACGGCGACTTTTCGAATCGGCACGATTGGACCCTGAAAGTGCATGGCAGGCTCTCATCAGAACACGGATATTTGCTGAGCAACTCGGTCACGAACGATCTGAAATTCAAGGTGATCCAGCCCCAGCTGGTCCTTCCAAGCACCAATCAGGCCCAACTGGCCAACGGAAATCGCCAATACCCCATGCTCACCGTCAACCTCTCCCAGTTGCACGTCCGGCTCAAGCAGCTGGCCCCGAATGAACTGGTTCGCGCCTATCAAGGCTATCGCCACTACACCGGAGAAGGTCCAAACAACGAATCCAGCAGCCAAACCTCGTCCCTCCCCTACTCCCTGATCACGGGCAAGACGATTCTCGATGAGAGTTTTGAGCTCGGTACCAAGATCGACAGTTCCAAAACCGTCACGCTGGACTGGAATGACCTGCTGCCCGAGGGAACCAAAACCACCGCATTTTTTCTGGATGTCACCGGCACCCCGCACGATGGCCTGCACATCGATCACAAGCGAAATTCGCAAGCGATTATTCAACTAACCGACATCGGCCTGGCCTGGAAATTCAACGACCGCGAAGCTTTCATTTTCGCATTCTCCTGCTCGACAGGACAACCCTTGGAAGGAGTCTCGATCGACCTTTTTGGCGAGGATTCCAACTCTCTGGTTTCGAAAAAAACCAACCATGACGGGCTTGTGATGCTGCCGCGCCCTCCAGAAGCACAAAACCTGAGAGCGCGGCTTGGGGATGACACCTATATCACCGCCTTTGACACCAGCCTGTCCACCGTCGGGCTTTGGCATTTCCCCGTTCGCTACAGTTGGAACAAGCCTCTGGACAAAGCCCGGAGGGCCTTTCTTTTCACCGATCGCTCCCTTTATCGCCCGGGCGAAATGGTCCACCTCAAAGGCATCGTTCGCATCCAACAAGGCAACGAGATCCAGCCCATCCCAGAAAGCAATGCACGGGTGGTCATCCTCGACCCCAGCGAAAAGGAAATTTATTCCTCACCGGTTCACTTCTCCGAGCACGGCTCGTTTGATCTGAACTATCAGTTGCCTCCTTCCCAAACCGGCGATCACGCCATCCGCCTTGAGTTCCCGGACGATTTGCAGCTGGCTGAAGATAGCGACAACTGGTCGGAAAAATACTCGATCCGGAATAACGCGAGCTTTTATCTGCCACTCCGGGTCGAAGAATTCCGCCGCAATGCATTTGAGATCGAGCAAACCCTGCCCGATACGGTACCCGGCGCCACCCGACTATCGGCCGACATTTCAGCCCGCTATTACCAAGGGCAGCCCGTGGCCGCAGGAAGTGTCAATTACTTCACCCGCATCACTTCGATAAATCCTTATCCGGAGCGATTCAGTGATTTCCTCTTCGGCAATCACCGGGAAGTTGATTGGCAATATTGGTATCATTATTTCGGCTACCGCTGGGGTGATGGAAATGGTTCCCGCCAAACCATGCAGCACGAAGGCGAAACAACATTGACGCCCGAGGGAACTACCACGGTTGCCGTAGATCTACCGGAATCCGACTTTCCAACTGCTCGTGAAGTCACCCTGTCCACGGAAGTCACCGATGCGAACCACCAGACATTGCGCTCAACCGCAACGACCACCGTTCATCCGGCATCCATCTACGTCGGGATTTCTCGTTTGGACCGGCTCGTCCGCACCGGGGACAAAGTTGAATTGAAAATCGTCGCCACCGATACTTCAGGAGAACCCTACCCCGATCCGGTTCGGGTAACCGCCACGCTTTCACGCAAGGTCAACAAGTCGGTGAAAATGCAAAATCAGGACGGTGAGACCGTGACCCGAAACGATGTGACTGAGCCCAGCATTTCCATCACAAATCTAACCATTACTCCGAAGCAGTCAGCCCATGGCGGTCAATCTTTCATCTTCACCCCGGAGGAAAACGGCGAACACTACCTCACCATTCGCGGCACCGATCCTCAAGGCCACGATTTTGCGACCGTCACATCATTCACGGTTTACGGCTCGGACGAATACCCATGGCTCTACGAAGACGGCATGCGAATCAAACTCGTCTCCGAAAAGAAATCCTACAAGCCGGGCGACACCGCACGCATTCTGGTTCTGTCACCGATTGAGGGAACGGCATTGGTCACCGTTGAACGCGAAAAAGTCCTGCGTTCCTTCCTGGTTCCGCTGAAAGCAGAGAAGCCGGTGATCGAAATCCCCATTACCGAAAATGATGCGCCGAACGCTTACGTCTCGGTCCTCATCGTCAAAGGAGCCGCAGAGTCAGCACGCGCGATCAAGGAGCCTCAACTCCGTCTCGGCTACTGCGAACTCACCGTTGAAAGCGATCGTGATCGCGTCCAGCTATCACTCGATGCCAAAGACCCATCAGCCCTCACCGCAGCTTCTCCGAAATCTTTCCGCCCCGGTGATTCAGTGAGCATCGTTGGAACCGCAACCTTGGCTGATGGAAGCCCAGCCAGTGATGCTGAAGTAACCCTCTACGCCGAGGACGAAGGAACGTTGGCAGTGATGGGCTACGAAACGCCTGCGCCACATGCCTTTTTCTACAATCCACGCCTGCTCAACGTTCAAGCTGGGACATCGTTCGAATCCTTTATCAGCGAAGATGTCGAAAACACCGGCTTTTTCAATAAAGGGTTCTTCGTCGGCGGCGGCGGCGACCTGGGTGCGCTCAACGATCTGTATCGCAAAAATTTCAACCCGTGCGCGACCTGGATTGCTTCGCTCAAAACCGACGCCTCCGGAAAATTCACCCACACCTTCCGTGCCCCGGACACACTCACCCGCTATCGGGTGATCGCAGTCGCGAGCCAAGGCGCCACCAAGTTCGGCCACGCGGAATCATCCATTCTGATCAACAAACCCTTGATGCTGGAGCCCAAGGCCCCGCGATTCGCCAATCAATCCGACACCTTCAATCCACAGGTTTTGGTGCAAAACTCAACGGATTATTCCGGCACATGGGAAGTGACGCTGACTAGCTCATCCGATGCAGGGTCACCCACCTGCCGTTTGCTCGGGCCTTCCACTCAAACGATCTCCTTGCAGCCGAAATCTTCCGGCACACTGGTCTTCCCTCTCATCGCTGATTCTACGGGCAATGCCGTACTTTCATGGAAAGCAACTCCAGTATCGCTGGCAGACCGCGAATTGACTCCAGCGTTGAACCATTCACTCTCGGATGCCGTCCAAGCTCGATTCCCGGTTTATTACCCGATGCCATTACTCCGGCAATCCGAGTTTGTGAAACTCGATACCGCAGGCACAGACAACCTCTTGAAGCATCTGGATGCCGACCTCCTCACCGGTGATGGCTCGATCGAATTGGAATTTTCACAAACGCCACTCCTCGGGGCAGCCGGCTCGATCGACTATCTGTTCAGCTATCCACATGGCTGCGTCGAGCAAACGACCTCCTCGTTGATGCCATGGTTCGCTCTGGAATCGCTGCAGCAAATCATTCCGGCATTCACGAAGATCACTGCAGAGAAAAAGGCCAAGGCGATCCAAGCCGGTGTCGATCGGCTGTTGAGCATGCAACTCCCTGATGGATCATTCAGCTACTGGCCGGGCGGAACCGAGGCCGCCGATTGGGCGACTTCCTATGCAGGCCTGGGCTTGATTCTCGCGCGCAATCAAGGAGCCGATGTTCCCGAATCGGCGATCAATTCCCTCACAACGAATCTGATCAGCAATCTGCGCGGAATTTCTGACATCAAATCCGCCTATCAACTGGAGTGCCAGGCACGGGCCCTATGGGTTCTCGCGCTTGCAGGAAAGCCACAACCCGCCTACCAAAGCATCATGATCGATCGCATGGCCGATCTGAATTCCAGCGCCAGATGTCTATTGGCCTTGGCGATGTTCCACTCGACCAAGGATTCATCCGCTGCGATTTCGGTGCTGACTTCATCCGTTCCGTTCAAAAACAAAGACGACAACTGGATGCGTTGGCACGGTGACCAGGCTCTGAAGCTGCTGGCCTGGAGCACCATCTCACCGGAAGACCCACAGGTGATGGATCTTTTTGACCGACTCTTGAATGACCGGGATGCCTACGGCAACTGGCGTACGACATGGCTCAACGGTTGGTCACTTTTGGCCATTTCCCAATTTGCAAATTCGGAGAAGCAGTCAAGCAACCAGATGACCATTGATCTGGAAACCCCAGCCGGACATCAATCCATCAACCTGCCTCCGGCGAGCACGACTCAAGCAATAACGGTGCCGATCACCCGTGATTTGAAATTGAACCTGACTCATCAGGATCGCCTCTACGCACGGATCAAGTTGGAGGCAAAACCAGAAATTGCGCCCATTCAACCCGTCTCTAACAATGGGATGTCGATCGATAGGACATACGAAAAAATCCACGCGGACGGGACCTCTGAATTTCTCAGCGAACCGCAAGTCGGCGATTTGATCCGGGTCACACTGAAGCTCACCTTGCCTCAGGATGACACGCGTTATTTGGTAGTCGAAGATCCGCTCCCTGCGACTTTTGAAATCATCAATAGCGACTTCAGTTCGCAAAGTGCGACGCAAGGCGGACGCACCAGTGAAAGTGACTGGAAAATCAGCCACAGCGAACTGCGTGACGACCGCGCGGATTTCTACCTCAACCGCATGTGGAACCGAGGAACCTACACCATCACCTATCTCGCGCGCTGCACGATGGCGGGGAAAGCTACCGCGCCACCAGCCAAAGTCGAAACCATGTATGACCCGGATAACTACGCGCTCTCTCAATCCAGAGTATTCCAGTCTGATATTCAGGACTGAAATTCGTCGTGTCTGAGCTCATGTTCATGTATCCCTATTCTAACTCTTTGTATACAATTTGGGATTGACCTCTGACGGGATTTTCGACCTATTCGAATTAAACCCAAGCTTCCACCACGACCGCAACCCAGGGCGTGGATGAAGTGCCATCTCGCTCGGAATTCCCCGATCGCTGCCACATCGGCATCTTTTCGTGGATCCGGGCGAGCTATGCTTTTTTCAAATCCCTCAAAAACCGATCGCATGAGTTATCCCGTCAGCAAAACCGTCGTCGGAGCCGCACTTGGCTTCGCCAGCTACGTCAGCATTTTCCCCTCCGCATTGGCGGAAGAAACCAGCCAAACCGTCACCGTCATTGGTTCGTCCGTTGCAGCGGGTGTTGGCTCGGATCCGACTTCGCTCGGATGGGCCTATCGGTTGGAATCACTCTTGGAAAACAACGCGCCTGTCGCGCCCGATTCCGAAGTGACCTGGAAAGTGGAAAACGTCGCGGTGTCGGGAGATACCACATCTCTCGTACTAAACCGATTTCAGAATGATGTCGTCGTTTCCCATCCAGACACCAACATCCTCGTAATTGGTCTTTCCATGGCGAACCAAGGCTTAGTCAACGCCAGCAGCCCTCAAGCCATTTTCGACAGCTTTGAAAGCGGCATGACCCAGATCGTGAATCTTTGTCGTGAACAAGGATACCAGCCCGTCATCAGTCTTTGCTATCCGCACAATGACTATGATGCCACCGAGTATGGCTTCATCAAAAAGATGAACCTGCTGCTCAACACCTGGGACGTGCCTTGCAACAACTTCCTGGGAGCGATTGACGATGGAAATGGTCATTGGGCTCCTGGCTATTTTTATAACGAAGGCCACCCCAACGCTGCCGGCCATGGCGAAATGTATTACACCATTGTGCCGACCTTGTTCGACGCCATCGCAGCGGGAAAAACCACCACACCGGCTTGGAAAGGAACCACCGGCTTTCTCCGCTTGCTGCGCGATGAAGCGGAAGACGCCCCGCTTCAATACACTCCGGCGCAGCCGATCCATTCCTTCAATCTCGATTTCCGAGTCCGCACGACTGATACCGGGACCGTTGCCTCTGTTGGCACCCTCACGAATCGGGCCACACTGGAAATTCGCGATAGCGCCCTGGTTTACATCGGCCCCGCCGGCACCGAAACCAGCTTCGATGTCGATGCCAATGATGGCGTCTGGCATGAAATCGCCCTTTCTCACCGCAATGCCACCAACCAGACGCTGGTTTACTTCGATGGAGTCTTGAAAGGAACCATCAGCGAGCAATACACCCCGGATCGATTCGTGATCGGCGGACCTGATCTTGACGGTCGCGCACAGGCACCTGCCCAGGCCGACTATCAGGACGTGGCGATTTACCGGGCCGCATGGACCGAGGATGAAGCCATGGCGCAAACCAAAGGCGCGTTCCAACAAGCCAGCTTGGAAATTTGCTCACCGCTTGCCGACACCAGCCCCACCCAATCGGAAGATCTTGAAAACCGTGCTCAAAGCTTTTCCGAGCTGATCCTGGAAAGTTCTGCCGCCTCATCCATGACCGCAGCCACCACACCGACCAACCTGATGGTTCAGTCGTTTTCCAGCACCACCGCGAGTCTGTCCTGGTCGAACAACAATGGTGATGGCGATTTCGTGATCGAGCGCCGCGCTAGCGACAGCACTGACCCATGGTCAGTCGTAGGAACAAGCCCTGTCGGCACACCCGCATTTGAGGACAGTGGCCTCACCGCTGCCATCAGCTATGATTACCGGGTTTCTCAGAAACAGGGAGAGCTTCAGAGCGATTACAGCGAGGTGGCAACCATCACGCCATCCGGCCAAAGCGCCCGCAGCTATGCCGACTGGATCAGTGATTATTATCAAAAAAGCACCGAAACCTACTTGATCGATTTCAACACCAACGCCAATCCAAACTATGACGGCGTGATTTGGAATACGATCAACAGCATGTCGAGCACGGCTCCCTATCTTCTAACAGATACGAACAACAGCAGCTCTGCAGGTGCGACATTCACCCTGAATGATGGATTTGACCAATTTCGGTCCGACAACGGTTCGCCCCTCACCGGCTACGCAGCGGATGCACAGATGACTCAATTCGCACTTCGTGACAATCCTCCGCTCACCGCCTTGATGACATTCTCCGGCTTGGATCCCGAGGCGACCTACGACTTCACTTTCCTCGCCCGCCGAGGCAGCCTCGTCGCAGGCTATGACTACAGCGGCACCTACACCTTCACCGGCAGCGGAGCCGCAACGGTAGTGACCGTCTACGGAGCATCCAACACCGAGCTCACCAATGTCCCGGGCATCATGCCGGATTCAAGTGGCAACATCACCTTGGGAATCACCCCTGGCCCCGGAACCGGCAACGATTTCCCGGTTATCAATTTCATCCAGATGACCAAGGCATCCGATGATGCAGCATATCTGGCAGAAATTGATCCTGAGGCCGACCCGGATGGCGACGGCATCAGCAACCTCGAAGAATACGCACGTCAGCTCGACCCGACCACCAAGCAGTCCGCAAACTTCCAGCTCCAAGCCTTCAGCCGCGACGCCAGCGCCCCGAATGTCGAATTAAAGGTCCGCAAAGATCGTCGTGCACCTGACGCCGTTTACTATGTGGAAAAGGCAAACGATCTTGTGAACTGGGAAGAAGATACCAGCGCGGTAGAGTCGACTCTGGATCCATCTGGAAACTTGGAAACCGCGGTTTTCACCAGCACCTCGGCTGAGGAAAAAATGTTTTTCCGTGTCGGACTTCGGCTCGCGACTTCCGACTGATTCCCATGGCAAGCCAGAGATTCAATTCGCTCGTTTTCTGCGCATGAAAAACTAATTATTCACGAATCTCGCATCTTTGGAAAGATTTCCCCTTTTTTGGGAGTTTCTTGTTTTAATGATGCAGACCAAGTGGACCATTTCGACCGTTTTGGCAGCCGCCGGAATTATGTTTCTGGTCGGCTGCGGAAAAACCGAAAAGACGGCGAAAGCGGCAGCTGCCGAAAAAACGACGGCTTCAGCTCCTGTATCGTTCAACGCCGATATCCAGCCCATTCTCTCGGAATACTGCTATCATTGCCACGGTCCGGACAGTGGCTCCCGCGAACCAAAGGACGAGCCGCTTCGTCTGGATCAGCCGGAAATGGTTTTCGCTGTCCGCAAAAACGGCAAACCCGTCATTGTCAAAGGCGACCCGGCTTCCTCTCTGTTCATGCACCGCATTCAAGCAGACAAAGCGTCTGATTTGATGCCGCCGCCCGATTTGCACAAGCCGCTGCCGCCGGAAAAAATCGCCTTGCTCGAACAGTGGATTTCCGAGGGCGCGGTGTTCGAGAAGCACTGGGCATTCATCCCACCCGTCCGCCCCAAAACTCCGGAGAACCAAGAGGCGTCTTGGGAAAAAAATCCGATCGATGCCTTTGTTCTGCATCGCCTCCAGCAACACCATCTCACTCCCGCACCGAAGGAAGATCCCCGCACCCTGATCCGGCGTGCTTCACTCGATCTCACTGGCCTGCTGCCTGATCCTGCCGATGTGGAAGCGTTCGCGAAAAACCCTACAGACGAGGCTTACCAAGCCTATCTCGACCGACTTTTCGCCAGTCCCACTTATGCGGAGAACCGCGCTCGATATTGGCTAGACTACGCACGTTATTCCGACACCCACGGCCTGCATTTCGACAACTATCGCTCGATCTGGCCTTACCGCGATTATGTCATCCGCTCATTCGCGGCGAACAAGCCATTTGACCAATTTGTAAAAGAACAGCTCGCCGGTGATCTACTCCCGGATTCCACGGCCGACAGCCTGATTGCCACCGGTTACATCCGAAGCAATGTCAGCACCAACGAAGGCGGCACGATTCCGGAAGAAATCCACGTCAACAATACCCGCGATCGCACCGAAGCCTTTGGCGCAACCTTCCTCGGTCTAACCGTTGGCTGCGCGGCCTGCCACGATCACAAATTTGATCCGACCTCACAAAAGGATTTCTATTCGCTGGGGGCCTTTTTCAACAACACGGCAGAGAAGTCTTGGGATAATAACGTTTCTGACCCTGCACCGGTATTGCGCCTGCCGAATGGCGAAAATCAAGCCGCCTTTGATGCAGCCGTCGCACGCCGATCCGCGGCCGTGCATGAATACGAGGAACGCCGTAGTGATGCCATGAAACGCTTCGACGAATGGCTTGCTGCGGGAAATAAACCAAAAGCCGTTTCCACCGATGCTCTGGACGTCAACCTGCTGTTCAATGAAGGAGCCGGGGACAAGGTCACCAACTACGCGCCCGAGGCGAAAACTCCGGCTTACGCTGCAATCACCAATCCGCTGGTTTGGGGTGAATCACTCTGGTTCTGGCCGTCGATGCGGATGGATATCAACACGCAGATCCCGATGCCTGACCAAGGCGACTTCGAGGCGGATCAGCCTTTCTCCGTGTCCATGTGGGTGAGAACCCGGCTCAAACCCGGCAACATTTCCTCCGGCAACGGCGCGTTGATTGCCAAGATGGGCAACGCTTCTGAAAACTACCAAGGCTGGGACGTCGGCATCAGTGGGGACAAACTGGAATTCCAAATCGTGCACCAGTGGCCAGACAGCGCCATTCACGTGGACACTCCGGGCATCCCACGCGGTGAATGGATCCATCTCGCCGTTTCTTACGATGGTTCCCGTAGTGCCTCCGGCTTGAAAATCTATGTCAATGGCAAGCCTGCGCCGACTTCAGTCCTGCATGATACCCTCAAGCCGGAGGATTCGATCCGCAACAATTTCCCTCTGGAGCTCGGTCGACGCCATGATTCCGATCTGCTGCGTGAAAACAGCTATCAGGATGTGCGCATTTACCATCGCGAACTGACTCCGGAAGAGTTCGCGCGACTGCCGTTTGAAGATCCCGCCGCACGCTTGTTAGAAAAGTCTCCCGATCCTGAAAAATGGACGCCTGCAGAGAAATTTCTCGGCCTTAACGAATTCTTCCTTGGCTCAGTCGACCAGGATGCATCGAAGCTCCGCCAGGACATCCAAGCCGCAGAACAGGAAATGGCAGATCTTGCAAAAGATGGTCCAGCCACTCTGATCGCGAAAGAGCGCCCCGGCCCTGCGCACGCCTGGGTTTTGGACCGCGGCGTTTACACGGCGCGAAAAGCATTGGTCATTCCGGCCACACCGAAATTCCTGCCACCGCCGCCACACGCATCGAATCCAAGCCGCCTCGACCTGGCGAACTGGCTTCTAACAGACGAAAATCCCCTCTTTGCCAGAGTCACCGTCAACCGCATGTGGGCCGAACTGTTCGGCACCGGTTTGGTGGAAACGACCGATGACTTCGGCATCATGGGAGCCAGACCAAGTCACCCGGAATTACTGGATTGGCTGGCCGTGGAATTCCGTGAGTCGGGCTGGGATGTCAATCACATGTATCGGCTGCTGTTAACCTCCGCCACCTACCAGCAAAGCAACCGGATCACGCCGGAAAAACTCGAAGCGGATCCATCGGATCGTTTGCTTTCACGCGGGCCACGTTTCCGGATGGACGCGGAAGTTTTGCGGGACACCGCTCTGCAAGCCTCCGGCCTGCTGGTTGAAAAAGTCGGCGGACCTTCGGTGAAGCCCTATCAACCGGAGGGAATCTGGGAAGCGGTCTCGATGCCGGAATCCGACACCCTGCACTACAAACAGGATTCCGGAGAAGCTCTCTACCGTCGGTCGATGTACACATTCTGGAAGCGTTTCGCCCCGCCACCTTCTATGGAAACATTCGATGCTCCGGCACGCGAAGTGGTCTGCACCCGGCGAGCACGGACCAACACGCCGCTGCAAGCGCTGGTCACGATGAACGATCCACAATTTGTCGAGGCCGCACGAAAACTCGCGGAGCGCGTGATTCATCAAGCATCCTCAACGGATGAGCGCCTGGATTTCCTTTCCGAAATTCTCCTCTCGCGCGCTCTCGACGATGGCGAGAAATCGACTCTAACCAAAAGCCTCACGGCTTTCTCCGGCCACTTCCGGGAAAACCCCGACGATGCCAAAGAGCTTCTAACCACTGGTGAAGCTCCAAGCGACACCACTCTCGACCCCACTGAAGTCGCGACCTGGACGATGGTCGCCAACCAGTTCTTCAATTTCGACGAAACCCTCAACAAGTAATTCTCATGGACCCACGCAACCTCGATCTCTGCTCCGACCACTGCGGCGAAGGACCATCGATTCTCGATCTCCCGATTCCTAGCGAGCTGAAACAAGAGTGGTGGAATCTGGCCACCCGTCGGCAATTTCTCAGTCGCGCCGGAAAATCACTCGCCTGGGCCGGACTCTCGGCGATTGCGGGTAGATCCGGGTTTTCAGGACTGGCGCAGGCTGCTCAAGAAGGCTTCGTTCCGCATTTCGCGCCGAAGGCAAAACGCGCCATCTATCTGTTCATGGCTGGTGCTCCCTCACAATTGGAAACCTGGGATTACAAGCCTGACTTGGTAAAACGATTCAATGAAGACCTTCCGGAGTCCGTGCGCGGCGGCCAGCTGCTCACGGGCATGACCGCATCGCAATCTCGCTTCCCGGTTGCTCCTTCGGTTTTCAATTTCAACCAGTATGGCCATGCCGGGCATTGGGTAAGCGACCTGCTCCCTCATACCGCCAAGGTTGCCGATGAATTCGCCGTGATCCGGTCAATGCACACAGATGCGATCAATCATGAGCCTGCGATTCTTTTGGCAAATTCCGGAAACATGGTCGCAGGCAAACCCTCGATCGGCTCCTGGGTTTCGTATGGCCTCGGGTCGATGAACGAGGACCTGCCGACCTTCGTCGTGCTGACGTCGAAGCTCCCCATTTACAAAAACATCCAGGCGCTTTCCTCACGATTGTGGTCATCCGGCTTCCTCTCCCCGGAACATGCGGGGGTTGCGTTGCGCTCCGGCGGAGATCCGGTCATTCACCTTTCCAATCCAAAAGGAGTTTCGAGAAAGCTACGTCGCGAAATGATCGATGGCGTTTCTGAAATGAATCGCAAGCTACATGAGAAAATTGGCGATCCGGAAACCAACGCCCGCATCGCCCAATATGAAATGGCTTTCCGCATGCAGGCTTCAGTGCCGGAATTGACCGATCTATCAGGTGAGCCGGAATCGATTTGGGAGATGTATGGACCCAAGGCCAAAGAGCCGGGAACCTACGCTTACAACTGCCTGATGGCCCGCCGCATGGCAGAGCGCGGAGTGAGGTTTACGCAGATTTTCCATCGCGGCTGGGATACTCACACCGATCTGCCAAACAGCATGAAAGTTCTTTGCGAAGACATCGACCGTCCAACTGCGGCGTTGATCGCGGACCTGAAGCAGCGCGGTTTGTTAGAAGACACGCTGGTCGTTTGGGGCGGCGAATTTGGCCGGACGGTCTATTCCCAAGGCGGACTGAGTGCGGACAACTATGGCCGCGATCACCACCCACGTTGCTTCTCCATGTGGATGGCTGGCGGCGGCGTCAAACCGGGCATGACCTATGGCGAAACGGACGATTTCTCCTACAACATCACCCGTGACCCGATGCACATCCGCGATCTGAATGCCACCATTCTTCATTTGCTTGGAATGAATCATGAGAAGCTCACCTTCAAATTCCAAGGGCTTGATCAAAAGCTGACCGGCACGCAACCGGCTCGGGTGATAAAAGAACTACTTGCCTAGTAGATCTAACAAAAAAGCATCTGTTACCCAATGAAAGCTCTGCTGTTATTCGCCCTGTTTCCTCTGGCCCTGGTCGCTCAGGAGTCCGCTCCGAAGCTGACTTTACCCGAAATGCCGGAGCCAAAACTGGGCGCGGACTCGATGCCACAGGATGGCGTGCCAAAAGGAACGGTGAGTGAACACGTCTGGAAAGACTCGAAGATCTTTCCCGGCACGATCCGGAGCTACTACATCTATCAGCCAGCGCAATACGATCCGCAACAACCTACCGCCGTCATGGTATTTCAGGATGGCCACGCGTATGTGAATCCAAATGGCGACTTCCGGGTTCCCACCGTTTTCGACAATCTTATTCAAAAAGGTGACATTCCGCCAATCATCGGGATTTTCATCAACCCCGGAATTGTGGCGGAGGAACTGCCAAAAGAACCCTGGAAAGCAAAAAACCGGAGTGTTGAATATGACACACTTTCTGATGCCTACGCCCGATTTTTGTTAGAAGAAATCCTGCCGGAAGTCGGCAAGACCTACAACCTCACCAACGATCCCGACCAGCGTGCGATCTGTGGGATGAGTTCCGGCGGCATTTGCGCCTGGACCGTCGCTTGGGAACGACCTGATGCGTTCCACAAAGTCGTTTCACAAATCGGATCGTTCACCAATATTCGTGGCGGCGATGTTTACCCCGGCTTGATCCGTAAAACACCGATGAAGCCGATTCGCGGATTCTTCCAGGACGGCATCAACGATCTCGACAACGCCCACGGCTCCTGGCCGCTCGGCAACCTGCAAATGCAGGCGGCCCTCAAATTTGCAGGTTACGATTTCAAATACGTCTGGGGCCACGGCAGTCACAGCGGCAAGCATGGCGGCGCGATTTTCCCGGACACCCTGCGCTGGCTCTGGCGCAAATAGGCCGCACCAGTCGTGCATTTTTTACATCAGACCGCGCAATTTGCCGGTGTGGTGGTAGCTGAGCGCTGACAAATCCCCGGAAAATCAAGGATTCATGAGTTGGCCCTCAAAGTGCAATGGGTGCGAGATCGAAAAAGATCCGAACCCATGAAGCCGAACTTACTCATCGTCCAACCACACTCCGTCGAAGCAGATTCCATCATTGAGCAAATCTCCGAGATCCTGAGCAAGACCCACTACGTCTATCTGCTCCGACCACTCAACGAGTTTCGCGATGACTCGCCAGCCGGTGTTCGTTTTTTGAGATATGCGAGTGAGCGGCTTCCTGGGTTCGGCCATGTCGAAAATGTCGTGGTCATCAACGATGCCGAAGTCGCGATGACGGCGAAGCAGCAATATCCACTGGCACAGCACACCCTTTGGAATCCTGAAACCGACAACGGTTTCCCACCAGCCCTCATCCCCTATCTTTCAGACACCATCGTTCAGGGACACTTCGGTGAAGAGGCCGAGGAAACACTCGCCCGTGCGATCTAGGCCTCATCAAGCGGGATGTTTATCTGACCGAATTTCCAGAGGCTCACAAGGAACGTGCCCGAACGGGATTTGCGCCAGATAACCATAATGAAACTCAGGCAGATTTCCCTTACACGGCAGTTTCACTCTGACCGTCACTTGCGCACCAAGGCTTTCTTGGGCGCGATCTTCATCGACGATTCCCCGGGCACATGAATGGAATGAAACGTTGAAATCCATCTAACAGGCGATTCGCAGATTGTGGATGCATGGAGATTTCGCTAAGCCATGGCTTCCATGGCAATCATTCGACTTCTCGTCTTTTTCATTGTTTTTGCCAGTGCGCTGGTTTCGTGCGGGCCACAGACTTTGCCATTGGAATATCCGGGATCTTGGCAGGAAGCTGATCTGGCGAAGCAACCACGCTGGGTAATCGCCTACCCAGCATCTTTCCGATCGGCAGTGAAACCGTTGCGCGAAACTCGCGCCCGACTGGGATATGAAGTGATCGACTTGCTCGATCCAAAACCGTCGGAAATTTCCGAGACGGTGGAAAAGTTGAAGTTAGGAAGCAGGAAAAAGGATTGCCTGCTCATCATCGGGACTCAGGACCAAATCCCATCTCCAGAAGGCGTTCACGGACGCATGCAAGGCTTGCCTGCCGACAGCCGCTATGGCTTGGCCGAAACCGGAATCACCCCACTTTTTGCAGTTGGAAGACTTCCCGCTGAAAATCCCACAGAAGCAAGCGAGATGGTGGCTAAAATCCTGGCGTTCGAAAAATCCACCTCCACGCGGCCACAAACAGGGCTTCTGCTGGTGGGAAATCCCGTCGGGAAACGGAATTTCGTCGCCGATCGCTTCATCACCTCACTCTCCAAAAGACTCATGAATCGGGCCGGGCATTCCTGGAAATTCCATGGAGCGGCGGATGTCGGCGGTCATCCGCTGGAGGTGCCCGAAGCAGATTTTTCGCGTCAGTTCCATGAAGAACTGACTCGTGACTACACGATCGGCACCTACTTCGGCCATTCGAATGACTGGGTGTTTGCCGCCTCCGGCAGCCATCTGACATTTCCCTCAAACGATTGGCAGTCGATTCAGAAATCCGGTAACAAAGGGCTGTTTCTGAGTTGCGGCTGCTTTTCTTTGCAACACAACGGTGCTGGCGGCTATCAGGCATTGCGATCTCCCGGCGGCCCTGTCGCTTACATCGGCGCAAGCGGCGAAAGTTACTCAGCCATTGGCTACCTGGCCGCTCAGGGACTGATGAGTTCCATGAGCAGTAACCCGCCGGAAACCGTGGGCGAATGGTGGCTGGAAATTCAGAAATCGATTGCCGCCCGCCCGCTAAACCCGATCATCTTTTTTGCTTTTGATCGCGTGGATGGCTCGGCGAAAAGTTTATTTTCCCACGGCATTCCACTGAAAGATCAACGTCTCGAACACCTTGAGATGTGGATGCTCCTGGGAGACCCCGCGACCCGGCTGTTCTGATGCATGCGGATAAGGGATTCGAATCAAAGCGTTCAGGGCAATTTCTAAGCTGGCCGGAAGGCCGGCCCGTGCTACGATTCCTGGAGATGGACGCATTGATTCAGCATTTGAGGAATGGAGAGCAGCTCGCGCCGCGCGAGGTGGAAGTGGCGGCGGGATTGTTGCTGGACCCAGCCGTGGCGGACACGAAGAAGGCCGAATTGTTAGAAGCCTTGTCGAAAAAGGGCGAGTCGCCCTTGGAGATCGCCGGATTCGTCGAAGCGTTTCTTGAACACGCTGTGGATCCGGGCATTTCATCGCTCGATTTGGACGGACCGACCTTGGATGTTTGTGGCACAGGCGGTGATAAACTGAATCTTTTCAACGTCTCGACGACCTCGATGTTTATTTGCGCCGCAGCAGGTGCCACCGTCGTGAAACACGGAAATCGCGGGATCACCTCGCGCAGCGGTGGCGCGGACGTGCTGGAATCGCTAGGCATCCGGATCGATTTGCCGCCCGATCAATTCCGCCGTTGCATTGAGAAAGCCGGGATCGGCTTCTTGTTCGCGCAGCATTATCATCCAGCATTCAAAGCGGTGATCGGCGTGCGAAAATCACTCGCAAAACGGGGCGTGCGGACCATTTTCAATATCATTGGCCCGTTGATGAATCCGGCACGACCGCAGTGCCAACTGATCGGCGTTTACACCCGCGAACTGTGCCCCGCTTTTGCTGAAATCCTGCAACGGCTTGG
Organism: Luteolibacter pohnpeiensis; assembly: GCF_016595435.1. Lineage (GTDB taxonomy): Bacteria > Verrucomicrobiota > Verrucomicrobiia > Verrucomicrobiales > Akkermansiaceae > Luteolibacter > Luteolibacter pohnpeiensis. The sequence goes on from NZ_JAENIJ010000004.1 coordinate 147,497, forward strand.
TCGCGACAGCGCTTGGGTCGTCCACGGAACCACTGGCGATGGCCGTTCGGTCGATGAAGTCAGTTTGATGGGATCAACCCGGATTTGCAAAGCCGGCTCGTATCAGGACATGGAGGATGAAGAAGTGCGGCCGCGCGACTTCGGCATGCACCATGCGGAGGTCGAGGAGCTGCAAGGCGGCGAAGCTGAAATCAACGCCGGAATCCTGGAATCGATTCTCGCAGGCCGCGAAACCGGGCCGAAACGTGACATGGTTCTGCTCAACTCCGGGGCGGGGCTCGCTTGCGCCGGACTGGCTGATAACATCGGCGATGGAATTGAAATTTCCCGCGAGATGATTTCCAGCGGAGCGGCTTTGGAAAAACTGCGCCTGCTGCAAAAAGCCGCACCGCTCTAACCAACAGGACGCCCCCATGAAAGTCATCTTCCGGCTGAATTACCGCACGAGCCCGGGGCAAAGTCTCTGGCTCAGACTCACGGCATTCACCGGAACCGAGAGCTCGGTTCATTTCCTGCCGTTGCAATGGCTCAACGAGGAGCAATGGCAGGTCCACATCGATACGGAAGCCGAGGTGGAATGCATAGAGTATTTCTACGAACTTCACCATGACGACAGTGGGCTTCAACTCGAAGAATGGGGCGGCCCCCGGTCGTTTCGCATTCGCGATCAACGCAACCATTTGGCGGTTCTGTTAGACACCTGGTGCTCTCCTGGCACAGTTGACTACGCTCTCGATACCAGAGCCTTTGCTTCAGCCCATCCATTTTCTGAAGCACCGAAACTCGCTGCGGGAAATCACCTTTTCCAACTTCGCATGAGTGGGGTGCCGGCCGATCACGTGCCATGCCTGCTCGGCAGCGCGGCTGAGATTGGCACCTGGAATACGGCCAAACCCCGACTGCTAACCCAAACTGCGGAGAACACCTGGAGCGTCGCGGTTGAAATCGGGATGCTCGACCGAATCGAATACAAATACGGGCTTTACGACCGGACCCGCAAGCAGCTGTTAGAATTCGAACAGGGGGAAAACCGGGTGATCGAGGGTTACCGATTCCGCCCGGAGCAACAGACGCGAATTGGCGACGAAGTTTACCGCCGCCACCCGAATGCGCTGCCTCGGCACGCGGGTGTCGCCATCCCGGTATTTTCGCTACGCAGCGCGGAAAGCCTGGGCGTTGGTGAGTTTGCCGATCTCAACCCCTTGGCGGATTGGGCAAAGCTAACGGGCCTGAAACTGATTCAGATCTTGCCGATCAATGACACGACTTCTTCCCACAGCTGGACGGATTCGTATCCCTATTCGGCGATCAGCGTTTTCGCATTGCACCCGATCTATCTACGAGTCGATGCACTTGGCTTCGAGGTTCCCTCAGATCTAACCGATCGCAAAATCAAACTGAATGCGCTGCCCGTAGTCGACTACGAGGCCGTGATGGAAACCAAGACCCGGATCACCCGGGAAATCTATGCCAAGCACCGCGAGCAAATTCTAACAAGTGAGCCGCTGAAGGCATTCGTCGCGGAAAACCGTGACTGGCTCCATCCTTACGCCGTGTTCTGCATGAAGCGGGACCAGTATGGCACTGCGGACTTTTCCCAGTGGGATGACTGGGCGGAGTTTTCCTGGGAACGGGCCGACGCTTTTGTCGATGAGAACGCAGCTGAGATCGGTTGGCATTTCTGGATTCAATTCGAGCTCGCGCAGCAACTGACCGATGCCGTGGATTACCTGCATCAGCTGGGAATCGTGCTCAAAGGCGACCTACCAATCGGGATCGATCGGGAATCCGCCGATGCCTGGTCCGCGCCACATTTGTTCAAAATGGACGCGCAAGCCGGTGCGCCGCCGGATGCGTTTGCCGCCCGAGGGCAAAACTGGGGATTTCCAACCTATGATTGGGAGGTGATGCAAGCCGACGATTTCGCCTGGTGGCGCAAACGCTTCGCTCAGTTGAGCCGGTATTTCGATGCCTACCGGATTGATCACATCCTCGGATTTTTCCGGATTTGGCAAGTGCCGCAGGATCAGGTCGAAGGCATCATGGGCTGGTTTGATCCGGCGATCCCGATCCACTTGGATGAATTTCGCGATCTCGGCATCGAGTTCGACCACCAGCGGTTTTGCGAACCCTGGCTGACCGACCAGGGCTTAGCTGATCGCTTCGGCGAGGAAGTCGCGCACATCGAAGAAGAATTTTTCGACAAACAGGAGGACGGTCTCTGGAAGTTAAAGGAGCCGTTTACCAACCAACGGAAAATCCAGACCTATTTCAGCGCACTTCCCGCAACGCACTCGAATCGTTGGCTCTGCGAGCGGTTGATGGATTGCGTGAGCGAAGTGCTGTTCTTTGAGGCCGATGGTTCCGAGGGGAAACTGTTCCATCCACGCTGCCTGATGCAGTCCACACGCTCTTACCAGCGACTGGACGATTCAACGCGGGAAAAAGTCGAAGCACTTTACGCCGATTACTTTTTCCGCAGGCAGGAGAAATTCTGGGAAACCAAAGGTTACGAGAAGCTTCCCGCCATGCGCGAAGCCAGCCGCATGCTGCTTTGCGGGGAAGATCTGGGGATGGTGCCGGGCTGCGTGCCCGGTGTTTTACAAAACCTCGGAATTCTCACCCTGGAGATCCAACGAATGCCAAAGCGCTGGGGCGAATCGTTTTCCAATCCGGCCCATGCACCGTATCTCAGCGTTGTCAGCCCTTCGACCCACGACATGCCGAGCCTTCGTGGTTGGTGGCTGGAGAACGTCGAGGTCAGGGCAGATTTCGCCTGGCACATGCTCGGCATCGGCTCGCCGCCGCGTGAGCTTTCCGGCGAGATCGCCGCGCGAATCATTGATCAGCACCTGCACTCGCCAGCCATGTGGAGCATATTTCCACTGCAGGACCTGCTGGCGCTCGACGAAACACTGCCAAGGCAAAAGCCCGAAGACGAACGGATCAACAATCCCGCCATCAATCCGTTTTACTGGCGCTACCGCATGCCGCTCAGCATCGGCGAGCTGCAAAACGCGACCGATTTCAATTTGAAACTCGGAGAATTGGTTTCCTCCGCGGGTCGATAAAAACGTTCGTTGCAGAAATCTGCGAAGCACGCCTTGACCGGGCGTGGTAGCGAGCACTAAGGTCCGCGCGTTTCCGGATTCACGCCGCCACCATGAACATTCACGAATACCAGGCAAAAGAGCTATTTGATCGTTTCCAAGTCCCCAGTCCTCGCGGAGCCGTCGCGAGCACCCCGGAAGAAGCCGCGGCAGCTGCCAAGGAATTCGCCGGAGCCAAGCTGGTCATCAAAGCCCAGGTCCACGCAGGTGGCCGCGGCAAAGGTCACTTCAAAAACGGCTTCCAAGGTGGCGTTCACCTCATCGAATCCCCTGAGCAAGCGGCAGAATTCGCCAGCAAGATGCTCAACGAGACACTCGTCACCGTGCAAACCGGTGAAGCTGGCCGCCTGGTCCGCAAAGTGATGGTCGCTGAAGCAGTCGACATCACCCACGAGTATTACCTCGCCATTCTCATGGATCGCGCGACTTCCCGCCCGGTCATCGTTGCTTCCACCGAAGGCGGCATGAGCATTGAGGACGTTGCTCACAACACTCCGGAAAAAATCATCCGCCAGTTCGTTCACCCGTTGCTCGGTCTGCAACGCTACGAAATCGGCAAGCTGGCCGCCGCGCTCGGACTTTCCGGCGACCTCGGCAAGCAATTTGGCAAGCTTCTCGCCAATCTCTACAAGCTCTTCATCGCCAGCGACTGCTCGATGGTGGAGATTAACCCGCTCGTCACCACCCCAGATGGCCGCGTGCTCGCGCTCGACGCCAAATTCGGCTTCGACGACAACGCGCTTTACCGCCACCCGGACATCGTCGCCTACCGCGACAAGGACGAGGAAGACCCTCGTGAAGTCGCTGCTTCCGAGTATGATCTGAACTACATCGGTCTCGATGGAAACATCGCCTGTTTGGTAAACGGTGCCGGACTCGCCATGGCGACCATGGACATCATCAAGCACTACGGTGGTGAACCTGCCAACTTCCTCGACGTCGGTGGCGGCGCTTCGAAAGAGCAAGTCACCGCAGCCTTCAAGATCATCCTGGCTGACCCGAACGTGAAGGGCATCTTCATCAACATCTTCGGCGGCATCATGGATTGCAACGTGATCGCTGAAGGCGTGATCGCTGCCGCCAAGGAAACCGGCCTGCCAATTCCGCTGGTGGTTCGCCTTGAAGGCAACAACGTTGAGATGGGCAAAGCAACTTTGGATGCGTCCGGACTCGACATCACCTCCGCCAGCACGATGGCCGATGGTGCTGAAAAAATCGTCGCCGCTGTTTCCTGAACCCCTTGAACTACTGAACTCCAGCAAACTTTTCCCATGGCCATTCTCATTGACGAAAACACCAAGGTCCTGGTTCAGGGCATCACCGGCAGCTTCGGCGCACGTCACGCCTCGCTTTCCCTCGCCTACGGCACCAAGCTTGTCGCCGGCGTAACTCCGGGTAAAGGCGGTCAGAAATTTGAAGACGTGGTGCCGATTTTCGACACCGTGTCCCAAGCCGTCAACGAAACCGGAGCTACCGCATCCGCCATCTTCGTTCCACCTCCATTCGCTGCTGACGCGATCCTCGAAGCCGCTGACGCTGGCGTGGATCTCATCGTCTGTATCACCGAAGGCATCCCTGTCATGGACATGATGCGCGTGAAAGAAGCTCTGCGCAGCTCGAAGTCCCGCCTCATCGGGCCAAACTGCCCGGGCCTCGTCACTCCAGGTTACGGTGAAAAATCCCACGGCGGCTGCCGCATCGGCATCACCCCAAGCCAGATCTGCAAGCGCGGCAACGTCGGTGTGGTTTCCCGTTCCGGCACCCTCACTTACGAAGCCGTGTTCCAGCTCACCCAGCTCGGCTACGGACAAAGCACGCTCGTCGGCATCGGCGGTGACCCGATCAACGGCACCTCCCACCTCGACGTGCTGGAAATGTTCAACAACGACCCCGAAACCGAAGCCATCATCATGATCGGTGAAATCGGCGGAACCGCCGAGGTCGAAGCCGCACGTTGGGCCAAGGAAAATTGCAAGAAGCCAATCGCCGGATTCATCGCAGGTGCCACCGCACCTCCGGGACGCCGCATGGGCCACGCAGGCGCCATCGTCGGTGGTGAAGAAGACACCGCCCAAGCGAAAAAGCGCATTCTTGCCGAGTGCGGCATCGCAGTTGCTGAAACCCCGAGCGACATGGCCAAGACCTTGCTCGAAGCCTGGGGCAAGTAATTCACACGTTTCTGAAAAGCGGCGTCGCCAAGTGCGGCGCCGCTGTTTAGTGTACCGATCAAACCCATGTTCGATCCGGCCACTAACCGACATTTCTTTTACACCGAGCTCGCCAAGCTCATCGGAGCCGGGTTCGGCATTCGCGAAGCGGCCGATCTCCTGCTCGATTCCAAACTTCCAGCCAAACAGGCGGCGCTTTTGCAACGGCTAAAAGCCGGATTGGCCTCGGGTCAGTCAATCGCCCAATCCTTTGCCGCCGATCCAAACGTTACGGATCTGGAAAAGAGCATCATCGACGCTGGAGAGCGCGGTGGCCGATTGGCCCCGGCATTTGACCATTTGGCGGACTATTTTGGCATGGTCTCAGCGGCTCGACGCCAGTTGATCAAAGGCTCCATCTATCCGTTGGTGCTACTGCACATTGGAGTGATTTTCGGCATCGTCCCGACCGCCCTGATAAACGGCCAAAGCTTTGCTTCGACCATCCCGCAAATTTTGCTCAATCTCGCCATCCTTTACGCGGTGGCGTTCGGACTATTTCTGGCAATTCGCTGGATCATGAAACGGGCGACGGACCATGCCGCGTTCGATTCCGCGCTGAATCGAATTCCGTTCATCGGCAAAGCCCGGCGCAACATGGCACTGGCACGCTTTGCCAAAGTTTACCATATCTGCCTGCTGGCCGGACTTTCCATCAAAGAAACGGTTCACACCTCAATCGCTGCCGCCCATTCAGGCACCTTGAGCCGCGATGGAAAGGCTTTGGAAAAGCAAGCCGGAGACGGCGGGCCGATCGGTCCTGTTTTTGTCATCAGCAAAGGGTTTCCGAAAGCATTCTCCAGTTCTTATCTCACTGCCGAGGAGGCCGGAACCTTGGATAAAGACCTGGAGCGATGGGTTGCCTATTTCAGCAATGAGGCAGCGGACTCGGTCAAAAACCTGTCCGCTGTCCTGCCGAAGCTTTTCTACTTTTTAATCGTCCTGTTCGTCGGCTGGAAGATCGTGAATTTTTATTTCAACTACTTCCAGGTTCTCGACTCGATCGGGAATTGATCAGCTTGGCTTGTCGGCCTCGCGCCAGAATTGCTCGCCGATTTCACTCCCTGCATCCGCCATCAGCCAAAGTTCGCGTGCCAGTGAAGCATTCGTGATCAGATCCTCGGGTTTCTTTTCGGTCCAGGATTCGTAATTTTGATCCACGTTCGTCTTGGCTCGTTTCAGCAAATAATTGCGTTTGGTCCAGCGGTAGAGTTCCAAATCCGCTTCTACCATCAGATGTGACCATTTCCACGGATCACGGTAGATGCCATCACCATTGGCCAGACTTTCAGCGGCTTCTCCGATCTTCCGGGCGTCCTTCAAATAGTCGCGGTTTTTGGTCTGCGAGTAGAGTCCGAGCTTGGCGCGCAGCATCAACGCCGAGTTGTAGGTGAGCTGCGCGTCATTGATTTTTTTGGTCTCCACCACAATGGAGTCCTTATAAAGTCCATTCGATGCGCGGAGGGTTTTGTCGGTCCATTCGACGATTTTCGCCGCTTCTTCGACCAGCACGCCCTTGTCGTCCGCCTGGCTGAATTTTGCCAAACGCAGGCAGCCCACTGCAGCCGGAGCATTCACACAGGTGTTCTTTCCACCGCCCTTGTGAGCGACGTGCCACCAGATTCCGCCGCCCAATTCCTCGTCCCAACCGCTGATCACGAACTTCAGGGTTTCCGCAGCCTTCTTGATGTAGCGGGAATCCTTGGTCAACTCGTAGGCTTCCAGATAGGTGATCACCATCCAGGCGTTATCGTCGTAGTATTTGTCGTTTCCACCGCTGGTTTTAACCGGCTCGTAACCTGGCACCTTCGCGTTTCCATCCCAGTAGCCTTCCAAGCCTTCGAAATATTTCCGCATGATCGAGCTAAAGCGCTTGTCGTAGCGGCAGGCACCCACCAGCGCGGAAAACATCACGCCAGCAGGCCACAAAAAGGCCAAGCCATCCTCGGTGGATTTCTCTTTGTAAAGATCCTGCTTGGAATCCCAGAAATGCTTCTGGATGTATTCCATCACTTCAAAAGCGCGCTTTTGGTATTCTTCGGCTTTCGTTTTTTGCGCGAACGCGGTTCCGCCGGAGAAATTGAGCAACACGAAGCCGGTGCCCAGGGTTTTGAGAGCCCTTCTGCGGCTGATATCTGAATTGGGGATCATGAAAACGGTGTGTTCGGGAGTTTGGAAAAAAGTCCAGGCTAGGTCCTGAACCGCAATGATGGTGATCTTTTTCGACGTCGATCACGGTTCAATCTAGACTTCCCGCCCCCTCCCGGTCCACAGCAATGACGCCTCCAGGCAGCAAAAATCCTCATGAATCAAGAAACTCCCGCCAACTCCGCGTCGCAGAAATGGATCGTTCGGATTCCTGAAGTTTTTTCTGCCTCCACTCAGGAAATCCTATCCGGCCTGGATGCCAGCTCCGCGACGGCATTGGGAACTGAGTATCAATTGATCACCATTCCGGGCCCGGAGCAGTTGGCGGATTCGCCCTCGTCACGTTTCATCCGCTGGAAAATGCCAGTGGATCACTCGTGGCCATGTTGTCCGCAAAAAATGGAAGGATTCATCGAAAAAGCCGCCCAGGCGCTGGCTCGAAAATTTTCCTCCCTGCCCCTGCAATCGATCCTTGTGGGCCAGCTCGATTCCGCCGTGACGAATCGATATTACAAAACGCTGGCATCCAATCTTCGCGGCAGAACTTTGCAGCTTTTTCCAACACTTCCGGCTTCTGATTCGGTCGAGAAACAAGCACCGGACAAACTCACGCTGTTCTGCCTGTTAGGCAAAGAAGGTCTGTTTTGCGGCGTCACCACTCCCCGGAAAGCCAACGGATTCTATGCCGGTGGCACGCGCTACATCAGCCATTCATCCGGCTCGAGCATCAGCCGCGCAGGCGCGAAAATCGCCGAGGCTCTGCATTACCTCGGGCTTCACGCACCGGCTCCTGCGGAAAATTCCCATTGGCTGGAACTGGGGGCAAGCCCCGGCGGAATAACCTCGGAATTGCTCAATCGGGGCTACCGTGTCACCGCGATCGACCGTGCAGCGCTCGATCCACGGCTTTCGCAGGCCGCCAATTTGGATTTCCATCAAATCGACGTCGCGACCTACGCTCCTGCTCCCGGCGTGTCCTTCAATGCCATTCTATCCGACATGAATGGCAGTGCGATGGAATCGATGAAGCAAGTGCTACGACTCTCGCAGTATCTCAAAAAATCCGGCCTGATTATTTTCACGCTGAAAACCTCCGGCACGGAAGATTTTCAGAGCATGAACCAGCTGTGCGATCGGGTTGAACAGCTGGCAGCAGAAGCAGGGTTTCCACGATTGGCGAGGACTCACCTGACCTACAATCGCCAGGAATTCACCCTATTTTTCCGCAAGTAAGAGCCAACTTACCGCGCTTCGAATCCCCGAATCATGAGTGGTTCCGAGCGAAATTTGAATTCGGAATTTATTCCCGAAAACTTGGGAAAACTCCGTTTTTTTTGAACAACTTTCCTTTTGGCCGGGTCTTATATTGTTAGACCTTCATGAAGCCATTCATCCCAAAGTATCCGGACGGAGACATTTCCACTCGATATTGGATCGAGTCCGGAAAGAATTTGCGGATTGAGGAATACCATGGCCCGATCGCCCTGAGCGATTGGCGGACAATGACTTCCGCCATCACATCAGATCCTGCATTTTCTCCGGATCACCACGGATTGATGGACTTCACTCGGGCAAGTCTGCAAATGAGCACCAACGACGTCATCCGGATGGGACTGCTCATGAGGCGGCAAGATTATCTCAGTAATGGATGGCAACTTTTTGTGGTCAACAGCTCAGCCGACTTCGGCAATATCCGGATGTTGAGCCGGTGGGCGAGAAATGAGAATCGGCTGAAGATTTTCAACCGCCGATGCGACGCGGATGCATGGTTTCATCGCAATGGATCTTCCTACCCATTTTGTGTTCAAGCTTCGCCGGCATCCTTTGGAGCGAAGCGGATATCGGCATAAGATTTCGCCTAGTCGCGGAGTCGCATTTCAAATGCGTGAGCGCCGAATGATCAAAAAAATCAAAGCGAGGTGAATATTTCGTGCGATAGTGGGCTCTAAGGAAGTGAATCAACTGATCATTGTTATGAAAACAAAACTTCTCAATTTGACCGCCGTGCTTCTGATCAGCGTCGGTGCCGTTTCCTGCATGACTACCTACGATCCTAGTGGTCGTCCGGTGCAAAGTGTCGATCCCGGCTTGGCCGTCGCAGGTGTGGCAGCTGCCGGATTGCTCGGTTATGCATTGGCGGATGGTAATGACCATCACAGCCATCATACCAACAATTACTACCGTGGCCCGGGTCCAGGTCACCATCATTATTAATCCAGCTTTTTTCGTTCTTGAGGGCGCGACTGCATACAAGTCGCGCTCTTTTTGTATTCAGAGAAAATCTTACCGAGCTTGCGGACATCTGATCGCTTGCCTATGCTTTCCGAGATGAAGCATCCTGCCCGAACACTCACTCTTGCTCTCACACTTGCGTCCATGGCCTGTGCCTTTACACCCGCATCCAGTTCCGCCGCTGAAACATCTGGAAACCCCATCGTAAAAGGTTGGTACGCAGATCCTGAAGGGATCGTGTTCGGCAAACAATATTGGGTCTACCCGACTTACTCTGCCCCATACGGTGAGCAGGTTTACTTCGATGCATTTTCCTCCACCGATCTGGTTAAATGGAAAAAACATTCCAAAGTGCTGGAGCTGGATCGCATCGACTGGGCAAATCGGGCACTCTGGGCACCGAGCGTGATCGAGAAAGATGGCAAGTATTACATCTTCTTCAGCGCAAACGATATCCAGAACGACAATCAAGTGGGTGGCATCGGCGTCGCTGTGGCCAACAAGCCACAAGGCCCATTCAAAGATTACCTCGGCAAACCTTTGGTTGGGAAATTCTATCACGGTGCACAGCCGATTGATGCCTACGTTTTCCACGATGATGACGACAGCTACTACCTGATTTACGGCGGCTGGGGTCATTGCAACATCGCGAAGCTGAACGATAAGTTCGATGGATTCATTCCATTCGAAAACGGCGAAACCTTCCGTTCGATCACTCCCGAAGGCTATGTCGAAGGTCCATTCATGTTCCGCCGCGGAGGAAAATATTACTTCATGTGGTCCGAGGGAGGTTGGACTGGACCTGACTACCGCGTTGCCTACGCCATGTCCGATAGCATCAACGGTCCGTTCAAGCGGATTGATACCGTGCTGAAACAAGACCCTGCGATCGCCACGGGTGCCGGGCACCACTCGGTCATTCACAACAAGGAAAGTGACAGCTGGTATATCGTTTACCACCGTCGCCCGCTTGGTGAAACCGACGGTAATCACCGCGTCACCTGCATCGACAAAATGGAGTTCGATGAAGATGGCAAAATCAAACCCGTCAAACTCACCAACGAGGGTGTTGCCGCAGATCCTCTGAAATAATCCTCATCCAGCTCTACATCAGCTAATTCGGCTGAATCCCTAAACGGCGCTTCATGGAACGTGGAGCGCCGTTTTCTTCATCAGGCCGGGTTTGACCTGATGCCACCGCGTCGTTTAAGATCAGTCGCTCATGATTCGCAAAATCGTCCAATACGGCCACCCCATCCTCCGTCAACGTTGCCAGCCAGTCACCGAAATCAACGATGAGTTGATCGAACTGGTCAATGACATGCTCGAAACGATGGTGCACGCCAACGGTGTTGGACTCGCAGCACCTCAGATCGGGGAAGATCTCCGTTTGGCGGTGATTGATGTTTCCCACGATCCGGAATGCATTTCCTATTTACGGATCAACGGTAAAGAAACCGCCCTTGAAGACGCCATGCCGCTCGTCTTCATCAATCCTGAATTGGAACTCGGTCAGGACAAGGAATTCGGCATGGAAGGCTGCCTCAGCATCCAAGGAATCCGCGCAGAAGTGCGGCGTCCCGAGGAAGTGAAAGCCACACTTCCCCAGCTGGATGGCACGACTCTCGTGGTCGAAACCGATGGATTACTGGCACGTGCTCTCCAGCATGAAATCGATCACCTCAACGGCGTGTTGTTTGTCGATCGGCTCCCAGCAGCCGCAAAAGTCTCGATGAAAAACCGGCTGAAGAAGCTCCTCGCCAATCAGGATCCCGCTTGACCATCGGGCACTCCAGGTCAACCCCCGTGATAATATAGTTTTTAAATTCGGAAATTGAGGCATATTACTCGTCCGGATAACCCGCGCACCACCAAACCGATATGAGCACTTCCAGAGGCATTTTCGACAATCTTTCCAGTAACCCTCCGTCAGAAAGCCCGTTTGCTGTGGTGAATGATTCGAAGGAGCAGACTGAAACTCCTGCGGTGGCCAGCCCGTTCGCAGCCGTATCCCGGCCAGACTCACCATTTGCAGCTATGGGTGACTCAAGCCAACCCCGCTCACCAGGAACGGAAAAAGCTCAGAAATTGCCAGAGCGCCGCAAACCCGAATCACCTTTCCAACTTGCGGATGCCTCGGAAGGTTTTGGTTTCGAAGCGCCAAGCCCTGCGCCTTCACCATTCGAACCAGCTCCGAGCCCGGTATCCTCTCCTTTTTCGCCTGCGCCAGCCCCGGATTTCTCAAGCCGCCCTGCTATTTCCTCGCCATTCGCGGCAGCGACTCAGCCCGTGAAACCGGAAGCACCGGTCGCTCCCACCTGGCCAACCGCCAATCCAAGCCCGGTTTCAGCATTCCAATCTCCCGCTCCTCAAGCTGTTCCGGTGAGCAGCCCGAAGCCGGAAACGCCCTCCTTCGCTCAAGAAAGCGATTCGACCTCAATCCGCCAACTCGAACTTCGTGCCATTTTCGGAGTCGATCGCGAAATGAGCTCTGAAGAAATTCTGCAACGTTCGCGTTCTCTCCCTGGGATTCGCCACATTTCCCGGGTTTCTCAAGATGACATGGCCGCGGTCGACTCGATCAAAAAAATGATCGCCAATCTCGGCTTCGGCGGTGGCGGCATCAAACTCTACGCGGGTTCGGTGCCGATCGAATTCATTCGCGAAAACGGAGTGATGCTCGCCGTTCAAACCGATGGCGGATTCGCTCCCGGCATTCGCGAGACGCTCATGATCGTCGCCCGGGAATTAGGCCGTTCCGCTTGATCCTGCTGGTGATCGGGGCATGCTCTGAGCGTGTCCCCATTTTGGAAAGTACGAGTCGATACCGGAGGAACCTTCACTGACGCCTGGGCGCTAACGCCTACTGGCGAAGAACGGCGCTGCAAGGTGCTTTCGGACGGTTCGTTGGTCGTCAAAGTCCAACACCGAACTGAGGACCATTGGCTCGATCTCGGTCGCGAGCTATCTTTCTCCGATCATACCCTGGTCGGCTTTGATGCAGGAGTCGCCGGAAAAGTCATCGCCGCCCGCGAGCGGGGGCGTTGGATCAAGACTGCCGAAAATATCGAAGCGGATCGTTTAACGCTGCGGAGCGGAGAAGAAGCGCCAGTCCTGGTGGCTCGAATTTTGACAGGAACTCCCTTGGCGGAAAAGCTGCCAGAAATGGATTTCAGGGTTGCGACGACACGTGGCACCAATGCCCTGTTAGAGCGGAAAGGAGCGCCAACGGTCTTGTTCGTGACGCGAGGATTTGCCGATTTACCTTGGATTCGCGATCAAAGGCGCGACCTGTTATTTTCATTGGCTCAACCTGCTGCTGAGGCCATTTGTGAGGGCGTGGTGCCGGTGAAAGGCCGCCTGGATGCAACGGGGCAAGTCGTCGAGCATCCCGACGAACATGAGGTTAAAGCCGCAGCGAGAGAATGGCTTGCCAAAGGGGTGAAGGTTGCCGCCGTCGCCATTTTGCATTCCTGGCGAAATCCCGCACTTGAGGAAACCCTTGCCGGGTGGATTCGCAGTGAAGGATTCGAGCAGGTGACCACCTCCTCTTCAGTCGCGCCTGTGATCCGCTTTTTGCCAAGGATGGAAACCGCGCTCGCAGATGCATGGCTTTCACCAGTGATGAAACACTTCACGGGTCAGGTCTCCAAGGCCATGACACGGGGTGAGCCACTGATGATGACAAGCGCTGGAGGGCTGGTTCCAGCATCGCGCTACAAGCCCAAGGACTCACTCGTTTCAGGACCGGCAGGAGGATTTGTAGGAGCTGCTGCGATCGCCAACGCCGCAGGATTCCCGAAAGTCCTGACCTTCGACATGGGCGGCACCAGCACCGATGTGGCGAGAATCGATGGCGCCTTTGAATACCGCTACGAACAACAGATCGGCCCCGCCCGTGTCTTGGCACCGACCTTGAAAATCGAGACCGTAGCCGCAGGTGGAGGATCCATTTGCCAATGGAAACTCGGGCGGCTTGAGGTTGGGCCTGAAAGCGCGGGATCTGATCCCGGCCCCGCATGTTACGGCCGCGGCGGCCCACTCACAGTCACGGATGTCAATTTGCTGCTTGGATTGATGAAGCCGGAAGGAGCAGGAATTCCATTGGACCTGGAGCCGGCAGAAGCAGAACTCCAAAAGCTCATTCTCGCGATGCAAGCAGATGGGGTTACCCCACCATCCGAGCGCGAACTGTTGATCGGACTTCGCAGCATCGCTGTGGAGAAGATGGCGAACGCGATACGAGGAGTATCGTACTCGGAAGGCCACGATCCTCGGGATTTCGTCTTGTTCGCGTTTGGTGGGGCAGGTCCCCAGCATGCATGTGCAGTCGCCGAAAATTTAGGGATGAGCCGTGTATTGGTTCCGGGTGATGCAGGACTGCTGAGCGCATGGGGCCTGGATCGCGCCAAGCGCCAGGAGCAAGCGACCCAGCAAATTCTTTTACCACTGGGCCAAACCTCTACCGCATCGATCTGGAAAGAATTAGCCTCCAACGCACTGGAACCACTCCAACCAATCGATCGCACATCGGTTGGTTTCCGCTACCTGGCGGAATTGCGCCTGTTAGGCCAAGATACCTCGATCGAAGTGGAGGCCGATTTGTTCGATGAGGATGCGGCTTCATTGGAAATGAAATTTCGCCAGGCTTACTCGAAGCTTTACGGCTATGACGCCCCCTCATCGCGAGCCATCGAATGCGCCGCCCTCCGTGTGATCGCAGAAGAGATCTCCCGTGAATTTGCCGGTGAATCCTTTGGCGAAATCGAAATCCGAGGGCCGCTTACGCTTCAGGACCGGTTTAGCACCTGCATTCTCCCCGATGGATGGGGTCTTCGAAAAGGAAACGGCGGAACGCTTTTGTTAGAGAAAGAAAGTTCCTCTCAGGAGCAAACCCGAGTCGGTATGGATTCCGAAATCCAAGCCGCGTTGTTCCGCAGTCGATTTGAAGGATTAGCCACGGACATGGGGGCGATTCTTCGCAGGACGGCGCTTTCACCTAACGTTAAGGAACGGCTGGACTATTCATGCGCGCTGCTTGATTCCAAAGGCCGACTGCTGGTTAACGCGCCTCATGTCCCTGTCCATCTTGGAGCATTGGGTGTGTGCGTGCGAGAAGTGGCTTCTCAAATCGAATTCCATCCAGGCGATGTTGTCGTGACCAATCATCCGGCAGCGGGCGGCTCTCACTTACCCGATGTCACGGTGATCGCGGCGGCATTCGATCCACAAGGAAACCGGATCGGTTATGTAGCGAACCGAGCTCATCATGCAGAAATCGGAGGAATGGCTCCAGGGTCAATGCCTGCCAACGCCCGAAATCTCGCCGAAGAAGGCGTGGTCATCTCCCCCATCAAGTGGCTGAAGAATGGCGTAATGGATTCCAAATTACTCGAAGATTTGCTGCGCCAGAGCCCCTACCCTTCGCGTCGGCCAGAAGAAAATTTGGCAGATCTTGAGGCCCAGGCAGCAGCGGTTTCGCATGGTGTGAGGGTTCTGCAAAGTTTGGCCGAGCAACATGGTGGCGCGGTCATTCAGAAGGAAATGAGCGGCATTCTCGATCGTTCCGCAGCACTCATGCAATCCCTGTTGAAGCGGCACGAGGGACTGGAGATTTCGCGTCAGGAAGAGCTAGATGACGGCTGGCCAATCAGGGTGAGCATCACGGTTCAACAAGCGAAGATGACGGTGGACTTTTCCGGTTCCGGTGAACAGCACCCTGCCAATTTGAACGCGACTCCGGCGATCGTCCGCAGCGTATTACTTTATGTTCTGCGACTTTGGTTAGATGAGGACATCCCACTGAATGAAGGACTGTTAGATTCGGTTAATCTTATCATTCCTCAGGGCTTTCTGAATCCATCATTCCCACCCGATCCGAAAGAATGCCCGGCCGTTGTAGGTGGCAATATCGAAACCAGCCAGAGGCTCACCGATTTACTGCTGGCGGCGCTCGACCTCTGTGCTCACGGGCAGGGCACCATGAATAATTTTTTGTTCGGAAATGACAGCTTTGGTTACTACGAAACCATCGCCGGTGGTTCAGGAGCCGGACCAAACTTCGCAGGGCAGAGCGGTCGCCACTGCCACATGACGAACACGGCTATCACCGATGCCGAGATTTTGGAGCATCGGTTTCCCGTCCGCCTGCACCGATTTGAATTCAGGCCGAATTCCGGTGGCGATGGAGAATTTACGGGAGGCAACGGGCTCATTCGCGAAGTGGAATTTCTGCAGCCTGTCACCGTTTCAATGCTCACCCAGAGAAGGTCCACCAGCCCACAAGGCATGCATGGCGGAGAAAATGGAGCCTCGGGCAGCCAAGTCCGTATCACCTTAGATGGCACCGCAGAAGTTCTTCCTGGCTCCATCACCTACCAAGCCGCCGAGGGAGAACGGATCATCCTATCCACACCAGGCGGCGGGGGCTGGAACGCTCACCATTCCTAATTTGATGGCTCGAATCGCAGCAAAAAGCCGCCACCGGAAATCCGGTGGCGGCTTGAATAACGTTTCTTAATCGGGCGATTCCCTTAGAGCGTCGCAGTGAGGCGAGCGAAGAGTTTGCCGCCATCTGCGAGGGATGCTGGCAAGGTGACAGTCACCTTATCAACCCCGGAGGCGAAGCCATTGGTTTCAACCGTGACCGTTGCCGAATCCGCAGCGGTCCACTCACCAGTGAGGCTCGTGCTGTATTCAACGCCTGGGTTCACGTAGGTCGAATCGGAATTGCGACGGAAGATGAACACCAAATTACCTTCGGTATCAACCGTGCTGGTTGGCGCATCTGCGAGGCTTGCCGATGTTGGATCCGAGGCGAGAACGAACTCAAGCAAGTTGCTAAAGCCATCGTTGTCCGGGTCTGCATCGGTAGCGGCATCGTCTCCAGTGAGTCCGCTGTTCGCGATGAAGGTATCATATGCAGTCGGTTGTGGCTCGGAACCATCATAAGTGATGGTGATTTCCTTCGCCTCATCGTCATACGAAAGCGCGTATCCGGAGGTCACCGAGGCAAACTCACCAGTGCGAGTGCCGGTGTATTTCGCAATCACGTAGGTCGCTCCTGCAGTGAAACCACCGCCGGTTGGAATGACCGAAAGAGTTGCACCTGTGACATCAAGATCGCCGTTTACGATCAGCAAGTCAGCTCCTGTCTCAAGGCCCAAACCAGCTTCTGGTTGGCCTGTTCCATTCACTTCCCACTTGTATGTGCCGGTGAGGACCGTTGAACCCACGCTCAGAGCACCATAAGGAAGCCCGTAAGATGGATCACCAGGTGCAACACTACCGTCGATTTCAACAGTGCCAGCAACATAACCCGTTCCACCGAGAGTGCCGCCACTTTCGACGAGCACTGGTGAATCGCCAGTGCCACTGCCTTCGAGGTTAGCAACAGTGAGCAAGCCTCCGCGAATCACAGTTCCTTGAGCCAAGTCGAACGCCTTTGCAGTAACATTCGTTTGGTCAAAATTCGCATCATTGGTTGGGTTATCGATGGATTGAACGTAAGTCGTGGTCTTGCCTTGATAGCTATTTGGATAGAGGAACAACATTTCTCCGTCGCCCTCCTTGATGATTCCATAGGCTCCAGCAACCAATGCGTCGACCTCAAGATCATAACCAACCGGGCCATCTGCCACGTCGAAAACCGCATGTTGACGGTTCACCACGTAAAGACCGGTGATCTTTGAGGTAACATCAGAAGCTTCCGTCGAAATCACTGTCCGAGTCGCATCGGTGCCATCAGCAGCAGTTCCATCCGCACGAGAGGTTTCGGTTTGCCCAGTGAGAACCAGGTTCGCACCTCTCAGCACGACACGGCCTTGAGCGACACCTTCATCATTCGTAA
The DNA here is from genome assembly GCF_016595435.1 of Luteolibacter pohnpeiensis. GTDB lineage: Bacteria > Verrucomicrobiota > Verrucomicrobiia > Verrucomicrobiales > Akkermansiaceae > Luteolibacter > Luteolibacter pohnpeiensis. The sequence goes on from NZ_JAENIJ010000004.1 coordinate 165,043, forward strand.
CGGTTCCAACCGGAAAGTACTGAATCGCAGAGGTCACTTCAATCGTGCCACCGTCTTCTGCACGGAGCTGACCAATCGTTGGAACATATTCGATGTAGTCACCACCGAATCCGCTGTAGGCAGATGCTCTCAACACACCCGATCCACGTGCAGTGGCAAAGAAACGGGTGTTGAAGACCGTCTGGTTAAACATATCGGTCGAGAAGTCCAACACACCATCTTCAACGACGATTTCATGGGAATCAGCTCCTGAAGTGGTGGAGCCGCCGTAACCACTCAATTTCATCAGACCAGGACCCGTTTTGGTAAACGTTCCATCCAGAATCAATTTGCCATAATGGTAGAACGAAACATCCGTTGGGACGTCTACAGTTGCATCTGTCAAAGACAACACCCGGTTGGTAGCAACAGTCGATTGAATCTCAAGTGTCGTGCCAGCGCCCATATAAAGTGTTCCCGGAGAGAGAGGGTCACCAAAGGCCAAGCCGGAATTCACTGAGAGAGTGCCTGCGTTCACTTGTACCGAACCACTGAGGTAGTTGTCGGAATCAAGGGAAAGTATGCCACTTCCATTCTTCACAAGATTGGCAGAACCATACAGTCCCGAACCTTGGAGTGAGTAATCCTTAGAGCTGTTGTTGAAAATGATTTCACCAGGAGCAACAGATGCATCTACATTAATTGCGGTTGCCTCAGACGTATCATCGAACAACACAGTCGCCCCATCGGTGTAAGCGACGTCAAATGTATCCCAAGGTGCCGTCTCACCCGTGCCTTCCCAAACGATTGGGGTGGAAGTGGATGCAGTTGGATCCGGGAACTTGATTTTACCAGTCGCGGTATTCCGGGCTTCTGGGGTAGGATAGACGAATCCGCCGCTACCTACATAGTCGAGCACTGTCCAGGTCGTACCATCATTGCTGATTTCCATTTGCCATTGGACGGGATCGCGAGCGATTGCATCGTTGGCAGTCACGAATTGATAACTATCGAATGTTTGGGAAGATCCCAGATTGAACACCAGTCCACCTTTATTGAAATCGAGCCACTTGGTGCTATAATCACCATCAATAACATTCGCCACGCCTTCAGCTGCAGGAGTATTACCATTTGGGTTGGTTACCGAAGTAACGGGAACCAAGGTATCTCCATTGTAGAATTCAAACTCAGAAAGCTGAATGGAATTCGGCGTACCGCGGAATGCTAGTGGGGTAAAGCGCACATATTGGCAGGTGACAGAACTTCCATCGACAACACGATAGCTGAAGTCCTGGTATACGGTCCCATTAGCATTACTGGCTACGATCGTATAGGTTCCCGAAGGATCGATTGACGTGAGATCAATGTAACCATAGGTGGTGGTTTGTGTTCCGGAAGTCGTAGTCTGACTCAATGAGGTCAAATCGATATTGCCCGGCATAAGGGTGATCGATGTTGGAGCCCCTCCTGTCGAAGTGTCTCCAAGAATTCCCCATCCAAGTGACGATGTATCACCCGCAGCTACAATGGCTGGATCTGGGTAGCAATCGAAATAGTCGAAAGTCAATCCGGAAGAAGAAGGGATATCAAATCCTCCTTGGTAAGCAAAATACGAATCACGACTAACCGGAGCAACGTCTGTGCGAGTGTCAATCACAGTATAATTCACACCATCACTACTTCCTTCAAGCGTCCAGGAACGGGGATGGCGATACATGTAATCATTCGCCGAGGCAAAATCATAAGAACTGATCGTGACAGGCGCTTCAAAGGCAAACACCAATGGGGTGTAGGCAGTTGGCGTATCCTCAGGAGCACCTCCGCTATACCATTTCGTGGTCAGCAAACCATCAACCAAGTTCATTGGTCCTTCTGCATCATCCTCAACAGGATCGACACCTTGTTCAGTAACTGTGACTGGAACCGCATCACCAGATGTTAGATTTCCGTTTAAGTTCAAACGGACGCCATGATTGTAGAATGCGATTTCTGAGAGCTGTTGCTCATAGTTACCATCTCCACCGTTCGCAGCGGTTGTGGTGAATCGGTAGTATTGATACGTTACTTCTGAAAGTGCTTGAGCAGAAGCAGTGAAGCATACCGTCGTGGTAATGACCGCAGCGATTGCGCTAATAGCGCGAAATCTGCCGTTGAGTTTTAATTTCGGTTTCATAGTCGATGTTTGAGATTCAGCCCGGAAACTCGGAACCGCCATGATTGCCATAAGCGTTGCATATGGGCGCACCAAGGCAGCCCGGAATTCCCGGACACAAGCAATGATGCCCATCAATAGCAGCCAATATGCCACATCCCAAGTGGAGAAATGAACAATTCCTCAATTTAGAGTAATTTATCGGCCTAAAATTCAGGCGAAATCGAAGAATCATGCCAAATGCAACACACCATTATTCAATTAGTAATAATTGAAACGCAAGGTCAATTATATCTTGAACTTGATTGATCCTCTACGACTCGCAAGCAATCGTGAATCCATCCATGTATATCATTTGTTTTAAATTCAATAACCCTAAAGTTTGAAATTGTTATAACAGTACAAAAAAGGAGCGAGGCCAATCCCCCGCTCCTCTTAGAATTTAGTAATTTAAAGCTGATTGCTCAGTTAGCGTTACTTTCTTTATCACTATTGAGCGATTGCTGCATCTCGAAATCGACTCGAGACTCAGGAACAATCTTGATTGCCAGAGGTCCAAGACGTGGATCCGTGCCTGGCGCGATGATCACAAGATTTCTGATATCAGGATCAGGTGTCCAAACTGAGGTAAATAAGGGATCTTTCGGTCTTGCTGGACCAACAAACGCAATTGGGGTCGGCGTGGTTCCTCCCGGCGCAAAATCTTCTGATCCGCGCGGTTTCAATACTTTTCGGTCTTTCCCGAAAGCACAGCCCAATTGGCCTTTGGTCATGTTCAGCATCCGGAATGAGCCAAATTTGAACCCGTCCGAGCTATCCTCGAATGGAATACCCGTGATGCCCGAAGGCTCGTTAGGATTCGGCAACAACAAGATTAACGGTTCTTTGACATTTGGAAGTATCGGAATTCGAAGAACCACAGGCTTTCCTTCAGCATCTTTACGATCCGCAGCTTGAAGATAGACGATATGATCATCGCCAACAGCAACCCGATAAGGCGCTGTTTTTCGAGTCTGATTGAGACCTTCGATTTTTTTACCTTCTTCACCAGAAAGGACCTTCAAATCACGGCCGGAGATGTTGCCATCCCATGCCAGAAATCGGACAGGAAGTGCCATTGCAGGAAGGATGGTCACCCACAAAACAATAGCGTATTTGAGAAAAACAGTCTTCATGAGTTTTCTTTAGCAATTTGGTTATCTAATTCTTCATTCATTATCTCACGGAATGATACCACTTCAAACTTACGACCGAATGTCTGGTTCACCTCATTCACATTCTCAGGAGATTCCCAAACTGGATCAGATTGATCAACCCAATCCGGAACGCGTTGCACAGTCGCTTCGCACCATGAACGGGCCAGCACCTTGCCGTATTTGTCCTTCGCTTCACCGTAGGCACGAATCGTAAACGTATCAGATCGAACCGACATGATCGGTCCCAAGCTGTTTAGAAGGTCAGCTTGAGTAAGCCAGCCAGGAAGTCCGACGCCAGTGTCTGCTTCAGGAATGTTGGAGCGTTCTGGGTATCCAAGTGGATCGAACGAAGAAACTGATGACTGTTTATTGAGTCCTGAGTTATCAATTGCCGCTTGGAGTGCGCCTTTTTGTCCAAGATCCCCACTAACAAGACGGCGGTTTACAAACTCTCCAAGGGACAGGAAAGGGCCACGCTTGCGGACTTCATCCACGATTTCACTAGCCAAGGATTTGATATCGCTGTCGCTAAGCTCGCGGTATCCTGTCCAGAGATCGTCAGCTTCCCCCATTGGGTTTCTGAATCTTGGCATTGGAGTCGAGCCATTGAACGATTTTGACGAGGTGCTGTTGTTTTCAATATCTTCAACGTTCAGACTACTGTCACGCAAACTCGCAAGAACTGCTTCCCAGGCGGCGACATTGGTGGAATTCACGTTGAAGGAACCATCAACCAAAATATGCGAACTTGCATAACGGCAACCTTCCGGTGAAGTCAGCTGATCGATAATTTCCTCATCGGTGAGGCCACCGCGATATAAGATATGACGTGGGTTGCGCAGTGGATTCTTCACTGGATCTTCAAGCCAATCTGAAACAATCGAGTCTATGCCCTTGACGGTTTGAGACTGCTCATCATCCCAAACATCAGGCGAACCCTTCCTTGAGCTGAATGAGAGCTCGGGAGCAATGGAGGAGAAGTAATAATCATCCCAAAGCGCGGCGTTCATCAGATATGGGATATCATACAGACTCAATCCGGTTGGATAGATCTGCTGGGCATCCGGAGACGAAGTTTTCTTCAGCAACTTCGAGACACTACCGATCGGAATGAATGGAGATGCCCAAGAGTTTCCGACCTGATAGGATGTGATGAATGATGAATCCGAAAAGTCAGCATTTTGGAACTGAGCTATCGAAAGCATCGGTTCTTCGGGAATCTCGAAGAAAGCCAAACGCTCCCTACCACCACCTGAAGAGTTATTTAGACCGTAAAAGGAGAGGCGGCCGTTGGTAGTCGTTTGCAAAACATCGCCAGCAATTGTCCGGGTTGAGGCAATTGAGGAATCGTAATGCGAATTCGGCAATGTCTGCGCACCCGAAATCATGGTATTGGTATACCGCTGTCTCGGATTAACGGTGTAAACAATATCAGAAGGCGATTGGTCTCCTGAATTGGCCGCTGTGCGGTGGAAGGTTTCGATCACACTCACGATCTGCGGGGTTCCTGAAATCAAATCCGCTCCACTCACGACGGAAGAATAAACGTTCTCATCGGTACGGGTTCCTTTGTAAATTTGAACCTCTTCAATTGGCGGGATATTCAAGGCAACCGTTTGACCTGGTTCAAACGAGTTCACATCCGGATTCTTGATTCGGTATGCACCTTCCAAGGTTTGGAAGTAGAAGTAGGAGCCACGGTTGAAATAGGTCCGGAAGGAAATGGTATCCGTTGCCGCAGATATCGTTGGCGGAGACGCAGTGCCGTTACCGGTAAGTTTGGTCAAATCAACCCCGATACCGCCTTGAACCTTTAACTCCGCAGCGGAGTTAACAGGCTTTAGGAACACAGAACGATTGCGATCGACTTTATTCAGCGCAACGTTGCCTGGGTCTGGAAGCGTAACAATCTCACTACTTGCAGGAACAAAGACACGCACTTCACCCGGACCAAAGTGGATCGGATCACTGACATCACCATTATCATTTCCGGTTGATGTCATTTTGCACAAATAGTAAGGCTCTGCCATACGACCGTGACCCGAGTTCACCCAACCCACTCCCATACCACGTCCCATCGATCTTGAGATGTAATCCAAGCCAGCGGTTGATACGGTACCACCTTTATTGAGGGTGCAGGTAAATTGGAATGGTTCGTCCATCCAAGGATAGGCAACGAAGCCTTCGGACTCGATGGCAACGTTGTAAGGGTTCCAGAGAGTGATCACCGGGGTGAAGACCAACTTGATGGGGCGGCCACGACGAAGGTCACCGTCTCCGAGCGTGAAGGAAACGTACAGCAAGATCCGGTCCAGAATTGGGTTAATCGCGGTCTCTGAACCTCTAGGCGAATCGATAACGGTGTAATTCGGATTGGTTTGCTCCCGCGTGAAAACGGTAGGAGTTCCATCAGATTTATACATGTGGTGCGGAATCCGATAGAAGGAACGCAGGGCATTGAATGTCGGTGCAGCACCCGCATCGAGATTGTAGGTTCGGATAACCGGATTGTAATTCACCACGAACTGGACAGAACCAGTCCCCACTCCCGTGAACAACGGTGTTTCCGTGGTACTGTTGCTGCTGCCACCACCGAGGGCAAATGGGTTGGTTACATTATTCCAGCTGGTTTTCTCAAAGTCACTGTCACTCATTTCAAAGCCGAGTGACATGTCAGTTTTAAGCCCGCCATTCGTCACACTCGATAGCACTCCGAGTGAGGTCGTGGTGTGCTCTCTAGCGAGACGCGCCGCACTTTTGCGATCGAGACCGTATTCAGGATCCAAAGCAGCTTGCTGGACCGTCAAAACTTTTGCAGCCCGGGTGTCCCAGCCACTATCAGGATTTTGTGCAATGTCTGAAAGACCAACGTTGGGTCGAGTTGGAGCCACAACAGCATCGTTTTCAACCACCCGCTCTTCATCGGTTCCGATTGCAATTGATGCTTTCGTAGCGGCCTGACTGACTGCCCATGCGTAACTGCCTTTCGGTTTGCCTTCAGGATCGGTCAACGGAACTTTCTCCGCCATGGTGCTGAATCCATCCAGATCTTCCGAGAATAGCTCAATACCATCTCCTACAACCGCACTTTTGGCATACTCTTCCTTTTCGGTATCAGACATCTTCTCCGACGAGACGAGCCACTTCTTGAAGCCGCTGCTTTTCTCCTGATCATAGGAAGGGCCTGAGGCTTGAGTGTCATCCAAAACATCCGGGCGCCCAGGAGAACTCCATACACCTACCAAATTCGGACGGCCGACACCATCGCCGAGAATGGAGGCATCAGCGGTGATTCTGCGGTCATCTCCCAGTTGGGTTTGCAGCTCGTTAATGGCCATGGCAAGAGCCAATCTTGCGTTTGCACTTGCGATTTGTTGTGCATCATTGTTTTGAGTCGTCTTGAGACCAATCGCGCCCAGCGACATCAAGCCGAGGCCGAGAACAAGCAGCAACACCATCATCAGCATGACTGCGATCAGCGCAAAGCCATTCATGCGCCGGGCTATGCGGCGGCGACGCTTCCTCGCTTTGGTTGGAGTGAAATGAATTGGATTTTTCATAATTGGTTCGTGCTCGATCAAACGAACATCAGGGCTGGGGTTTCAGTAAAAGTGGACTCATCTGCTACGTTGAGCAAGGAGTCACCGGGCTTGGATCGGAAATTGTCTAAAAAATCACCAGAAAGAGCTATGCCGATTGGCTCTTCCGTGATGTGGCCTGTGTTGAAATGGTGGTTCAGAGCGGGAAAAAATCTGTTGCTCTGCTCCACTTGGCAAGGCTGAAGCTGGCAGAATCCTGGAGCAGCCACAAAAAGCGTTCTCTTGGAGTGAGATCTAGAGAATGGCCCATTGCACAAAAAATGCTTTGGCTTGAGGGATTGAGTTTTATTTCTCCTAGCTTCCGCCATTTCTGGAACTTTACGCAAACCCAGCAAAGGAAGTGCCCGAGCTTGAACCAAGCTCGAATCAATCCTGCGACCGGACTCGCAAATGACGAAAGGATCACTCATGAAGTAACATGAAACGGCGATATTTGTGGATAACGAAAATCCATCTCAGTAGATTCCGCACCCGCTTTTCACTTCACATGGTAAATACATTGTGTGCTCTGTCCAGCATATTCTTCAATTCGCTCGGTGAACTCCAGCCCACAGCGCAAATCATTCCATTGCCTGAGAAAAACCAACTTTGAGGGCTATTTCATCTTGTAGAAATAGGCTTTGATACGAAAACACCCCGCCCCACCGGACTTGGTGAGACGGGGTGTTAGAGTGATGGTCAGGATTATGCGGAAGCAATTCCTTCCTCGTCCTCAACCGATTCGACCTCTTGGACGATCGGCTCTGGCTCCTCGACGGTGAATTCGAACTCTGACTCGCGATGGCAGTCGAAGCCGGTTCCAGCCGGGATGAGGTGACCCATGATGACGTTTTCCTTGAAGCCAGTGAGGTAGTCGACTTTGCCCAAGGTCGCAGCTTCCGTGAGGACACGGGTGGTGTCTTGGAAGGAAGCGGCCGAGATGAACGAGTCCGTCTCAAGCGACGCCTTGGTGATACCAAGCAGAACTGGCTCGCCTTCAGCAGGTTTACCACCGGATGCAAGGATCTCAGCGTTCACCCGCTTGAAGGTCGTGCGATCAACTTGATCACCCCAGAGGAACTGATCAGCGTCGCCCGGCTCGGTGATTTTCACCTTGCGCAGCATCTGACGGATGATGACCTCGATGTGCTTGTCGTTAATTTCCACGCCTTGGACGCGGTAAACCGACTGCACCTCGTTGACCAAGTGCTCTTGAAGTTCCTGAGCACCGCAAGCTTCCAGAAGATCTTCCGGAGAAACAGGGCCCTCGGTGATTTGGTCACCACGCTTCACTTGGTCACCTTCAGTGACGACCACGTGTTTACCCATCGGCACAAGGTGATCGACTTCTTCGCCGGTCGCCTTGTCGGTAACGATGACCTTCTTCTTGCCGCGGACATTGCCACCGAAGGAAATTTCACCATCGATTTTCGCGATGACGCAGGAATCCTTTGGCTTACGAGCTTCGAAAAGCTCGGCAACCCGCGGAAGACCACCGGTGATGTCCTTGGTGCGAGCCACTTTCCGCGGAGTCTTTGCAAGCTGAGTTCCCCCAGTGACGACTTGGCCTTCCTTCACGGAAAGGTGAGCGCCGACCGGAATGGAGTAGCTGGCTTTTACTTCCTTGGTCTTCTCATCGATGATGACGACTTGTGGGTGGAGGTCTTCCTTGTGCTCGGTGACGACCATCCCCTTCTTGCCGGTTTCCTTATCGGTTTCGTTGGCAACGGTGATTCCGGAAATCATGTCGCGGAATTCAACCTTACCGCCTTTTTCCGTAAGAATCGGCACGTTGTAAGGATCCCATGTGACCACGGTATCGCCCTTCTTCACGTCCTCGCCATCCTTGATGGAGATCACGGATCCGATGACGATGTTGTGGCTTTCGAGCTCAAGACCACCTTTATCGCGGATGGAAATGGTGCCGTTCTTGTTCAGCACGACCCAATCGCCTTCTGCCGATTGCACGGTGCGAAGGTCCTTGTAAACCAAGCGACCGGAATTCTTCGCCTTGATGATCGGCTGCTTGAAGGTCGCTGCCGCCACACCACCGACGTGGAACGTCCGCATGGTCAGCTGGGTTCCAGGCTCACCGATCGATTGCGCTGCAATGATACCGACAGCCTCACCGATTTTCACTGGCAAGCCAGTCGCAAGGTTCAAGCCGTAGCAATTCGCACAGCAACCACGTTCTGCCTCACAGGTGAGAACCGAACGGATCTTCAGCTTCAGCACACCGATGCGCTCGATCGCATTCGCTTGGGTTTCCGTGATGACATCATCGACGTCCACCAGCACATCGCCAGTGACCGGGTCTTTGATTTGCTCACAGGAAACGCGGCCGTAAACGCGGGTCGCTAGGGATGCAGCTTCCTCGTCACCGTCATAAATCGCAGCCACGGAAATTCCGTTCACGGTGCCGCAATCCTGTTGGGTGATGATCACGTCTTGCGCGACGTCGACCAACTTACGAGTCATGTATCCGGAGTCCGCCGTCTTCAGCGCGGTATCGGAAAGTCCCTTACGCGCACCGTGGGTGGAAATGAAGTATTCGAGCACCGAAAGTCCTTCACGGAAGTTCGAAATAATCGGGCGTTCGATAATTTCACCGGATGGCTTGGCCATCAGACCGCGCATACCGCCGAGCTGCTTGATCTGCGATTTGTTACCCCGAGCACCGGAATCGACCATCATGAAGAGTGGTGATGCCTTAGCCTTACCATCGTTGTGCTCGATCTTGCGATAAAGCGCGTTCGCGATGGTGTCGGTGGCTTGGGTCCAAACGTCGACAACCTTCTGGTAGCGCTCGCCGTCGGTGATGACACCGTTGCGATACTGTTTGGTGACCTTTTCAACTTCGGCGTAGGCGTTGGCGATGATTTCCTTTTTCTCTTCAGGAATCACCATGTCAACGATACCGATCGAGGTTCCGGAGCGAGTTGCTTCGCGGAAGCCGAGGGCTTTCAGAGCATCCAGCGTTTCCACGGTGCGCTTCTTGCCGGCCACCTGATAGCAGCGCCAGATGATGTCACCGATTTGCTTCTTGCCGACGTTGCGGTTGATGAAGCCCACGCCTTCCGGCCAGATTTCGTTGAAACGAACACGGCCTGGAGTGGTCTCGATGATCTTCAGATCGGAATCACCGTAAACCGTCTTCTTGCCGTAGTCCTGATTGCGGATGCGGATCCAGGAATGGTATTCGATCTTGCGGGAAGCGATGGCGAACTCGACTTCGGAAGAGTTCTCGAACAGCGGGAGATGCTCCTGCTTTTCGCGATCCTTCTGGGTGCGAACACCTGCCCAAGTGAGGTAGTAAGTTCCAAGAATGATGTCCTGGGAAGGAACTGTGATCGGACGGCCGGATGCAGGCGAGAAGATGTTGTTCGGAGCCAACATCAACTGACGTGCTTCCATCTGTGCTTCCACGGAAAGTGGAACGTGCACCGCCATTTGGTCACCGTCGAAGTCCGCGTTGTAAGCGGTACAAACGAGCGGGTGAACGCGGATCGCCTCACCTTCGATCAACTTCGGCTCGAAAGCCTGGATCGACAAACGGTGAAGGGTCGGGGCGCGGTTCAGAAGGATCGGGTGACCTTTGGTGACCTCAGCGAGAATATCCCAAACCTCGGTGGTCTTGCGATCGATCATCTTCTTGGCCGAACGAACGGTGTGGCAGTAGCCAAGTTCTTTCAGGCGGCGGATGATGAAGGGTTCGAACAAGGTAAGCGCCATCTTCTTCGGAAGACCGCACTGGCCGAGCTTGAGATCGGGACCGACGACGATGACGGAACGACCGGAGTAGTCGACCCGCTTGCCGAGAAGGTTTTGACGGAAACGACCACCCTTACCCTTGAGCATGTCGCTGAGGGACTTGAGCGGACGGTTGCCTGCACCGGTAACGGCACGGCCGTGGCGACCGTTGTCGAACAAGGCGTCCACAGCTTCCTGCAGCATCCGCTTTTCGTTGCGGATGATGACTTCCGGAGTCTTGAGAAGAAGCAGGTTCTTCAGACGGTTGTTCCGGTTGATCACACGACGATAGAGGTCGTTCAGGTCGGAGGTCGCAAAGCGTCCACCTTCCAATGGAACCAGCGGACGCAGGTCCGGAGGAATCACGGGAAGCACGGTCTGGATCATCCACTCAGGACGCGACTTCGAAATCGCGAAACCTTGCGTGATTTTCAGTCGCTTCGAGAGCTTCTTCTTGTTTTGCTTCGAGCGCGTCGTTTCGAGTTCCGCTTCGAGTTCCTTGGTCAGCTCAGCGAGGTCAGCCTGGCGGAGCAAATCTTGGATTGCCTCGGCACCCATGGAAGCGCGGAACGATCCGTCGCCGTAGGTGTCTTCCGCTTCACGCAGCTCGGTTTCGGTCAGCAATTGACCACGCTCAAGCGCGGTGTTGCCTGGCTCGGTCACCACGTAGTCTTCGTAGTAAATCACGCGCTCCAGCTGGCGAGCACTCATGTCGAGCATGAGGCCGATGCGGGATGGCATGCACTTGTAGAACCAAATGTGGGAAACCGGCACCGCCAGTTCGATGTGGCCCATGCGCTCACGACGCACACGGCTCAGAGTCACCTCAACACCGCAGCGATCGCAAACGACGCCTTTGTGCTTGATGCGCTTGTATTTACCGCAGGCGCACTCCCAGTCGCGGGTTGGTCCGAAAATGCGCTCGCAGAAGAGACCGCCTTTTTCAGGTTTAAAGGTCCGATAGTTGATGGTTTCGGGGTTTTTCACTTCGCCCTTGGACCAAGAGCGGATGACTTCCGGAGAAGCCACCGTGATCGAGACTTGATCGAAAGCCTCGGGGCGTTCGTCCACGCCAAAAAGTTCGCGAAGGTTGTTGTCGACACTCATGTTAAATCAGGAATTTTGGGTCAGGTATAGGTTCGCGGGCTGTTAGAGGGTGAGGTCATCAAGTGAGAAATCGTCCACACCGCCGGTGACGCCTGGCAGTCCGTCGGCAGAGCGGCGGCCTGGTTTGACGTCGAGTCCGAGGGACTGCATCTCCTTGATAAGCACGTTGAAGGATTCTGGCGTGCCGGCTTCGAGGTTGTTGTCGCCTTTGACAATCGCCTCGTAAATCCGGGTCCGGCCCTGAACATCGTCCGATTTGACGGTGAGCAGTTCCTGAAGGGTGTAGGCGGCGCCGTAAGCTTCGAGCGCCCAGACCTCCATTTCCCCGAAACGCTGACCACCGTATTGCGCCTTACCACCAAGCGGTTGCTGGGTAACAAGCGAGTATGGACCAACCGCACGGGCGTGGATCTTGTCGGCGACCAAGTGACCGAGCTTGAGGATGTAGATGTAGCCGACCACAACCGGGTTGTGGAAAGCTTCACCGGTGCGACCATCATAGAGGGTCGATTTACCACCCGTGGTGCCATCGCGACCGTCACCGATCCAGGTGTAGCCGCGACCTTCTTTTTCATCGGCACGACGCTCACGGAGTTCTCCGCTGTCGCCAACGAATTTGACACCGTCGACTTTCTTCGCCTTGGACATGAAGTCCCAGATGACGTCTTCCTTGATGCCGTCGAAAATCGGAGTCGCAACCTTGAAACCGAGTGCCTTGGCAGCAACGCCGAGGTGAGTTTCAAGAACCTGACCCACGTTCATCCGTGAAGGCACGCCGAGCGGGTTGAGGCAGATGTCAACCGGGGTTCCGTCGGAAAGATACGGCATATCTTCTTCAGGAACGATGTTGGCGACAACACCCTTGTTTCCGTGACGACCGGCCATCTTGTCACCCACGGAAAGTTTCCGTTTGGCGGCAATGAAGACCTTCACTTCCTTGATGACGCCTGGATCGACTTCATCACCGGACTCGAGCGAGTCGAGCTTGCGCTCACGCTCAGTGTCGAGCTCCTGGAAGCGACCTTCGAACGAGCCGATGATCTCCAGGATCTTGTTCCGGATCGGGGAAGGATCGATTTCGATGTGATCGTGAACCGAAGCCAGCTTGCGCAGCAGAGTCTTGGTGATCTTGCGGTTCGCAGGGATGATGATTTCGCCGGTTTGGGCGTTCACCACATCGAGCGGGATTTTCTCACCCAGCAAGATGTCCGAAAGACGCTCGGTGAGGTCGTCGGTCAACTTGTCGGCTTTCTTCTTGTGCTCGTCGTTGATTTTCTTGAGCTGCTCCTTGAGTTCGACCGGATCGATCTTCTCCGCACGCTTCTTGGCGAAGCCGTGGGAAGAAACCCGGACGTCCTGAACGATACCCACGCAACCGGATGGCACGCGCAGGGAAGTATCTTTCACGTCCGCAGCTTTTTCACCGAAGATCGCGCGCAGCAGGCGCTCTTCCGGAGCAAGCTCGGTTTCGGACTTCGGAGTGATCTTACCGACGAGAATGTCGCCAGGCTTCACTTCCGCACCGATGCGGATGATGCCGTCGTGGTCGAGGTTGCGCAGCGCTTCCTCACCGACGTTTGGAATGTCGCGGGTGATTTCTTCAGGTCCAAGCTTGGTGTCGCGAGCAGCAACGTCGAACTCGGAAATGTGGATCGAGGTGTAAACGTCGTCCTTCACCACACGCTCGGAGATGACGATCGCATCCTCGAAGTTGTAGCCGTTCCAAGGCATGAACGCGACCAGCACGTTGCGACCGATGGCGAGTTCGCCATCCTCGGTGTTCGGGCCGTCGGCAAGAACTTGGCCTTTCTTGATCTTGTCGCCTTTGTAAACGATCGGCTTCTGGTTGATGCAGGTGCCGGCGTTCGAGCGCATGAACTTGCGCAGCGGATAAGCGAAGATCCCCTTCTCGACGTTCGTTTTCACCGATTCAGCATCGGAAAGGAACTTTTCGTCGGAAACAGGGAGCTTGCCGTCTGGAGTGGTGACGATGATTTCGGCAGTCGCTGCGGCGATGATGCCGTCAGCTTCAGAAACCACCACCGCGCGGGAATCGCGGGCAGCTTTTCCTTCAAGTCCGGTGCCCACGAATGGAGCTTCGGAAACAAGGAGCGGCACGCCTTGGCGTTGCATGTTCGAACCCATCAGCGCGCGGTTCGCGTCGTCGTGCTCAAGGAATGGAATCAGACCTGCAGCCACCGAAACCAACTGCTTCGGCGAAACGTCCATGTAGTGAACGTCGGTTGGCAGGGACTCGATGAACTCGCCGCCTTTTTCACGGGCAGTGATGCGTTCGGTTTGGAAATTGCCGTCCTTGTCGATCGGGTTGTTCGCCTGGGCGATGAGGAAGTTCTCCTCTTGGTCAGCGGTGAGATACTCGATCTCGTTGGTCACGCGACCGTCGTTGACGCGGCGGTATGGAGTTTCGATGAAACCGAACTCGTTGATGCGTGCGTAGGTACACATCGAGTTGATCAGACCGATGTTCGGACCTTCAGGGGTCTCAATCGGGCAAATCCGACCGTAGTGGGAAGGATGAACGTCGCGGACTTCGAAGCCTGCGCGATCACGGTTCAGACCACCCGGTCCAAGTGCCGAAAGGCGGCGCTTGTGGGTCAACTCGGCAAGCGGGTTGGTTTGGTCCATGAACTGGGAAAGCTGGGAACGACCGAAGAAGTCGCGAACCACGGCCGAGAGGGCTTTCGGGTTGATCAACTTCTGCGGGGTCATGCCTTCGATGTTCACATCGAACAAAGTCATGCGCTCTTTGACCAAACGCTCGGTGCGGGCAAGGCCGACACGGCATTGGTTGGCGAGCAACTCACCCACGGCACGCACGCGGCGTGAACCAAGGTGGTCGATGTCGTCGATCACACCGTCACCTTTTTTCAGGCGCAGGATGTAACGAACGGCAGCGAGGAAGTCTTCAGGAACCATGATCCGCTGATCCGAATCAACGGTGATGCCGAGCTTTTGGTTGATTTTGTAACGACCGACGCGGGTGAGGTCGTATTTTTTCGGGTCGAAGAACAAGCGCTTCAGCAAAGCGCGTGCGTTCGCAGCTGTTGGTGGATCACCAGGGCGAAGCTTGCGGTAGATGTCTTTCAGCGCGGATTCCTCGTCCTTCGCTGGGTCCTTGCGGAGCGATTTGAGCAGGATTTCGTCTTCGCGACCGTCGATGACTTCGAGCGATTTGTGGCCGAGTGCCAGCAATTGGCGCACGATGCCGATGGTAAGTGGCTCGTAGGCCTTGGCGACCACGAGCTCGCCGTCGAGAACGTCTTCGAATGGAACTTTGTGACCCAATTCAGCCTCATCCATCGAATCCGTGAGCGGAAGTGCTTCAGGAGAATAGAAATGGCTTACGATATCGCGGTCACTTGGGTAGCCGAGTACACGCAAGAAAGTCGTCGCCAGGAACTTACGGCGGCGACGGCGACGGTCGAGATAAACGTAAAGCAGGTCGTTGGTGTCGAACTGAACTTCCAACCAAGATCCGCGATCGGGAATGATGCGGAACGAGTGGAGCATCTTGCCATTCAAGTGCTGGGAAGTTTCGAAGCAGATACCTGGAGAACGGTGCAGCTGGGAAACGATGACACGCTCGGCACCGTTGATGATGAACGTACCACGGCGGGTCATCATCGGCAGCTCGCCCATGTAAACGCGTTCCTTCTTGGTCCCGGTTTCGTCCTTCAATTTGAAGGTCACGTAGAGGGCAGCGCTGAAGCTTTCGCTGTTGCGCAGGGAATCAAGTGAAGTGATTTTTGGGTCTTCGATGTCATAGGCGACGAAGTCGAGTTCGATTGCTTCGTCGTAGCTCTTGATCGGGAATACCTCACGAAATACCGCCTGCAGGCCGGTATCGCTCCGCTCGCTTGGCGGCACTTCTTTTTGCAGGAACTCATCGTATGAGCGGCTCTGAACCTCAATGAGGTTTGGCGGCTCGATGACTTCCTCGAATTTCCCGAAATAGAGACGTTCAGCCATGGCGTTTAGTGGTATTCTTCTAATGACAAGTTAAGCCCGAGCCGCATGCGGTCTCAGGCAGGATGGAATCAGGCGTATAAAGTAGGGTCGGAATCGGCGGGAAAGCCCAAGGGTTTCGTGGAATCTCCCGCCAATTTCGGCAGGTCGCAAGGAAAATACCCCAGGACAGTTCACACTATCCTGGGGAGAAATCCAATGATTTTTACTTGAGCTCGATTTTAGCGCCAGCTTCTTCGAGTTTCTTTTTCGCAGCTTCAGCTGCATCCTTGGCAACGCCTTCGAGGATTTTCGCAGGTGCGCTTTCAACCAATTTCTTCGCATCAGCGAGTCCAAGGCCAGGAGCAACTTCGCGAACTGCCTTAATGACAGCGATCTTGTTGCCGCCAGCTTCGGCGATGACGACGTCGAATTCAGTCTTCTCTTCGACTGCTTCGGCAGGACCAGCAGCAGGACCGGCAGCAGCAACAGCGGCTGCAGCGGAAACGCCCCAGGTTTCTTCAAGTTTTTTGACGAGGTCGACAGCTTCCAGAACGGTGAGCTTGCCGAGTTCTTCTACGAGTGTATCGATATTAGCCATTTTATGTTCTCCTGTTCGGTATCGTCGCTTCCAGAGCCCCTGGAAATTTCAGTGTGACAGCTGTCACCCCGACGAGGAACCATTGTGGGTTCAGATGCCAGCGCGGAGACGCCGACACCATCATTTCAGATTCTTTATTCAGCTTCAGCTTCACCCTCTGAAGCTTCGTTAGCTTCCGGGTTATACTTGGCATTGAGGACGCGGGCGATGCGAGTTGCAGGCTCGTTGATGAGGCCAAGCAATTGCGAAAGGACCGCTTCGCGGGAAGGAATGTCGGCGATCGACTTGAGTTTATCAGCCGTAAGGATGGCTCCGTCCAGGATACCAACTTTGAATTCAGGCTTCTTGAACTCTTTCTCGAAGTTTTTCACCACCTTGGCGGCAGCAAACACTTCACTGTCTCCGGTGATGAAAGCGGTCTGACCGACCAATTCCTCGGCGATGTCAGGAAGACCCGCTTCAGCGAGTGCTTTTTTGACGTAGCTATTTTTAGCGACAACAGCTTTGGCACCAGCGGCATCGAGACGGCTGCGGAGTTCACCGAACTGAGGAACGGTGAGACCGGTGTAGTCGATGACAATCAGGAAAGGAGACGAATTGACGCGCTCCAGCAGGCTGTCGATGATGATTTTCTTATCAGGATTGCTCATGTTCTTTGGCGTGCTGGGTTAAGCGGATGCTTTGGTGTAAAGAGCGGCTTCCAATGGAAGACCTGGCAGCATGGTTGCTGCAAGAGTTACGCTCTGGATGTAGTTACCTTTCGCGGAAGCCGGCTTGGCACGAACCACGCTATCAACGAAAGCGCGGGCGTTTTCTTCCAATTGAGCAGGCTCGAAGGAAGATTTGCCGATTGAGGCGGAAACGTTGCCGTTCTTGTCGAGCTTGTAGTCAACACGGCCAGCCTTCACTTCTTTCACTGCTTTGGCGGTGTCGTCCGTAACCGTTCCGGTCTTCGGGTTCGGCATCAAGCCGCGAGGTCCGAGAACCCGGGCGATTTTACGAACTTCAGCCATCGCGTCAGGAGTGGCGATTGCGGAGTCGAAGTCGGTGAATCCATCCTGGATCTTTTTGATCAGATCTTCGTAACCGACGTGCTCTGCACCTGCAGCGATTGCAGCTTCTGCGGCAGCACCTTGGGCGAAGACAGCAACACGGACGTTACGACCGGTGCCGTGAGGAAGAGAAACAGAACCGCGGACCATTTGGTCACTCTTCCGAGGATCCACGCCGAGGTGGAAGGAAAGCGTTACGGTTGGGGTGAATTTTGGCGCCGGGAATTGCTTCACGGTGCTGATTGCGTCGGCAAGTGAGTAGCTTTTGCCGGTTTCGACAAGAGCGGCTGCCTTTTTGTAGCGTTTGCTGCGGTATTTAGCCATTTTGGTATCAGTTAGCAGTTCATTCGGAAATGCTTGAGTAGCCTTTCCTCCTGCGGGAGCCGACCAGCGTTAAAACCAGTCGGCGGAAAATCTTAGAAGCCTTCGACTTCAAGACCCATCTGACGTGCGGTGCCAGCGAGAATGCGAGCTGCAGCTTCAGGATCTTTGGTGTTCAAGTCAGGCATCTTGATGTTGACGACTTCCATCAACTTTTCTTTCGAAATCTTGCCAACCTTGATCTTGTTCGGCTCCTTGGAACCGGAAGCAAGACCTGCTGCCTTCTTGAGAAGGTTACCAGCTGGTGGACGCTTGGTGACGAAAGAGAAAGACTTGTCCTTGTAAACAGAAATCACCACCGGAAGCACGTCGCCTGCTTGACCTTGGGTCGCAGCGTTGAACTCCTTACAGAAGGCCATGATGTTCACGCCAGCCTGACCGAGTGCAGGACCAACGGGTGGTGATGGGTTAGCAGCTCCCGCATTGATCTGGAGCTTGATGATTTTGACGACTTCCTTGGCCATGGTGGTGCGGTGTTACGTAACGTTTGAGAGAGGGAGATGTGAAAATGAGCGCGATCAGGCGCGCTCGACCTGCCAGTATTCGAGTTCCACGGGTGTGCTGCGACCGAAGATCGTAACAGAAACACGGAGCTTGCCGCGTTCCGGGTCGATCTCCTCGACAATACCGTTCTGGCTTTGGAAGGGACCATCGGCAACCTTGACGGTATCGCCGACTTCAAAACTGATGGCTGGACGAACGCTCTCCTCGCGCTCCTTGATTTGGGAAAGCATGGCTTCCACCTCACGTGGACGCATCGGCACTGGCTTGTCCTTGGTTCCAGCGAAACCAATCACGCCTTCCATTTCCTTGATGAAAAACCAGGTCTGCTCGACAAGCTGGTTATCCTCTGTGAGGAGGTTCATGTTGACGATGATGTAGCCAGGGAAGAACTTGCGCTTGGTCTCCGTTTTTTTACCGCGACGGATTTCCGATACCATTTCGGTAGGAACCAGCACCTCGCGGATGTATTCAGTCATCCCCTCTGACTCGGCTTGGCGATTGATACGATCGCGCACGCGCTGCTCTTGTCCGGAGAGGACTTGAACAACGTACCACTGGTCTCGGGCTGGGGAAGCTTCTGGCATAACAGGCAGGCAGGGAAAAGGAGATAGCAGGAAAGGAATCAGTGACCCAAGCCATTCAGGAAGTTCACGACTAGAACGAGAAGGAAGTCCCAGAATTGGACAAATCCAGCAAGGAGGATCACCGCGATGAGAACTACGACGGTTGAATCGATCAACTCCTTGTATTTACGAAATCCTTTCACTTTTGGATCGGACTCCCAAGGCCATTTCGCCTTTCGGAGTTCGCCTTTTACCTCACCAAGGAAGTTTGTGAATTTCGCGAACATATTGTATTGATAGGACTGATTCTGAAAGTGGCACGGCAGGAGGGACTCGAACCCCCAACACTCGGTTTTGGAGACCGATGCTCTACCAATTGAACTACTGCCGTTTTGAGGCGACTCAGGGGCACCCCACTTTTTGAGAGGGATGCCCCGGGGTCCGGCACTCCGGCGACTAGCACCGGATGCCTCATTGCTTAAAATTACTTGATGATTTCACCAACCCGGCCAGCGCCGACGGTGCGGCCACCTTCACGGATAGCGAAGCGCATGGTAGGCTCCATGGCAACTGGTGTGATCAGCTCGACTTCGAGACCGATGTTATCACCAGGCATCACCATTTCCACACCTTCTGGAAGGCGGATGCTACCAGTCACGTCGGTGGTGCGGAAGTAGAATTGTGGACGATAGTTCGAGAAGAACGGGGTGTGACGACCACCTTCTTCTTTCGAAAGAACGTAGATCTCGGACTTGAAGGTGGTGTGACCTTTCACCGTGCCTGGCTTAGCAATCACTTGGCCACGCTCAACTTGGTCTTTCTTGAGACCACGAATAAGAAGACCAACGTTGTCACCTGCACGACCTTCGTCGAGAAGCTTACGGAACATTTCAATGTCGGTAACGGTGGTCTTTTGAGTGTCGCGGATACCAACGATCTCAACTTCTTCCATCTTCTTGATGATACCACGCTCGACACGGCCGGTGCAAACGGTTCCACGACCTTCGATCGAGAACACGTCTTCGATTGGCATAAGGAAAGTTTTGTCGATTGGACGCTCAGGCTCAGGAATGTAGGAATCAACCGCATCCATCAGCTTGATGATATTCTCCATTTGAGCAGCATCACCATCCAAGGCTGCCTTAGCAGAACCTTTGACAATCGGAATATCGTCACCTGGGAACTCATAGGAAGACAGCAAGTCACGAACTTCCATCTCAACCAGCTCGAGAAGCTCTTCATCATCCACAAGGTCAACCTTGTTCATGAAAACAACCAACGCAGGAACACCCACTTGGCGAGCAAGCAAGATGTGCTCACGAGTTTGCGGCATTGGACCGTCAGCAGCGGAAACCACGAGAATCGCACCATCCATCTGAGCAGCACCCGTGATCATGTTCTTCACGTAGTCGGCGTGACCAGGGCAATCCACGTGAGCGTAGTGACGCTTTTCGGTTTCATACTCAACGTGGGCAGTGTTGATGGTAATACCGCGCTCACGCTCTTCCGGCGCAGCATCGATGTCCGCGTAGCTCTTCTTTTGAGCAAATCCCTTTTCGGAAAGGGTATTGGTGATCGCTGCAGTGAGCGTAGTTTTGCCGTGGTCAACGTGACCGATGGTGCCAATGTTAACGTGCGGCTTATTGCGCTGGAATGCTTCTTTTGCCATGGTGGTTGTTCTTTCGCGTGAGCTTCTTTTCTGAGAGTGATTGACGTGACACTGGAGCTCGTGGGGGGAATTGAACCCCCGACCTCATCCTTACCAAGGATGCGCTCTACCCCTGAGCTACACGAGCAATCTGTCTTTGTCTTGCACTTCCCACCTTCCGACAAAAGAACCGCGACCTGCCTCGAATTCCGGGACTGGGCGCGGCACCCCTGACTTGTTGTGGGGAAGAGCGGGCGGGACAGTAACAAAGCCGACCTCTCTGTCAAAAAAAATATGACTCAAATCTAAGTTTGTCGAAATTGCCTGATTTTCAGCGCAATACGGAACCGATTTCATTCAGCCACATCTTCATTACTCAATAATAATGAGAGTCTTCTGATTTCCAGGCAGTTTCCGGTCTCGACATCGATATCCGCAATAACCCCACACAACCGCACAGCTCCTTTCGCCACCGGGAAGCGTGTAGGCATCGCCGTCTTGAATCTCCAGACCACGGATTCGATGCTTCTACCCAATATCGACTCGTCCGGTCCACACATGCCAGCATCTGTCAAATAGCCTGTCCCTCCGGGGAAAATCCGCTCATCACCAGTTTGCACATGCGTATGAGTTCCAACAACTAACGATACTTTCCCATCCACCATGCGGCCCATCGCGATCTTTTCGCTGGTGGTTTCCGCATGGATCTCAAGCACGATCACCCGCACTCCATCTGCGCGCAATCGCTCGATTTCCTCTTCTGCTGCAAGAAATGGATTTTCCAGAGGCGGCTGCATGAATGAGCGGCCTTGCACTTGAATGACAGCGACCCGGCCCTTGGAGGTTTCCAAGATCACACTGCCATTTCCCGGCGTTCCTTCCGGATAATTGATGGGACGGAGCAATCGCGGTTCGGTCGGAAAATAGGAAACAATCTCCTGCTGATCCCAAACATGATCGCCGGTTGTGACCACCGCTGCTCCCGCGCGCAGCAGATCAATCGAAATTTTTGGCGTAATCCCCCGCCCTCCTGCGGAGTTTTCACCATTTACGATGACAAAATCGATCCCCTCCTCCTGTTTCAAGATGGGGATTTGCTGGATCACCGCTTTGCGTCCTGGCTCTCCCACCACATCTCCTAAAAATAAAACACGAATCGCTGACATAGTTGAGTCGACCCTCTATTTGATCGGCCCGCATTGTCTACTGCCGGAACCCGTGCCACAATCCTTTTCAAAATGCCACCCCGCTTCCGTCGCTATCTTCCCCTTTACCTCGCTGGTGTCATTGCCACGGTGATTCTGATTTGGATCATCTTTCGTCCCAGCACCAGCCCTCTTCCGCCAAAACCCCCGCAACTTCCTCCAATCCAGGAATTGCCACCTCCCGAGCTCTCGATTCTAGCCAAGCCACCAGATTGGTCTCAGCTCAACCAATTCCGCGACTGCATCTCTCGCAATGACTTCGAAACTCTCCTCAGTGAGGTTTTTACCACGAGCGACTCCTGGAAAAAATTCATCCAACTTGAGGAAAACTCCGTCGAAATTGCTGTGGATGATTTCCAACCTCACGGAAAAATCACCATCCCATTCGCCGATCCAGCCGCAGTGGAAAAACCTACGCGGTTCTGGAGAGCAGCCACTGACTTGGCTCCGTATCCCGACGGCAAACCGCTCGATGGCCTGAAGATCGCCATCGATCCCGGGCACATTGGCGGCGATTGGGCAAAAATGGAGGAGAGGTGGTTCGTTCTCGGCACTGGCACTCCGGTGATGGAAGGCAACATGACCCTCACAGTCGCGAAATTGGCCAAGCCGTTACTCGAACAACTCGGCGCCAAAGTCACCTTGGTTCGCGATAAAACCGAACCGGTAACCTCGCTGCGACCCGAGGCGCTGATGGAGCTGGCCAGAAAATCCTCCCCCGATGCTGGCCCTGAAGAGATTCGCAAGATCGCGGAACGGCTCTTTTACCGGACCGCGGAGATTCGCGCCCGCGCAGATCTCGTCAACGACACCATCAAGCCGGATCTCGTTCTTTGCCTGCATTTCAATGCAGATGCCTGGGGCAATCCCAACCAACCCACACTGACCGACCACTCCCATTTTCATGTGCTCGTCAATGGCGCTTATAATTCCGACGAAGTGGCGCTCGCCGACCAGCGCTACGCCATGCTGCACAAAATTTTTCAAGGCATCCACCGCGAAGAAACGCTCGTAGGCACTACCGTCGCCAGCGTTTTCGCCGAACGCACCGGTTTACCCGCCTACCACTATTCGGCTGATTCTCCCAACGTCAGACAAGTTGGACAAAATCCGTATCTTTGGGCGCGAAATCTCCTGGCGAACCGGCTTTACGATTGTCCGGTCATTTTCCTGGAGCCGTATGTCATGAATTCCATCCACGACTATGCACGGATTCAGGCAGGCGATTACGAAGGAATGCGGGAAGTCGACGGCAAGCAGCAGGCATCGATTTTTCACGAATACGCCACGGCGCTGGTCGAAGGGCTATCGAAGCATTATGCAGCAACCCGCACGCCCCAATGAAGCCAACCGTCACTCTCGCCTCCACTCAAACTCCAGACGGAGCAACGCTCACGCTCCACGAACACGACGGTGAGTTTTTCCTCAAAGTCGCGGGACTGCAATTGATGAGCACCACCGCCTTTTCCTCTGAGCAGCAGATGGCAGAGCTTTCCTGCGTTGGGCTGCCGACAAAGCCACGCATCCTCATCGGCGGACTCGGCTTCGGCTTCACCCTGCGCCGGGTTCTCGAACTAACTGGTCCGAATGCTCACGTCGATGTCGCCGAGCTCCTTCCAGAAATTGTCGATTGGAACCGGGAATTTCTCAAATCCATCAATGGCACCTTGGTCGATGATTCCCGGGTAAAAATTGAGATTCGCGACGTTTACGAAATCATCGACCGCTGCGGCCCCGCGAAATATCATACGATCCTGCTGGATGTGGACAACGGGCCGGATCCCTTTGTCCAGCTCGGCAATGAACGGCTTTACAAAAAAAGCGGGCTGGAACGGATCAAAGGCGCGCTGCACCCGAAAGGGCGCGTTGTTTTTTGGTCGGCTCACCAGGACAAAAGCTTTGCCCGGCTGCTGGAAAAATACTTCACCAACGTGCAATGCATTGGCGCCAAGGCCTATCCCAAGGCGAAACGATTCACGCACACTTTGTTCGTGGCCGAACGCGCATAAGGCGTGGCCAAAAAAATGCCCTGCCGCGCGGATTTTGCGCAACAGGGCGTCATTGAAAAATTCAACTTAGGCGCGGCGCTTGCGCCCAAAGGCCAGGAAGCTGATCGCCAGGCCGCTCAGCAAGGAAACCGTCGGCTCAGGAACCACGGCAACTCCCGGGCTGCCGACATCGCCATTGGCAGAAGTCCAGCTGATGCCATCGGTCTCGGAAGACAAATACCAGCTAGCGACATCATTGGTGCCGTAATTCGAAGGATCCGTGACACCGCTGACACCTTGGGTCCGGATCGAGCCTGCGAAATCTTCATCTCCGAAGGTCAGTTGATCGACCAAGGTGGTTCCATCATACAAATTGATTTCATCATTTCGCCCGAGGCTGTTGGTGTAGCCGCCAAGCACCAAAACCGATGAATCCAGGGACCACGCGGCAATAAAGTCCGCCGCGTCTGCTTCCGTGATGATCACCGATTGACCAGGTTGCACCACGCCAAATGCAGACAGATCAAAGCCGCCTGGTGTCTCGCTATCATCATCGTAACTCCAACCCGTCAAATCAATGGCGGTGTCACCCGTGTTGGTAAATTCAATATATTCACCGTCGTCACCGCTGTACATCCATTCAGTGATGACCATGGCCGCCTGTGAAGCGGGAATAAAGGCAGCAAATGCTGCAAGAGACAATAGTTTGAGTTTCATAGTTTCAGAGATATTTAAACCCGTGCAATCGGTCAAAAGTTTCACCCTGTGGCTTCCAAGTCATCCGCCAAATTGGTGACGTTAGTGTCACAAAGAGCAAAAAGCCGGACGCGAATCTCGCGACCGGCTTGGAAGTGCCATGAATTGACAACAGGATCAAGCCCTCTTCCGGCGTGCCAGGAGCACCAAACCACCAACCAAACCAAGCAATGCTGTCGTTGGCTCAGGAATCATACTTCCCGCGTATCCCGGAAGATGGATCTCGGAATTGGCCGTGAGTTCAGCGGCAAAGATCGATCCATCAATCGGATTGGCTGTCGTCACGCTTGCATTCGGAGCCAGCACTTGGCCCATCATGTTCTTCGAACCAAAATCAATGGTTTCGGCTTCGTAGAAGTTCCATACGATTCTGGATTGCCAATATTCGTCCGTGAATAGCCCGACCAAGTTGCCATATTGCCAATTGATGGTGCTACCACTGACATTGATGATGATATCCGTCGCTCCATTCGCGATCAGCTCAATCTGCTGAACGTAGGAATTGCTGAAAAGGTCACTTCCATCGACATAGAAAACTGCGAGCCCATTTTCGTCGGGCACAGCATCAAACTTGAAAGCCGATGGCTGCTCGGCAGGAATGATGACATTGCTGTTTGCGCCATAGGTGCTGAGAATCTCGCTTGCGAGAGTTAGTTCGTCGATGATGGCGCTGTAATTTGCGGAAGGATTCGAAATCTGGGAACCTCCACCATTGTAGTTGATGATACGACCATTGGTCGAGCCGCCAATTTCCAAGCTTCCGGCATTCAACTGAATCGGGTTTCCGCTGGAAATATTCCCACCAACACGGAGGGTTAAATCGGTAGTATCAACCGTGCCACCGAGTTGAGTCGCGAAATTCGCGCTATTGGTTCCGGTGAGATTGCCTCCGACCAATGTTCTGCCTTCAACATCAGAATTCGTCGAAAAATTACCACTAACAACTACCGAGTAAGTACTCAGCGAGGAGAGATTTTGGGCATGAGCTTTCATGGAAACACCGAGCATGAGCCCGATAAGTGCAACCAAGCCCAAACCGCGAGAAGCGGATGCTTGCATATGGGGGGAATTGGGGGATAAGGGGGAACATTCCCCGCAACAGCGGAGAACCCCGCAAACCTAACACAACTTAGCTCACCACAAATTACGCAATCGCGTAGGTTAGTTATTGAATAGATTTTGGAACACTGTTTACATCCTGCGCTCCATTAATCTAAATCGCTCATGATAGTTGCCTTTATTATATTTCTTACAGCAACTATAGCATGCAACGGCGCGCTGGATTGGCCGGACACGATGAAGAGTCACCAAGCAATTCGGGCAAATGTAAGCGTGATTGCGCTTCATTCTTCGCCGTTTGAAGGGAAGGTTGTGGAACGGCTGCTCCCCGGCGATGCCTAAATCGGCACACGCCTGCTGCCATTCTCCGCCATGCGGATCAATCCGCCGACGGCCGGCTCTTTCATAAGCGACCAAGTGGGCCAGCTCATGCTTCAGAGTTCGCCAAAGCTCTTCCGGCGGGCAGTCTTTAAGCTTTGGATTCAGCTCAATGTAACGATCCGGCCACCACGCGCGGCCGGCGGTGGTTTGCATGCGACCATTCCAAGCAACCACCACCCGTTCTCCAAGATCTCTTAGTCCCAGTGATTTGGCAGCTTCATCGCACCACGCTGTCAGCGCATGATCTTGCGCATTCGGGCGAATTACCGGCCGATTGCGCCGCCGCTTTTTGAAAATCGAGGGCCAAGTGAGGATTGAGGGTTCCTTTTTCCGGCCCATGTCGGATGAAATAGCAGCTTTTCCAGTCCGTGGCAATCGAAGTTGCCTCAGAAACTTGCCAGTCGCTGTTCCAAGCCGCTGTCCCAGATTTCCAAGACAATCTTCTCCTGAGCTGCTTCCATCCGCTCACGCTCCTCAGGCTCTGCATCCTCGTGATCGGCCAGGTGCAATAATCCATGCACCAAG
This sequence comes from Luteolibacter pohnpeiensis, assembly GCF_016595435.1. GTDB lineage: Bacteria > Verrucomicrobiota > Verrucomicrobiia > Verrucomicrobiales > Akkermansiaceae > Luteolibacter > Luteolibacter pohnpeiensis. The sequence goes on from NZ_JAENIJ010000004.1 coordinate 191,434, forward strand.
TAGCGGAGTAATTCCCGCGCCAACGGCTCGGCATACTCAGCCGCCTGTCTCTGCGCCACTTCCGCGCCGATCACGATTTCACCATGATGGAAGGTAATCACATCGGTCGCACCTTCAATCTCCATGAACTCGCGATGGACCTGATCACTCGTGACATCATCCACGATCGCGATTTCAACTGTGGCGAGATGGCGCAAGGGGCAATCTTCAGTCACTGCATGTGCAAGCGCGGACGCTGCTGCGACGGGACCGATTTCTTCCAGCGCGGTAAGCCAGTATTCCGGAATGACGACGGCTTGCTGATGATTGCCAATGATGACTTCGAGTGACATGAGGGAAAAATCCTGAACTCAATAGCCTTCTGTCGCCCTTGCCGAGCGATAATCGCTTTTCCAGGCAGTGGTGGCAGGTTGTTTGGGAGCCATTTTGGCTGCTGCACTCTGTTTGCCGCCGGCAGTTCCAGAGTTAGGGCTTTGCTGAGCAGCAGCTTCGAGCCGTTTGGTGCCGGTCGGCGATTTATCTTCGTCTTTCGGATAATCGATCCGGCTGTGCAACATGCTTCGCAGCGTGGTGGAGAAACTATCTTTGAGCAACGCCAACTCACGAATCGTTAACGGACATTCGTCCAATTGACCATCGTTGACTTTGGCACGCACCAAATCATCAACCAATGCGCGGATTTTCGCCGGGTTCGGTTTGCGCAGCGTTCTTGAAGCACTTTCGATCGTATCCGCCAGGGCGATGATGCCGCTCTCGCGAGTGCTTGGTCGCGGGCCGGGATAACGGAAATTTTTCTCCTCCACCTGTGGCAAGTCCTCTGGATTTTCCAGTCCTTTGCCGACTTTTTCCAGCTCCGCTTTTTTCTGCTCCTGCGCTTTGCGGTAAAAATAATAAACCATCGAATCTCCATGATGTTCCTGGATCACATCGATGATTCTCGGGTTGAGCTTGTGCTTCACCGCAAAGTCCACGCCATCTTTAACGTGGGCGATGATAATCAGCGCGCTCATCGTCGGCGTGAGCGAATCATGTGGATTTTCGCCGCCGTCCTGCTGGTTTTCGATGAAATACGCCGGTTTTTTCAATTTCCCAATGTCGTGGAAATACGCGCAGACCCGGCATAGTGGGGCGTTGGCACCGATTTTTTCAGCTGCCGCTTCTGCCAAAGACGCCACCACCAAACTGTGATGAAAAGTCCCGGGCGCTTCCAACTGCATCCTGCGTAGAAGCTTGTGATTCAAATCACTCAGTTCCAACCAACTGATATCCGTGGTGATATGGAAAGCCCCCTCAAATACCGGCAACAATCCGGAAATCAAAAGAGCCGTAAAAATTCCCGTTCCCATGGCGGCCGCACCGCCTTTTCCGAGCAGTTGCAAGTGATCCACCGCACCAGGGCCGAAACAGGAGGCGATATCGAGTCTCCCCAACGCCGTCGCCACCAGCAAGCTCACGGCTCCCACATAAAGTCCGGCACGCAGCAGTTGGACGCGCTTGCGGACTTGATTCGACAACAAAACGCCGGTCATCCCACTCACTAGGCTCAAAATCAAAAAACCCAGCCGGTCATCCGGTCTGGGCACTAAGAAACAGCCAAGCATGCTGACATAAATCGCGGAAAACGCTCCGACGGTGCGGCCTAGGAGCACTGCGTGAAGAATCGGAGCAAGCGCAAAGGGGATGAACAAAAAGCGGAAAGCTTCCGAGATCGTCCCAGCGTCGCCAAGACTCATCAGAAGCTGAACGATCATCAAATGAACCACCCAGCCTCCGAAAACCAAAACCGCGCGACTATTTCGTCGGCAGGAGGTTTGATTGTTGATGTGGAACATCGCCATCGCCGTCACCGCGAGAATCATGCCTGAAATGGCACGACTAAACGGGTTCTCTTGCCCGGATTCAACCGATGAGATCGAAATCTGAATTCCAATCGCGACTATAAACGAAGCATAGAGCGAAAGTCTGACGAGAAAACTGTCTTCCAGCTCTTGAACAACAGGATTTTCACAATGAACCCTGCGTTTTTTTCCTGACGATAGACCCTGTCGGGCCAACCGCCAACGTTTGATGGCATCCACAAATCCCACGGCGGTTTTTGAGTTGTTTCTCTAGTTTCGAAAGCGGCGGATGCCGATTCGGTTGGCCACCATACGGCTACCTCCAGGGTTTAGCAATCCACAAATGCGAACCCACTTAACTCACCTAGTGGCAGTCAGATAAAAAAACCTTCCCGTAAAAATCGGGAAGGTTTTTTTGATGAATTCGTCCAGAATCAGGCTTATTCGCCGTCGTCCATTTCATCTTCCTGATCTCGCAATTTATCCGCCTGATCTTCGATCTGATCGGCTTTTTTCTCTCCGGCCTTACGGATTTCATCGGCAGTTTGATCCGTCCGATCTGCCGCTTGTTCAGCGGCTTTTCCGCCCATGTCACGGAGCTTATCGGCTTTGTCTTCAGCTGCATCTGCAGTTTTATCAGCTTGGTCGCGGATCATGTCAGCCTTGGCTTCCATGGCATCCGCTTTGGATTCTACCGCCTCTTCACGCGCTTGTTCCTGCTTGGAATCGCAAGAGGTGAAAGCGAGAGCGAGGGCGGAAATTCCGATCAGGGTGGCAAATGGTTTTGTTTTCATGATGGTAAGGCTTCCCGGTTCATTCGGGTTAAACCATCCCATCGCAGAAGGCGTGCCATACTGATTTTACGTGAGTTACACACCATTCAACCCTCTTTTAACCATGCATTACCGGCGATTTGGCGTGCGATTCGCACGAAGCTGGCTCATGATTTCCATCGGTGGGTTTGTTCTTGCGCCCGTGATCGCCACGGAAAGAATCCGCCCCCCGCATCGCGGTCCGACCCCATGAGCGAACTTTCCCCAACATCAGCTGAACCGATCGCGGAAATAGCCGCCGCGATTGAAAACCATTCCTCATTTGTCCTCATCAGCCACGTCCGGCCTGATGGTGATGCCATTGGCTCACAGATTGCCTTGGGATTTGCCCTGATGGCTGCAGGAAAATCGGTTCGATTGATCAACGAGGATGGATTGCCGGATAATCTTTCTTTTCTACCCGGTTCAGAGAAAATCGAAACACCTCCGGCCGAACCCATCGAAGTTGAAGTCGCCATCGCACTGGATACCGCCACGAAACCCCGCCTTGGAGAAAACGCGCTTGCGGCAGCTTCACGTGCAAAGCTGTGGATCAACATTGATCACCACATTTCCAATCCAAGCTACGGCGACATCAATCTGATCGACTCCACCGCTCCGGCAACCGGCCAGATTCTTTACAAACTCATTCAGTCACTGGGACTCCCCTTGCCTGCCGAATCTCGCGATTCGATCTACACCGCTGTCTCAACGGATACCGGCTCATTTCAATACCCCTCGACCCAAGCTGAGACTTATGAAATGGCCGCTGATTTGATCCGCCAGGGCCTGGATGTCGGAACGATCAATTCCTTGATTTACGACAATCACCCATTTCGCCGGGTCGAGCTGATGCGCGCCCTGCTGAATACACTGGAAATCTCCAAAGACGGCATCGTTGCGCATTGGGAATTACTCGATCAAACGCGGCAAAAACTGCAGCTGCAGCCGGAAGACAGTGAGGGACTGATCGACATCATCCGCGGCATCCAAGGAGTGCTTTTGGCGGTGTTTTTCGAAGAACTGCCCGACGGCAAAATCCGGATTTCCATGCGATCGAAAGATCCGCGCCTCAATGTCTGCAACATCGCCACCGAATTTGGCGGCGGTGGCCATGCCCTGGCGGCCGGTATTCGGATGGCTGGCCCGATCGAATCCGCAAAATCTCGATTGCTATCCGCCATCGACCGCGCTGCCCACACTGCAGGATTGCGCTAAATGCAGCTTCCTCTTCGACACTCTTTTTTCTGTCAGATTCAATATGCGAAACCATTCAATGGCTGAGAACGGCCCTACTGGAGTACTCCTCATCGATAAAGCACCGGACATGACGTCCCACGACGTCGTCGCCATCGCCCGGCGCGCCCTGAATACCAAAAAGATCGGCCATTGCGGCACTCTTGATCCGATGGCCACCGGCCTGCTCATGCTGGTCATCGGCAGAGCTACCAAAATCCAGGATCTGCTCATGAGCGAAGACAAGCAATACTCCGGCACGATGACTCTTGGATCGACGACCTCCACCCAAGATCGCCAAGGTGAGGTGTTGGAAGAATTCCCGGTGCCCGATTTTTCAGAATCCGAAATACGCGCCGCTTTTGATGCATTTACGGGACCGTTCGAGCAAATTCCGCCCATGGTTTCTGCGATCAAAAAAGACGGAGTTCCTCTCTACAAACTCGCCCGCAAGGGTGAGGTCGTGGAACGCCAACCCAGACCGGTGCATGTCAACTCATACGACATTTCCCGCATTGCCTTGCCGGAAATTGATTTCACGGTCGATTGCTCCAAGGGTTTTTACGTTCGCACCTACGCGCACGACATCGGTGCAAAACTCGGTTGCGGCGCTCACCTCAGCGCGCTGCGCCGGACCAGATCCGGCAAATTTACTCTGGATCGCGCGGTCACCGTCGATGCCTTGAAAAATGCGCCACGAGAAGATCTCATCAATTCTCTGATTACACTTGCTGAAATCTCCCTGATGCGCGGCGCTTGAGCATTCCCGCCATGATCACCTGCCACCATCTTCACGAGCTTCCCGGGCTGAATACCCCGCTGCATTTGGCGCTCGGAGTCTTCGATGGCGTCCACATCGGACACCAGGCAGTGATTCAACGTGCCGTCGATGCCGCAAAACGGATCGGCGGGCTAGCTGGCGTGCTGACTTTCGATCCCCATCCGATCCGGGTCATTGCGCCCGCCAAAGCACCATCGGCTTTGCTCGCCACACTCGACCACAAAGCAGACATCGTCGCGGGACTCGGCGCACAACTCTTCATTCCACTGCATTTTGATGCGCAATTCGCCAAAATGGGAGCCGCGGAGTTTCTGGAAGAACTAACCCGTGCTCCCATTCACACCATTGCTGTCGGCGAAGATTGGCGCTTTGGCAAAGGACGCCTGGGTGATGTTTCCGTGCTCGCGGGCGCGGCCAAGGTCCATGGTTTTCAACTGGAAGCGGTCCCCCCGGTGATGACGGATGGGGACCGAGTCAGCAGCACCCGAATCCGCCAAGCCATACGCGATGGAAACCTTGCGGACGCCGCGCGCATGCTGGGACGCCCGCACTCAGTGATCGGAAAAGTCATCGAAGGCCGGAAACTCGGTCGGCAACTGGGATTTCCGACTGCAAACCTTGCGACCGGAGAATTGCAAACACCACCCGACGGCGTTTGGAGCGTGCGGGTCACCCTGCCCGACTCATCGACGGTTCGCGGCATTGCCAATCTCGGCTATCGACCCACGGTGGATGGCACCCATCGCTTGCTGGAAGTCCATCTTTTCGACTTTTCAGGCAACCTCTACGGCGCCGAATTGGAGGTGCAGTTTACCGAGTTCATCCGTCCTGAGATGAAATTTGATTCCGTGGAATCCCTTCGATTTCAAATTGCTAAGGACATCGAAAATGCCAGACTTGACACCTGATGCGTGTTCATAATACCACATGGTTTATGAACAGTATCTCCTTGTTCGTCAAAAACCTGCTCCAGTCCTGCCAACAACTCTCGCTCATCCGCACCGGACGACCCCGGCGCAAACCCACACCGGTGGCGATTCAGCTGAAATTCCCCGGCTGGTAAAAAAAGGTGAGATTTCCCGGATTTTGCGCTTACCCTGTGGCTTTCGGCTCTCTATAGCTTCGTAAAACCTGCGCATGGAGAATCTGAAACGCCTCAAACCGACCCGTGGCCGCGCCGCCCTCATGGCCGCTACCATTTGCATGATCGTGCCTGCACACGCAGAGCCAACGACCGATGGTGCCGGCACTGCAAACCTCGAACTTTCAAAGCGCTACGAATCCATTGAAGAAGCACGCGTGCTTCTTCACAAAGGAGATGAAGCCTACAATTCCGGTGATTTCTCCACCGCAGTTGAGACTTATGCAGGCGCCCGGGATTTGACTCCACAAGCACCAGCGACCAGCGAGTTTCGCGCCTTCCTTACCGAGCGCTATGTGCAGTCTTCAGTCGAACTAGCCAAAAAACTGTCCCGCGAAGGCGATATCAAGGGAGCAAAGGCGGCGATCGAAAAAGTTCTGATCCCGGCTGTGGCTCCGAATGATCCTGCTGCATTAAAGGTTCAAGCCGAACTCAACGACCCGATTCGCACCAACCCTGCCCTTACCAAGGAACACGCAGAAGCGGTCGACCAGGTTCGCAAATTACTCTACAAAGCCGACGGATTCTACGAACTCGGAGATTTCGATAAGTCTAAAAAAACTTACGAAGATGTGCTGCGGGTCGATCCGACCAATAGCGCCGCACGCCGCGGCATGGAAAAAGTTGCCGCCGCAAAAACAAATTACCAGCAATCGGCTTACGATCACACTCGTGCTGAATTGCTTGGAGAAACAGACAAGGCTTGGGAGTTGAATCTCAATCCTCTTCCGATTGATCCAAATCTGCTCGCCGGAGAAGAAGCAACGACCTCCAACGCTTTCATTCCCGTTCAGAACAAGATCGAACGGATTATTTTCCCTTCAGTAGATCTCGATCAGGCATCTCTCGATGAAACGATTGAATACCTCCGAGCTCGCGCCACTGAACTCGACACAACGGAGCTCGATCCGGCCCGCAAAGGAGTCAATTTCAACCTCAATTTGGGCGATTCCTCCTCACCCGAAGTGCAGGCTATCAATGCCAAGCGGATCAATCTTCATCTCAAGAATACCCCGCTGAGCACCATCCTGGACTATGTAACCCAGAGCTCGGGAACGATTTATTCGACCGATGATTTCGGGGTCGTGATCAACTCACCAGGGACCTTCACCTCACGTCTGATCACCCGAACCTACAAGGTTCCCGCAGATTTCCTCTCAAATATCAGCGCTAACGTTAGCAGCCCGGCCGCCACTGAAGCCACTGATCCATTTTCCACAGCTCCATCGACAGGCATGCTTCCGAAGCGAATGACCGTCGAAGAAGTCTTCAAATTATCCGGCATCGGTTTCCCTGAGGGAGCTTCCGCATCTCTCAATCCTTCCAACGGGACACTGCGCGTTGTCAACTCGTTGGCAAACCTGAACATTATTGATCAAATTGTTGCCTCAGCTGCGCAAACTCAGCCGGTCTTGGTCAAAGTCAGCGTGACCATCATCAAAACAGAACAAACCAACCTGGACGAACTCGGCTTTGACTGGACTCTCGATAACTTCGGTTTCGGTAGCGCTGTAATGGAGAATAACCAGCTTAACCTCTCAGGGGGCACCCAAGGCAATGGCTATAGCTTGAGCGACATGCTTAACAATTATGGCGCGCCATCGGGAAATCCTGTCACTGCGGGGAACCGCAGTGGTGACTCTGCCGTTAGCGGTGATGCCATGTCTTCGTTGATCGCTGCTGGAAATGACCGGACAGCGGTAGGCGCTGGGACAGCAAGAGCTCCTGGAGTTTTGTCCGTTTTCGGCACGATTGATACAGCGCAAGTCAACATGCTGATGCGCGGTCTAGCACAGAAGAAAAATGTCGATGTGATGACGAAGCCATCGACCATCACCCGCAGTGATCAGGCCGCTAAAATCGAGGTCATCCGTGAATTCCCTTACCCTACCGAATACGAACCCCCAGAACTTCCTAATACCATTGAATCCAATGATGTTTATGATGGTGGAGTTCTGACCGGCACCGATACGCCTTCGTTCATTCCTGTCACGCCGGCTCACCCGACTTCTTTCGAAAGAAAAAATGTCGGCGTCACCTTGGAGGTACTCCCTACGGTGGATGCTCACAAACGTAACATCAGCGTAACTCTGAATCCCGATGTCAGTGAGTTCGAAGGATTTGTAAACTACGGGAGCCCAATCAACACTCCTAACCCCATTTCTTCGATCAATCCTCTTGCTTCGGCAACGATTCCATTGACACAAAACAACATCCTGATGCCTGTTTTCTCCCATATCAGGCTCAGCGACAGCGTGACCGTTGCTGACGGACATACGATTGTCCTAGGCGGCATGTTGAAGGAAGACATCCAGAACGTGAATGATCACACTCCTATCTTGGGAGATATTCCGTTGCTTGGTCGCTTGTTCCAGTCCAACTCCAAGCAATCAGTTTCTACAGCCATCATGGTTCTCGTGAATGTAGAGCTTACGGATGCCACTGGTCATCCATTTAACAATCGCTGAATTTGACATTCGTCAAATCACTGATAGCACAGCGGGACTAAATTCTATATCCCAACGACATGGCAGACTCGCATAGCGAACCCGAGAAGTACTCTCTCGATGAAATGATGGAGCGTTTGGGCAAATCCTCCACATCGAACGAAACTGAGGGTGAGCTTGTTACGCGTGCCGATGGCACACAGGCACTGAAAGTTCGCAAGCGCAAACGCCGTACGGAACAGCCCATTAAAGCTAAAGCTGCCAAAACCCGTAAAATCCGCATCATCCAAGTCACGATCTTGTTGATCTTGATGATGATTTTGGGACTCGGCGCCGCTGGCCTGTTTGTTTATTCGAACAGTGCTCCATTCCGTACCCGCTTACTTACGAAAATCTCGCAAGGGACAGGTGCATCGGCAGATGTCGCACAATTCAGGGTAACGCCGTTAGGAGTCAATTCCACCCGTATCAATTTGCAATGGCCTGAAAACCAGCTTTTACAAGATCTAGCCCTTACCCGCGTCAAAGCAGATCTCAGCCCATCTAGTTATTTTGGGAAATCTTGGAGCGGAAATGAAGCTGAAGCCGTCCAAGCCACTCTCGTGATGAAGTTGCCTCCGGCTGGCCTGAGCACATCAGAAAATGCTGCTGATTTCTCAGCAATGCACTTCAATCGTTTGAGTGCCAACCAGCTAAACATCACCTTGAATCAAGGTGACTCCAGAATGTTGCAGCTCAACGATACCGAAGGCTCATTTTACCAAAACTTGGACGCTGGAAATCCTGAATTACGCCTCAATAAGGGCTCTCTCAGTATCGCGAATTGGCCGACTCTAAATCTTGATCGGGCTTCGATCACTTTTCAGGGAAATGATATCAATATCGGCTTTTTGCGCTTGGCCACCAGTCCTAATGACAGAGGCACCCTCGCACTATCGGGTAAAATCTCGCCTTACTCCCCCGACACTCGAAATACATTGGATATCACCCTTAGTGAATTCAAAATCAGTGAGTTAATGGGATCCATGAGCTTCCTGTTACCAGGAAAAGTCGATACCAGAGAAGTGGAAGGCAGCAACACGCTTACCTTTGGATTAGGGGCCAATCCAGATGCCGACCTGAAAGTATCATTTGCAAGCTCCCTCAGCTCCACCCTAGGAATCGAACGCTTCCCGTTTCTTTATCAGTTATCACGACGATTTGATGATCAGTGGTTTTTGCATCCGATTTTTGAATCCAAAGCGATTGGACAGCTGGAACGTAAAGGCAAAAACGTGATGCTTACGAACTTGGAGTTAGAGCACCGTGGAAAAATCGCGATCGTCGGTAACCTGAGCGCAAACCAAGACGAAGTGTTGTCAGGAAATCTCGATCTTGGGGTTTCACCCACCCTGATCACCAATTCTGGTGACGCACGATTGGATGCCATTTTCAGTCCAGTCCGGGATGGATTTCGCTGGATCAGCCTGAAAGCATCAGGCATTGCCTCTGACCCGAATGATAATTTCGAGTCCATCTATCTGAATGCCGATCCAAGCACGGCAAATCTTCACAACAACAGCCAGGCACCTGCGGACAAGAGTAAGGAAGATACCGAAACAGCACCGGAGCTGAACAGCGATGAAATGTGGAAGTATTTGAGCAATTCTCCACGCTGAGTTGCTCGCCTGTTAGCGCCTCCCAGACATTTACGCTTCGATTTTCGCAAGAAGTGACATGTTTTCGAAAGATCTGAATGGCTTTCTTTTCAGATCTGGTTCATGGTGACAAATGGATAGGGCGGATAAAACCGCCGTCCATTTATCAAAAACAAAACCATTAGAACCATGCAAACTGCCAATGTAAATCTGCCGATCACCATCACGGTACGCCATGAGCAAGTGACGGATGCCCTGCGTGAGCACGTCTTTAAGAAAATTGAAGGCCTCCACCTTGATTACCCGCGAATCATTGAAGCTAAGGCAATTCTAGATGTACAGAAAAACCGGCAGATTGCAGAAATCATCCTCTTCTGCGCGAATCATATCACCATTGAGGCTGATACCGAAGGGAAAGACATGTACGCGGCGATTGATGAAACCATCGAAAAAATCGCCCGTCGCATGCGCAAGCACAAGACCCGCTTGCTGAAGAAAAATCGCCCTCACCGGAACGAATCAATCCGCTACATCGAGGAGCGCTACTTCAACGAAGATGCCCTGGATCACCCAACCGAATCTGAACAAGATCCGGAGCCGTTCATTGTCCATCCGGAAAACTATTCCGTGAAAACAATGTTCAAGGAAGATGCGATCATGCAGCTGGAGCTCTCCGATCGCCCTTTTGTGCTCTACAAGAGTGCTCGTCGGGATGTGTTTACCATCGTCTATCGCCGAAAGGACGGAGAGTATGCAGCTCTTGATGTCCCGAATGGCTAAGTAATGCAATTTAACTCGGCCGGACGGGAAACCGTCCGGCTTTTTCATGTACTCGGAATATGAATTCAGGAGAGCCGACGACGACGCAATACCAAGCCCACTCCGGCAATCCCGCACAGAAGGAAGGACGATGCTTCGGGTATCGCTTGTGTGTAGAATTGCGTGAATTGCACCTGATCCCCGCCAGAAGTCAGTGGGAGAGAAGTGGAAAGTTCTACCCCAGTTGTAGGATTCACCATCGCGATGCTTGAAATCGGGGTGGTTGAAGTAAATCCCGCAAATCCAGATGAACTCTGAATCACGTCATAAACGTTGAACAAAGTTCCATCGACTAAGAAGACCCAGCTGGATGTTCCTGCCGTGCTGAGCCCTTTGATATCGAAGCCAAAGCCAGTCACTGGAGTGTCAAAGCTAAAGATGACCCCTGTGGTTTGATTCGCACCGCTGACATCCGTGGTAAAATTCAACTGTGCATTGTCGAACTCAATGTGATCATTCACACGATCCACCTCACCTACCGTATCGTAGTAAACATTGACCAAGCCAGTGACCTTTGTGGTCTCGCCATGAGGAATTTGTTGGTCCGGATCTGAACTGGTTACGAAGCCGAAGCTTTCAGTGGCAGCAGGATTGGCACTTTCCCAAGTGGCATAGTCAGAATAGAAAGTAACGGTGGCCAGGGATTCACTGGCGGTAAAAAGGGCCAAGGCCGCTATGGTGGAAGCAAGGTGCGTCGAGATCGTTTGCATGTGTGTCTTTCAACAATGAGCGAACTACTCCCTTGTCCGAGAGAGCTTTGGTGACGGAAAAGACAAGCTCGCTTCCTGCCCCTATCCAGCTCTCCATCACCCAAATGAAAAAAACCGGGGGGAGATTTCCTCCACCCGGTTTTTGATAGGCAATCCACGATCGAATCGTGGATTGGTGTTAGAATTAGTCTTCTTGACCTGGGCTCCACTCTTCGGAAGCGGCAGCAGCAAGGTTGAAGGCTTGCTCGAGTCCAACCATCTCGGAGGATGGGCGGAGGCTCTCGAAGCTTGCGCTTTCTTTCTTGAGTTGCTCTTCGGAGTAGTTGACGGCCTTGATCGAGAGACCGATGCGGCGCTCGACTTTGTCGACCTTGATGACGCGGGCTTCGATTTCGTCGCCGACTTTGATGATGTCTTTGACCTTCTCCACGTGGTCTTCGCTGAGTTGCGAGATGTGGATGAGGCCGTCGATGTCACCGTCCAAGCTGACGAATGCGCCGAAGGATGCGATCTTCGCAACAGTGCCCTTGACCAGATCGCCAACCTTGAAGCGGCTGTCGATGAGGCTCCATGGATCGTCTTCGGTTTGCTTGATACCGAGGGAAACGCGTTGGTTTGCCTTGTCGATCGCAAGCACCACTGCTTCCACTTCGTCGCTCTTCTTGAGGACTTCGGATGGGTGGTTGATCTTGCGGGTCCAGGACATGTCCGAAACGTGGATCATACCGTCGATGCCTTCTTCCAGTTCCACGAACGCACCGTAAGCGGTGAGGTTGCGAACTGGGCCCTTGATGGTAGCACCAACTGGGTAGCGGAGTTCGATTTCGTCCCATGGGTTCGAGTCGAGCTGGCGCACGCCGAGCGAGATCTTCTGCTCTTCGATGCTGATGCCGAGAACGACGGCTTCGATTTCCTGACCGATTTCGAGAACGTCGGAAGGACGGGTGATGCGCTTGACCCAGCTGAGTTCGGAAACGTGAACCAAACCTTCGACACCGCGCTCGATTTCGACGAACGCACCGTATGGAAGAAGCTTGGTGACCTTGCCTTTGACGTTTTGGCCGATTGGGTACTTGCGCTCGATGTCTTCCCAAGGGTTGTCGGACATTTGCTTGAGGCCGAGCGAAACGCGCTCTTTCTCACGGTCGACATCGAGGATGATAACCTCGACGGATTGACCGATGTGGAGCAATTCGGAAGGATGGTTGATGCGGCCCCACGACATGTCGGTGATGTGGAGCAGGCCGTCCATGCCTTGGAGATCGACGAACGCACCGAAGTCGGTGATGTTCTTGATCGCGCCGACGACTTTGTCGCCAACCTTGACGGTTTGAAGGAATTGCTGGCGGAGTTCGGAGCGCTCGGCTTCGATAACTTCGCGGCGGGAGAGAACGATGTTCTTCCGCTCGTCGTTGACCTTAACGATTTTGAATTCGTAGACGTTGCCGACGTATTCGTTGAGATCTTTTGGTGGAATGATGTCCACTTGGGAACCAGGAAGGAAGGCTTCGACGCCGACGTTGACGGTGAGGCCACCTTTGACAACGGACTTGACCTTGCCGCGGACCAGGCCGCCATCTTGGTAAACCTTGACGATTTTCTCCCAGTTTTGCTTGTGAGCGGCCTTTTCCTTGGAAAGGACGACCATGCCTTCGTCGTTTTCGAGCTTCTCGAGAAGAACTTCGATCTCGTCACCGACTTCGATTTCTTCGTCTTCGAATTCGCCGATCGCGATGGCGCCTTCAGACTTGTAGCCGATGTCGACGAGAACGACTTGTGGGCGGATTTCAAGAATCGTGCCCTTGACGATCGACCCTTCGCGGAATTCGCGGAATTTTGAGTCGATCAGCTCGCTCAGCTCTTGGTTAACAGTTTCCAGTACGGCGTAGGCCATGTTGGTATTGGTTTGTGGTTTGGTTGTATGGTTCGTTTTCCTCTGACATTGCCCCGAAAATTACTTCTGGCAGGCACCGGGGCTCCAACCGCCAGCCAGAAAAAGAAAAACGGACGACGAGACTAGGTCCAAAATCCAACTTGGCAAGGCCAAACGAACGATCATTCCGCTGCGAATCAAGGTTGTATGCAGGAGAAAGCCTGCTAGCTTGCGATTCTATGCTCCACCGCTCCACCATCACCGCCGCTGCACTTTTCCTAGCTGCAACATATTGCAACGCTGAAATTGCTACTCGACAGGTCACCACAGGATTTGAACGTCCGGTTTGGGCGGGAGTTCCCACGGGAGTCAAAGGCAAATTGTGGATCATGGAACAAGCTGGCACTGTTTGGATCGTCGATACGAAAACCGGTGAAAAAGCTGCGGAACCGTTCCTGGATATCAAGGATCAGGTGAGCCGCAAAGGGAACGAAGAAGGCTTGCTTAGCCTGGCCTTCGACAAAGATTTCACCAACAACGGCCGGTTTTACGTCAATTTTACCGATAAAAACCAGCACACTCGCATTGTCCGATTCGTCTCCAAGGACAAAACCACGACCGATCCGGAATCGGGTGAAGTGATCTTGCGCTACAAGCAGGATTTCTCGAATCACAACGGCGGATGGATTTCGTTCGGTCCAGATGGATACCTCTACATTGCCAATGGCGATGGCGGCTCCCACGACGACCCGAACAATCATGCCCAGGACCTGAAATCTCTGCTCGGCAAAATGCTTCGGATCGATGTTTCGCCTGAAAAGGGTTACGAAATTCCAAAAGATAATCCGTTCGTGGATCAGGCAGACGCCCGCAAGGAAATCTGGGCCTACGGCCTGCGCAATCCATGGAGAAACTCCTTCGACCGTGAAACGGGCGATCTGTGGATTGGCGATGTTGGCCAAAACATCTGGGAAGAAATTGATGTTGTTTCAGCAGAAACCGGCAAAGGCGCGAACTTCGGTTGGCGCTTACGTGAAGCCGACACCAAAAACCCCTACGAAGATGTCGGCGGCGATGCTCCAAAAGGTGCCATTGAACCTGTGTATGTTTACAAACACGGCGGTGGTGAGAATGAAGGATACTCAGTGACTGGGGGCTATGTGTATCGCGGTTCCAAAATTCCTGAACTGAAGGGACGCTACATTTTTGCCGATTACCAGAATCCTCGCATCTGGTCTTTTGAGTTGAAAGGCGGCAAAGCAAGTGACGTCAAAGATCACACTGCAAGCCTGCAACCCAAGGACGGCCGGATCAACCTGATCTCATCGTTCGCCGAAGACAATGACGGCGAACTTTATCTAATCGATCACACCGGGCCGGTCTATCAAATCATCGAGAAATAAAATGGGTTGGATCTACCTAATTGAACTGAATTCATGATTTTATACCGCCCAGTCGGCATAGAGGAACTCGCACTTATCTTCGAAAGTGGAATGCGCGAGTTCCCTCCCCGTTTGCCAGAGCAGCCGATTTTTTACCCAGTCACGAACTTTGGCTATGCGCGACAAATCGCGGAGGGTTGGAATACCAAATCCGGTTCGAATGCAGGCTATGTTACTACATTTACCGTAGATGACGAATATGCATCCCGATTCGAGCGGCAGATTGTTGGCGGGCGGGAACATGAAGAACTCTGGGTTCCCGCTGAACAATTGCATGAATTCAATCAGCACATCCAGGGGTTCATAGAGGTCGATTCCTCTTACTTTGGAAACGGCTTCAAAGGGCTAATTTCGAATGACCCGAGTGTGTCTTGGAATGATGCGGACGATCAATTTATCTCAATCAACCTGCTATCGGATTTAAGTCGATTTTTCCAAACACCTGGTTTGCGTACATCCATTTATTGTCACTACCCGTATTGGCGGAATCGCGAATATTCTGATGTCGGCTTATCTCCCAGCGATCACGCCGATCGACTTGAGGCGGTCCAATCCCACTGGAACATGACGAATCCCACCTTTCCTCTACCGCGATTGGCCCGGCAACTTGAGTAGAAGACCATAAAGCTCCAGGTCGTATCCAAGACACGACCGACATCAAATCGCCACGGAGCCAGGTTCACCTCCGTCGATCACGAGTTTCTGCAGATCGCGATGCCGCCCTTCGAGTGTTGGATCTTCATCCAGCATTCGAGCGGCAATCGATCTCGCTTCTAACAAGAGGTGTGTATCTCCTAAAAAGTCCGCAAATCGCAAATCACTGAGGCCACTTTGCTCCGTGCCTAAAACATCGCCTGGTCCACGCAATTTCAAATCCGCTTCCGCGATCGCAAATCCATCAGCGGTTGACTCCAGGATTTTGAGTTTCTCCAAGCCTTCGGGATTCTTTCCATCCGTGAGCAGAATGCAGTAACCTTTGTGGCCACCTCGGCCAATTCGCCCCCTTAATTGGTGGATTTGCGCAAGCCCGAACCGATCCGCATGGTGAATCATCATCACTGTCGCATTTGGAACATCCACTCCCACTTCGATGACCGTGGTAGACACCAATACATGGATCAACCCATCCCGAAAGCGGGTCATGGTCGATTCCTTCTCTTCAGGTGAAAGTTTTCCGTGTATCAATCCAACTTCAAATCCAGAGAGCCGCTTCGTCCATTTGCCCAATGCCTCGACCGCGGACTCGACTTTCAGTGATTCACTTTCTTCGACCAATGGATAGACCAGATAAGCCTGCCGACCTGCATGGAGTTGATCTTTCAAGAATTGAGTCACATCTGTCTGCTTCGGCTTCACACGCATCGCAGTGATCACCTTCCCCCTGCCAGCTGGCTTTTCATCTAACAACGAAACATCCAGATCACCATAAACGGTCATAGTCAGAGTCCGTGGGATCGGAGTAGCTGACATCACCAGCACATCCGGAGCTACTCCTCGGTTGATGAGTGCACTGCGCTGTGCAACGCCAAATTTATGTTGCTCATCAATGACCACAAACCCGAGATCATCCATGCCCGCATCCCCAAAAAATAAAGCGTGGGTGCCAATGAGAATCTGTGCCTTTCCTTCGAGTGGCATGAAGGTTTGCTCGGATCGGCTGCTGGTGTTCAGAGATATTCTCACGCCCAGCGGTTCAAGCCATTTCTTGAACGTCAGATAATGCTGCTCTGCGAGAATCTGAGTTGGGGCCATCAACGCTGCCTGGCAGCCGGATTCAATGGCCAACAGCATCGCAGCCATCGCTACGAAAGTCTTGCCAGCGCCGACATCTCCTTGGAGCAGGCGATTCATTGGCCGAGGCTCCCGCATGTCCGCTGCAATTTCCTTAATCGATCTCTTCTGCGCAGCTGTTAGATCAAACGGAAGATTCGCGTGAAATTGCTTTAGCAAAGTCGTCTTGCGTCCCATCACACGACCTTGCACCTGGGAGTGATGCCGCTTTCTCCACAAAACTTTCAGCTGCAACTCGACAAACTCTTCCAGCGCCAGTCGCCGCCTGGCTTCAGTTGCTAGTGCTTCATTTTCAGGAAAATGGACACGCTGCACCGCACGGGAACGCTGCAAGCCGACGCCTAGTTCCGCACCTTGATCGAGCTCATCAAGTGACACCCTGCGGATGCATCCATAGATCACTTCTCTCAACCGACGCTGGGATATACCTGAAACATTGCGATAGATCGGCACAATCCTCTCCAGGTGAATGGAATCCTCATCCTCGTCTTCTCGAATAATTTCAAACTCAGGATGCTCCACGATCAAGCGACCACCACTTTCCTTGATCTTACCATACAAGATGACGTCGTGACCTACAGCAACGAGCTTCTGAATGAATGGCATGTTAAACCAACGACATGTGACCTTTCCAGAGCCGAATACACCGCCGAGATCATTCATGACAACGGCCTCATAGAAACGCTTCCCTGCCCCGAATCGTCTCAATGAGGAATCGACCACCTTCCCGCGCAAACAAACGGGCTTAGCAGTAGCCTGATTTGGAAAGGCGTCGAAACTACGACGATCTTCGTACCTCTTGGGAATATGGAATAGTAGATTCGATACCTGCTTGAACCCTGAATCCGCCAATGCGAGCGCCTCCTTTGGCAGGATGAAGTCAAGCGTCGCAAGATGGTCACTGGCGGAGATCACGGTGAATTCAATCACTCGTCACCAAGCCCAGCAAGTCGGAGAAGGTACTCATAACTGTAGATGCCGGAAGAATGCCCATCTTTCCAAAAAGGCTGGATGGCATAACCCCCAATCACTTGGTAATGACTCATCTCAAAAGCGCCAGGGCCATGCTCAACAAGCGGCCTGACCACGCGCCCCAAAGCATCCGGCTCGCCCTGGCATTTTGCACACGGACAAGCACGTCGAAGCATTGCCAAAGGGAGATAAACTTCCGTGGCATCGGAAAATGAAAGGGCGAATTCCTCACCAATAACGACCGCTTGTTCCAATTGCATTTATCAAATCAGGTTGCTGACTACCTCGCTCCAAGTTCTCCATCCACATGGTAGCTTCTACCGCCAAATATCGCAGAACCCACTCGAACATGTGTCGCCCCTTCTTCAATGGCGACCTCATAATCACTGCTCATGCCCATGCTCAAATAAGGCAAAGTCACGGCAAATTTGGCTTCCAAACCATCTCTGATGTCACGCAATTGCGAAAACCATTTCCGGCTTTGCTCCTTTTGCTCCGATGCGGGTGGCACTGTCATCAAGCCGCAAATTTGAATCCCTTCAATGGCAAAAACCGATTCTGCCTCACGATCCAGTTCATCGGGTTCGAAGCCGCCTTTTGATTCTTCACCGCCTACATTCACCTGCAGAAAGACATTTGGCACCACTCCGAGATCCTTTGATACCGAACTGGTGAAGTCGGCCAACTTCAATGAGTCGATGGCATGAATGGTTGAAAAAGACGAAAGTATCTTTCGAACCTTATTTCGCTGAACCCGCCCGATGAAATGCCAGTCAATCTCTTCAGGCAGGCTATCGATCTTGGGTTGTGCTTCCTGCTGTCGACTTTCGCCGAAAGTGAGCTGACCTGCATCATAAGCTTCCCGAATCAATTCAGACGGGAACGTTTTTGAGACAGCGACTAGCTGAACGGAATCGGCGGCTCTGCCTGCGATGCGGCAAGCAGCCGAAATCCGTTGTTTCACTTCATTCAATCGCGCAGGTAGACCGTCGCTCATTTCTTGATGACGCCAGCTACATCCCCCGATTGAGTCAAATCCACCAAGTCTTCAAGGATATTCAAAGACTCCCGCTTCACAGGATCCAAGCCAGAAGGCCAATCTGGAGTGTCGTCGAGCTCTGCTGCTTCATCCTTAGAGCGGCGCATGTAATCCACTTGCGCTGCAGATGGATCATACTCCGGTAATGCAGCTCCACTTTCAGCATCATCCAAAGAGAGTTTGAAGAAACGGAAAGTCTTTTTGTCATTCGCAGCAATTTCCGAGAAACGCTTGCGGCGTTCGCTGTTCCGGGTCCGTTGCTGGGTTTCAGATTCGGTCAGCTCTTTTTCTCGATCTGCCAGATTCAAGGAAACCTTGTTTGCCTCGATTCGCTCCTTCGCTTTGAGGACGTCTTCGATTACATAACTGAAGTCTTGGTTTTCCTTAACCCGTGCTTGGCTCAGTTCCTTCAATTTCGGAACGAATAGAGCTTCCGCAGGAAGCGGCTTAAAATCACTTGCTGGGCGGATTCGATCATGTGGAAGCACGTTGTCCAGATAGGCCTCACCGACATCCAAAGCATCCATCAAACTTGGCAACACCAAATCGGACGCAACACCATCCAATTGAGTGGATGATCCAGACGGGCGATAAAATTTCTGAATCGTCACTTTCAATGCACCGGCTTTGTTGCGCACTGAGAATAGCGGCAACATGCGGCTGATATCCATTGGCTGCTGCACGGTTCCTTTACCGAAAGTTGATGACTCGCCAACAATGACCGCACGGTTAAAGTCTTGAAGAGCACCTGCAAGGATCTCGCTCGCAGAGGCACTGCTCTTGTCGGTCATGACCACCATTGGTCCATCGTAGATCGGATCCGAATAGTCTGCCTCTTTCACTTGGACGACTCCCATAGTATTCTTCACCTGAACAACCGGGCCACCGCGTGGAATGAAAAAGCCGGTCATACGACGGACTTCTTCGAGTGATCCACCGCCATTACCCCGCAAATCGAGCACAAGGCCGTCAATTTTCTCGTCTTTCATGCGACGCAAGATGCGCTCTACATCGACAGAGCAACGGGTGGTGCCTTCATCAAAATCTGCATAAAACGATGGCAAGGTAAGCACACCGATACGATGCGGCTGCCCCTTCGAATTTTTCATTTCGATGACGTCACCACTCGCCTGCTCGTCTTTGATTTCGACTTTCTCACGCTTGATGACGATGATTTTGGTTTCGCCGGGAGCACCTCCAGCAGGTTCTACTTTCAATGCAACTGAGGTGCCTTCTTTACCCCGGATATATTCGACCACTTTGTCGATTTTCATGAACATGATATCAATCATGTCCTCTGGTTTTCCTGTGTTCAGGCTATCAACCGCAACCACCCGATCATTCAATTTCAGGGAGCCTTCGCGATCCGCAGGACCACCGACAACGATTCCCATGATCTTGGTCGCACCATCCTCTTCTGCTCCTAACAAAGCACCAATACCGATCAGCTCATTCTTCATGGCCGACTTGAACTGCTCCATTTCGCGATCGCTCATGTAGTCGGTATGCGGATCGTAAGTGCGGGCGACAGCACTGAGGAAATAGTTTGCCATATCCTCATCGTCCACATCGTTGACGCTGCTTTGGAAACGCTTGTAGCGAAGCGAGATTTTCTCTTTGGGATCGCGGTCGTCTTTACCTGGATCCGGCTTCCCTTGTTCCTTCGCCAGCTTCGTCAGCATTTCGCGGCGGAGCGTTTCGCTGAGTACCGCTTCTTTAATTTGCTTTCTCCAAAGCTCTTCTGCTTCTGCTTTATCTTTCGGCCAACTCGCGTCTTTTCGACTGCGTTGGACAAACTCCTCTTTGGTGAAATCGAAACTGTCATCCTTCAATAGCTTCTCAACGAATTCGACCCGTTCATTCACTCGAGTCTGGAACAGTTTGTAAATCTCGACGGCAACTGGCATACTCTCCTTTTCCAGTAGCATCGTATGAAGCCGATCGCCATATTTGGCTTTTAGGGTATCGATGTCCTCCTGCGTGAAATACAATTTCACTCCATCAAGATCTTTCAAATAGTCCTCGAGGAATTTTTCACTCAGCTTCGAATCGAAATTGAGGCGAGCAAAGTGCGTGTTCTGCAGCATAATCGCCATCTGCTTGCCGACTTCGTTGAAATCAGCCTGCTGAGCGCAAGCGGAACATGAAGCTGCAGCGATGGATGCGCAGAGCACCATTTTTCGAATTCGAGACCTGATCATGAGAGGATAACGGAATAATTTAGGAGATGTTGCAAAAACTTGCCACTCCGTAGAGCGTTGTCGATGCCGAAAACCTTTTAAGTTTCGAGCAATTCCTAGCGCTTTACTCCGCTATTTGCAATGGCGACTCAAAAAAACACGCACCCGCTTCGGGTAAAACCAGGTCATCAGCCTCGTTTCGAAGAATTCGTTCAGAAATCAACAAGCTTCAGTCACCAAAATTCGCCATTTCCATCCGCCAGTCTGTAGCGAAGACAAACGCTCTAAGTGCCGCCATTACTCATATCAATCGATTCAATCGAGAGAGCCTAATTCTCGACTTTTTCACATTTCACAGACCACACCCTCATAAAAATACCCAACTCCCGCAAGTGCAGAAGTTGGGTAAAAGTTTGGAATTAATTCGATTAACGTCCGATAAGATTCTTCTGAGGAACTTCAATCGTGTCGCCAGGCTGGAGTTTGATTTCCATATATTTGGCCTGAGTCAAATCGTATTGCTGTTGTTTCCCGTCACGGAATACTTTCACGCGATACATGCTACCGAATGTTGTCGGACCGCCTGCCGCTTGGATCGCCTGATAGAGCGTTAAACCTTGAGTGAATGGAGTCGGCCCCGGACGGCCTACAAGCCCGCCAACATGAACCACTTCCTGGTTGATTTCCTGTGCACTGCTATCAATCACCTGAATGGTAGGATTGCGGTAAATCTTTCCAGACTTATACGCAGCTTCGATTTTACGAGCGAGAGACTCAGAACTATTTCCGGCCGCCTGCACTGCCCCAATCATCGGCATTGTGACAAATCCGCTTTGAGATACCGGATACATGCCATCAATTTTTGCAGACTCTTCAACTGGAACGCCTTTGATCGTTATCTGAATAGCTTTCCCAGATTGAATCTGAGCACTGGCTGGAAGAATTGCCGAAACAATTAATCCAATGATTAGTAGTATTTTTTTAGAATTCATCATAATTTATTGGTTATTGTTTAATAGAGTTCCGAATCCGTATTCGTATTCGAGCTCACTTTTGCCTTTGAATCAGATGCTTTGCCTGAACCGGTTGGCGGTCCAACCTGCGCTTCAGCAGGTGCATAATAGGTGTAATAGCTGGTATAATACTGATATTGGCTATCGCTACGAACATCCACATTGTTCAACACAACGCCTATCACATTGCCACCAACGTTTTCAACAGCCTGTTTAACACGCATCAGCATGTTTCGTGGCAGTTTCCGATGTTGAACAACGATCATAGTGAGATCGACTTCACTTGCCAAAACCGATGCATCACTCACGCCAAGAATAGGAGGGCTATCGACCAAAACCAGATCGAACCGCTGTTTCACATCCTGAATCAGCTCAGACATGCGGCGTGAGTTGAGAATACCAGCCGCGTCGGATGGTAAGATTCCGGATGGCATGAAGTAGAGATTGTCGACCGGGGTCTGCAAAATCACATCTTCAAGTGCCAATTCCGTAGTCAGGAAATTGGTCAAACCTACGGAGTTATTGATATCAAAGAAGGTATGAAGTCGTGGACGACGAAGGTCACCGTCAATCATCAATGTGGTGTAACCTCCTTGAGCGCAAATATAGGCAAGGTTAACCAAAGTAGTTGATTTACCTTCACCTGCCCCACCGGAAACCACCGTGATCGAATTATCTTCGGGATTTTTACGATTGAATTCGATGTTGGTTCGTAGGATTCGATAAGCTTCAGCATCAGGGCTCATACCACTTTGCTTATGCAATACACCCACATCTTTCGGAATAACAGCAAGAACCGGGACTTGGAGATAACGCTCAACATCTTCCATGCTCTTAACCGAGGTATCCATGTATTCGAGGAAGAAGGCAATACCAACACCGAAGATCAGACCAACTACAGCACCTAGTGCCAAATTAAGAGTAACATTTGGACTGACAGGCGCACGAGCCAGCACTGGCTGATCGTGAATTTCAGTAAGTTCTTCTGTGAGTGAGTTACTAATAGTTTCACCAAGCAACTTCTCCTTCATGCTCTGTAAAAGCTCTTGGTCCGTATTGTAAGCACGCTTAGCATCTTCGTATGCCTGCCGATCCAAGCTCCGTTGAATAGCTTCTTCTTTCCGGTCATTTTTCAAATTTCCGACTTGTGCCAATTTCGCATTTGCCAAATCCAATTCAGCCTGGAGAGATTCTCTAAGACTAAGAACTCCTTCATCCAGTTGGAGTTTCATTTCGGACAAAACTTTTTCTTGCGAAATGATCGTAGGATGAAGATCACCCAACCCATTACTCTTCAGCCCTTCAACTTGGCGCTTTAGTTCCAAATATTGAGGGTATAGTGATTTAATAATATTATCTGGCAAATTTAGAGCCGAAGCATAATTCAACAATTGATCTTCATTGTAATTCAATAAATTCTTGATTTGGCTTTGAAGCTCAATTTTCTGCTGCTCTAATGTATCATAAGAATCATAAGCACTTCTAACAGAAGAATATTCATCAATTCCTCTTTGCGTGAAACTCATACTATCTGCCGAATCTACAATACCCTTTTGTTCAGCTATACTTGTAACAACTTTCCGCCGCTCCTCTACTTGATCCTCTTGATCACGAACCGCAGCTTTCAGCTCATGAAGTGCACGTTCAGTAACCCCTCCCTCGACTTCCATGCGGTATTCTTTGTAGGCACGTGCAACTTCGGTAGCAATATCCTTTGCATCTTCTCGATTTTGATGCGTGACACTAATAGAGATTAAGTCCGTTCCTCGGATGTTTTGAGTTTTTACTATACCTCTCAGTATCTGCAGAGCCGATTCCTTATCAACTCCCCAACGATTGCTCAGATCCAGAGAATCCACCACTTTGCTCAAGACATTACGACTTTTGATTTTTTCGAACTCAGTTTCGAAAAATCTAGGCGTCATCATGGCAGCCCCAGCTCCTTGACTGAAGGCCGGATTGATAGGAGAAATCAGCTGACCACGAGGCTTCACTTCCATGGTAGCGAAGCTTTCGTATTTTTTAGGCATCACATAAGTGATCACTGCTGCTGTCATAAAAACGAGCAGCAACGTTAAAAGAATGATTCCGTATCGATTTTTGATCACTTGCCAATAATCGACAGCATGAAGCGCAGCTTCACTTTGTTGTGGTGAGGACGGTTGCATGAAAATTCAGGTAAATTGCGACCACCAATGGTCTATTAATGAAAAGACTCCCGCAATGGAAAACATTGCGGGAGTCATAGTAGAATCAACTGTTTTTTACAGAGATTAGACCATGAGATCAGAACTCTGCATGAACACCGACTGTAACTCGGTTACGATCATAATCGCGATTATCGAAATCAGAATCGGAGTTGGTGAAGTTATAGGTAAGGCTACCGGTCAGGTAATCCGTAAATTTCATCGATACACCGACATAAGCATTGACCAGATTTTCATCACGATCACTTGTGCTGGATGGGCCTGATCCACTAACAAGACGACCATCTTCGAATGAGGTCGGGATGTAATCTACACCACCATAGAGTGAGAGACTTTCTGATAGCGCATAATTCCCAGAAACACCGATCCGAAGCGTTTTGCGCTCATCGAAGTTGTAATGGGAATTCCCAACGACTTGAACGGTGTCATAAGGCTCAACGCTATAACGAAGGAAGCCACGAACTTGGAACTGAGTATTTACCTGAGTATTAACTGCAAGTTCAACAAATGGAGTAGTATTGCTATCACCACCATCAGTTTCACTGATTTGCGCACCAGCCCGGGCAATCATAACACTGGAAGGATTGAAGCGATGCTCAATACCAACCAAGATGTAGTGACTCTCAGAATCTGGAGCTACACCATCAGCATCCGTGTGACCGTAGCGATACTCTGCAGTGAGAACATCCTGTGGTCCAAGCAAATAGCGGAATTGGTTATACAGGGTATAGGTGAAGCGATCTGCGTTCGGCACATCGTCGTAATCCAGTCCGGTAAGCTGGAAGCCAGTGTAAGTCGCCAAGCGATCTGTCCAGCGATAACCGACGGAGTTATCAGTCTGCCAGTAGAAGTATTCACCCATCTGGCGTGTGCTTGCGAAACCGTAAGAATAGTCCGGCTCAAGCTCGTAGGACAAGAAGTTACGGCTAGAAATCCGGAGACGATCACTGAAGCGGTGAGTCATGTTGATACCTGCACGTGCTTGTGCATAAGTATCATCAGCACCTGGAGCATCTGGCTGATCAAAGTAGTAGATTGCACCTAATCGAGCATATACATCCCAAGTGGTCTGTGGAGTGATCGACACAAACGAAAGGCCAACATATGGATTGATGCTTAAAGAATCTTCTTTGGAGCCATATCCTGGAGCCACGTTGTCGTCATAAGTAAGATCCGCACCAACGGTCCACTTCAGAGGCATCGACTCTTGAGCCTCAGTACCCATGTAATAAAGACCCTGAGCTCCTGCAAATCCCGAGAACAGGAGGGATGCAAAGCCAATTGCAAATTTATTTTTCATATTTCAGTAAAATTTCGATAAAGTTAAACTCTTCTAAGCAATTGCTTGATCAAGGGGAAACTTCGGGAACATTGATGATTGGAGGAACTCCGATTGGAGGACCAGGTGGCAGGAATGGAATTCCGCCAGGACCACCAGGGTTAGGCCCAACGATCACAGGTGGCTGACCAATGCTTTCGCCAGGGAAATCGAGTGGATTTCCGAGAACTGGAGCCGGAGGAGGCATTACCGCCTTGGAGTCTTTCGCATCCTTGGAGCTCATACCCTCTTCACCGCTATTCGGATCCAATTTAGCAAGAACGCTCTGAACATCAGCCAGGGCATCAGGAGCAACAGCAACCGCGCACTGGGAGATCAAACGCATTTGATCAGGAGCAGCAATGGATGCAGTTTCAACAATCGAAGCAACGGTGGAAGCATCAGCCTCAGAACCCTCGATCGCAGCCTTCACAACCTCGCAAGCGCAGCTTGGATTCGCACCAACTTGAGCCTCTACAACTTCAAGAACGCCGGCGCGGTTTGCAGCAACTTCGTTTTTAACTGTAAGCGAGAGCTGCGCGCAATCAACTTCCGCTGAGGCGGGCAGCAGGCCCAAAGCGGCGCTCATCAGAGCGAAGTAAATGGTCTTTTTCATTTGATGGGGTGGTTGTGTCGGGATTGAGATTTATGGAGCGGGCAGCGGGAATCGAACCCGCATGTCTAACTTGGAAGGATAGCGCTTTACCACTAAGCTATGCCCGCGATTTCGAGACGAATACAACTGGAAGGAGCTTCATTCGGCAAGCCCTTTTTTCGCTAGAGAAGATTTTTTCCAACATTTCCAAACGAATATCTGGGTTCATCGCCGACTTCCGAATCTTGCAGTTCCGAACGTCTACTCATGAGTTCTGACATCGAAAGGGACTGATGACAACCAGAATTTATAAAATTTCTTATCAGCATAATATCAATCGGTTACAGATCCAAACTTCTTACTCAAACTAGCAGAATTTGGATCACCGAAGCGCCACAAACGATCGATTGCTTTAGAAATGCCAATCCTGGAACCCATTGCCACTTCAGTCCCCGATTTTCTAACAAATCCACGTGTGGTTGTTTGCAGGAAATTTTGACCATGAATTTTTCCGCTCATGCCGAGCGCTTTTGTCAATTTCCCAGGTCCCGCACAGAGCTGGCGGTCCGCAATTCCAGGACGTCGGCTTCGCATTTGTTCGATTCCACTTACTGGCTCGAGCGCACGCAAAAGGACAAATCCAGAAGCATTCGGATGCTTCACCAGAACATTAAACAACCAGTGTACACCATAGTTCAAATAGACGTATGCAGTCCCC
Organism: Luteolibacter pohnpeiensis; assembly: GCF_016595435.1. Lineage (GTDB taxonomy): Bacteria > Verrucomicrobiota > Verrucomicrobiia > Verrucomicrobiales > Akkermansiaceae > Luteolibacter > Luteolibacter pohnpeiensis. Next base: position 218,003 of record NZ_JAENIJ010000004.1, read on the forward strand.
GCAGAATGAGCTTCGACAAACTCGCGCGCGCCTTTTCGATTCCAGGTATGGCAGGCCTCATCATCGACTGACGCATAGGCTTCGGTCTCGACAACTCTTGTCAAACATCCGTCCCAGCGAAACAAGCACCCAACCAACTCCCGAGCACAGACTTCAGGCGGCCGACTGAAAAAATTCGGACCAATCTCATCCATCATTCAAAGTCCCGTTGGATGATCACAAAACGTCCATGGCACTCCATAAAGTTCCGAGATTTTCGCCGCCAAAGCCTTCACTCCGAAGGTTTCTGTCGCGTAATGACCCGCATATAACACATTCATTTCCAGTTCCTCTGCTAGCGGATAACTCCAATGTGGACCCTCGCCGGTGACAAATGCATCCACCCCCTTGGCTTGCGCCACTTCGCTTCCTGCCCCCCCCGTCACCACCCCCACGGAACGAATGACATCATTTCCTCCAGGACACAGATGAACAGGCCCATTCACCGATTGAGAAACCCGCTCGACCAGCTCTTCCCGAGTTCCAGACCACTCCCCCATCATGCCCATGGCCACGCCTTTCGCTTCCATAAACGGAGCTAGATTTGAAAGGCCGATGGCCTTCGCAAGCAGTACATTATTCCCAAGCTCAGGGTGCAGATCAAGGGGTAGATGCGACGAGTAAATCGCCAATCCCGCGTTCATGGCCGATTTCAATTTCCTGTAAACCGCACCACAAATCGGCTGAACGCCTTGCCAAAACATGCCGTGGTGCACGATCAACAAGCCTGGTCCGCCCTGCGCAGCAGCTTCGATCACCGGCAGAGATGCATCCACCGCAGCGACGACACGCTCAACGCTACCAGCATTCTCCAGCTGCAAGCCATTGACCGCCCCAGCATAATCCTTGATCGACGAGGTCTTCAATTCCTCATCCAAAAACGCTACGATCTCCGACAAATTTGCCATGGAAGAACCCTAGTCGTGTCGGCTCCAGATGACAACTCCAGCAGCCTCCTTCAGGGGTCGACCTTCAATAAAATCTAGCAAATCCGGGGATAAATCCGCCTCCCAGCGTAAATATCCATCTCCCGATGGAACCTCCAGACATGAAGCATGCAAGGCTTGCCGTGGCAAGTAGAGCCGCCGCTCCAAGGCTGAAGTCCACCCTGTTTCCATCCACTCGATGTATTCCTCACCGCTGCCCGAATAGAGCTTGTCGCCAACAATGGGATGGCCCGAGTGAGCCAAATGGACCCGGATTTGATGCATCCGGCCCGTTTCCGGAAAACATCGCACGACTGAGAACTTTCCTTCAGCCCTCTCAAAACGCCGCTCAACGGTGAATCGGGTTTCGCAATCCTTCCCGCGGGCGTCCGTCACCTGGCGAACCCAGATTTCCGAGTGACCAATCTCTCCTGCCCGGATGATTCTTTCGCAACATCGCCATGCGTCCTGCTCCGGCCAACCTAAAACAACCGCCAAATACTGCTTCCGCGCTTCACGTCGCTCAAAAATCATCCCCAATTCGCGGGCAGCTGCGGTGTGCTTGGCGACCAAAACCACGCCGCTGGTTTCGCGATCCAAGCGGGTGACAATTCCCAGACAGCCACCGGTTTCCAGCTCAAACGAAAGCAAATTCTCCAAGCCCCCCAGCAATGTCGGCTCAGGCTTGCGGTTCGCCGGGTGGACAATCAATGGCGCAGGCTTGTTGACGACAATCCAATCGTCGGATTCGTCAATCACCTGAAAGTCGACAATTACCTGAAGCCCCATCTCGCCGGAATTTCATGCCCATTTGCTGTCGAGTCGATCCAAACCGCAGGTTTAAACCTGGAATCGTGACAGCAACAAGCCAGAGAACCGGAAATTACCGGATCTCTGGCTAAATTGAACAAACGTTATGCCCTAACGACTAGGACTTGTAGCGGAGACGCTTTTTGTGGCGGTTCTGCTTCATGCGCTTCTTGCGCTTGTGCTTGTTGATCTTTGTCTTACGGCGTTTCTTGATGGAGCCCATGGCTTAGTGCGTTCGGGGTTGGTTTGCGATGAAAGTTGTTCTTTAGGGAACGATTTTGTTGAGCGGATATTCGATAATCCCCTCAGCCCCGAGAAGTTTCAGCTCGGGGATGATGTCTCTGACGACCACTTCGTCAATCACCGTCTCAACGGCGACCCAATCGTCTTCCGCCAATTGGGAAACGGTCGGACGTCGGAGAGATGGAAGAGTTTTGAGCAATTCGGGAAGTCTGGCCTGCGGCAGGTTCATTTTCAGACCCACCTTGCCGCGAGCACCTAGAGCCGCCTTGAGCAACAAGGCGATGCGCTCCATTTTCTCGCGCTTCCATTCGTCCTGAGCGGACTTTTTGCTGGCGTAAAAATGCGGAAACGAGGTCAGCAGAGTATCAACGATGCGCAGCCTGTTGGCTTTGATCGAAGAACCGGTTTCGGTGACGTCCACGATCGCATCGACCAAGTCCGGCACCTTCACTTCGGTCGCACCCCAGGAAAACTCGACCTCGGCATTGATTCCCAATCGCTCAAGATAGCTTTTGGTAATCGCAACACCTTCGGTGGCGATCCGTTTTCCTTCGAGATCTTGGGGAGTCTTGATCGGAGAATCTTCCGGCACCACCAACACCCATTTGGTTGGGCGGACCGTGGCGCGCGAATAGGGCAGTTCGGCGAGATCGATCAATTCGGCCTCATGCTCGCTGGCCCAGTCATATCCGGTGATGCCGCAATCAATGAATCCCTGGCTGATGTAACCGCCTACTTCTTGGGCGCGGATCAGGTAAACATCCAGCTCTGGATCATTCGAAGGTGGTCTCAATCCACGTGAGGACGTGTACACCTCGTAGCCAGCCTTCGAGAGCAGCTCAATCGTCGGCTGCTCAAGGCTTCCTTTCGGAATGGCAATTTTGAGTGTTTTCGTTTCTTCGGGCATGAAGGGGCGCGGGTTTTAACCCGACAGACCAAGGAATCAAGCCAAGTTTCGCAAAAAGTGGCGATTCTTGCTCCATTTTCTTGATTCTTGCGTCACTGCCCGTCTCTTTTAATTTTCCGCCATGCCACGTCTTGCCCTGCTCCAGTCGAAAACTTTTGCCTCCAAAGCCGAGGCCTTCGATCACCATGAAACCCTGATCCGGAAAGCCGCAGCCGATGGCGCACAAATCGTTGCCACCCAGGAACTTTTCCTCACTCCTTATTTCTGCACGGTCGAAAATACCGATCTTTTTGACCTTGCGGACCCACTTCCTGGCCCGGTGACGGATCGGCTTGGAAAACTGGCCGCAGAACTGGGCATCGTGCTCATTTCCTCACTTTTCGAGCATCGCGGCCCAGGACTTTACCACAACACCGCAGCCATTCACGACGCGGACGGTTCACTTCTCGGCCTCTACCGAAAATCCCACATCCCGCAAGATCCGGGCTTCGAGGAAAAATTCTACTTCACTCCCGGCGACTCCGGATGGCCGGTCTGGGACACCGCATTCGGTAAAATCGGCGTCCTGATCTGCTGGGATCAATGGTATCCTGAAGCCGCTCGCCTGATGGCTCTGGGCGGCGCACAGTTGCTCATTTACCCGACAGCCATCGGCTGGCTCCCCGAGGAGAAGCCGACCCTCGGCGATGCCCAGCATTGCGCCTGGGAAACGGTGCAACGCGGGCACGCGGTGGCAAACGGCTGTTACCTCGCTGCCATCAATCGCTCAGGCACTCACGATGGCACCGAATTTTGGGGCCGCTCGTTCATTGCGAATCCATACGGCGAGATCGCCGCGAAAGCCTCGACGGAAAATGAAGAAATCCTGATGCACGAGATCAATTTCAAAAACGTCGAAGACTTCCGCCGCATTTGGCCATTTTTCCGTGATCGCCGTATCGATGCCTACGGCGACCTGACCAAACGCTGGCGTTCCTGAGCTTACTTCAAGCTGTTCAGGTATTCGATCACACCGAGAAACTCGTCTGCCGACATGGCTCCTCCGAGCCCTTCCGGCATCGAGCTTTGCTTCACCGTGTCGCGTTTGCGAATTTTGGATTTCTCGATCGTCTGCACCGTGCCATCTCCCATGCGGAAATCGAGAGCGTCGTCCCGCTCCGCATCGACAAAGCCGGTTAGCGCCGAACCGTCCGCCAGTTCAAGATTCGTCACGAGGAAACGTGGGCCGATCATTTCGTTCGGGTCGATGATCGACATGATCAAGTCCTCCCGCTTCAGGCGGCTCCCCACGCCGTCAAGGGCGGGACCAAATGCGATCCCTTTGCCCTCAATCTGATGACAAGCCATGCAAGTGCGGGAAATCACCGCTTTCCCTTGGTTTGGATCGCCGTGGCCGGTTGCCACCTTGGCTGCAAGCTCGCGTGGATGCTCGACACCACCTGCCAACAGCATCTTCAACGCTGGCACCGCTTGCCCTCCAGGACGGCGTTGCTCGGCGAGATCCATCAAATACGACAAACCTTCAGGGTTCCCTGGAGCAATTTGATCAGTGCCTAACAATGGACGCCAGACGTTCTCGAGCCCGATCAAGGTAGACTTGAGCGTGTGCTCGATCCACTTATCCCGCTCCGACTTTACTACTAGAAGCGCCGTATTCACCGACTCCAACGTCGAATAGTAGCTCAACGCTCTAACAACTTCCAAGCGAACTCGCGGATTGGAATCCACCACTCGCTGGCGGAGCAATTCCAGACCATTCGCGACACGACCTTCTGAGTCCGCTAGCACGTGAACAGCTGCCGCGCGGGCCTCCCCGCTCTTGGCATTCAGGCACATCTGCAACAAATCGGGATTCACCGCATGGAAGGATTCTTCCAGCCAGAGTGCTTCGCACAAAAGCCGATCGCCCTCCGGATCTTCATCCGAAATCGAGTCCACCCATTGGCGCGTCGCCGCCAGCACTTCAGCCTCCGGCCTTGAGCGTAATTCACGCCGGGCGCGGTAACGGGCCCGCCATTCCGGTTCGCGCAACTGCTCCAGGATTTCGCGCACCGATTTTCCAAACTGGGTCACGGGCTTCAGCAGCGGCTTGTTTTTGTAAACGATTCGATAAATCCGCGCATGACGCTTATCTCGATTCGGATCGCGCTGCGAGTACTGCATGTGCCCGAGCAAAGCCGTGTGCCAATCCGCGAAGTAGAGCGCACCATCAGGACCGATGTGCGGATCTGCGGGACGGAAATTCATATCACCCCCTGTCAGCAAATCCATCGGCGCGCGTTCACCGTGGAAACCCGCGCCGTCGTCGCCCAAACTGAATGTGGTCAGACCGCGCATGTTGTTCACACAGGCATAAACAAACCGGCCTTGCCATTCATCCGGGAATTGGCGGGTGATGATGAATTCATTTCCCACATTCGGCCGCATTCCCTGACCATCGAAAATAGTATCGATCCCCGCATAGGCTCCTTTCGCTCCGCTCAATGGGCTGTCCCAGTGCTGCTGAGGCGTGGTTCCATCACCGACAAATCCGTTCCCCCATTGATCAAAAACATAACACCAGGGATTGCCATATCCCGGCGTCGAATAATGACGCAACTTCCATGACCGTGGGTCCAAAATATGGATTCCACTGGCTCCGACGGCGCGATGTGGACCCCACGGAGTCTCCACCGCCGTATGCATCGCAAGACCTTCTCCCATGTGCAACAACCCGTCGTTCGACCATTCGAAGGCACCGATGGTATGGTGAGAGTCATCCGTTGCCCAGCCATCTAACACTTCAGTGACGGAGTCCGCGTGATCATCACCATCTTCATCCTTCAAGAAGACCATGCTACCGCCATTCGAGACCAACACGCCGCCGTTCCAGAACTCAAATCCCATCGGCGTGGTCAAGCCGTCGTAAAACGTCGTGCATTTCCGGGCACGGCCGTTCTCGTCGAGATCATCAAAAATCAACAATCGATCGGAAGGCTTAGGATCTCCCGGTTTCCATTGTGGATAGGACGGCGAACACAAAACCCAGAGCCGCCCTTTGTTATCGAAGTTGATTTGAAATGCCTTTGCCAGCTGCGGATACTCGCGCTCGCTCGCAACCAGTTGCACCTCGAAACCTTCAGGCAGCTTCATCGTCGCCATGCTTTCTTCAGGTGTTAGATATTTCAGCTCCTTCGGTTCGGAATAAGTTACATTGCCAAAATTCGTCGGCGGCACAAACAAACTGCCGGTCGCCGAATCATCGGGCACAGCCTCATGCCCCAGTCCTAATTCCCAACAGACCCGATCACGCTCCGCGACCATCGCGCGAATCTTGTGATACTCACGCGGATAGGTTTCCTTGTCGTAAGTATTACGTCCACCGTAGACATACCAACCATTCAGCATCCGATGATCCTGGCGATGGATCCAGGCCTTCTCCACCACCATCTCCTTGAGCTTCGCAAACTTTTGAGGAGATAGAGGAACATCCCCTTTTCCGAACAGCGCCGCATCTAACATTTTTGCCAGTTCCACATAGCCGGCATCGTTCAAATGCGCGCCATTGATGGTGTATTGCATGCCCGGCTCACGTGAAAAAATTTCCAGAGTGGGCGTGAACACATCCACAAACGGAATGCCGCGCTCCTCCGCGACTCGTCGCGTCGCATCGACATAAAGTTTGATGCGTTGGTTTTCCGAATCGGCATCAGGCAAGTACTTGCTCCCGGTCGCCTCGAACGCGGTCGGCGAGATCAAAACAAATTTCGGCCTCCTGCCATTCACCAGATGCCGATCGCCGGTTTCATCGAGAAACTTGTGATATCCCTTCACATATTCCTCAACTCCATCAGCCCCGGCGAACGATTCGTTGTAGCCATGGAAACATAAAAACCATTCCGGTCCGAATACCGAAAGCGGATCATCCAAAGCGGTGTAATCGGATGGTCGCAGCCGCTTCTCCACTTCATCCGCCGGCCTTGCGAAATTCCGGATCACATATTTCCGATCTGGAAATTTCGCGTGGATGCGCGATTCGAATTCTCCGAACAAATCCATCCGCCCGGCCAGACTTCCACCCACCATCGCAATCCGAGCTCCCGGTTTCGGATCAAACTTCCCGGTCGATTCCGACTCGAAATCCTGCGCCATCACCCCGCGACGGAACTGATCAAAGCCATAGTTGCTTGGATGATACGGACCGACGGGTTCGACATTCGCCTTCTCAGGCACTGGTATGCCCAACCCCCAATAAACCCCATTCACCACCAAGCGGCGGAGCCCTTCGTTTTGCAAATCCACCGCAGCGCCCATCGTGGTGCACAACACCCGATTCGTCGTGCCTGCATCGTTCTTCACCTCGCGCGACCAAGCCACCGGCATCATCGGCGAGTTCACCTCTTGCTTGCCGCCATTGGCCCGCTGTTTCTCGTAACTTGCCTTCGGCGAATCCGGTTTCATTCCAGCCAGCACTTCCCCGCGCAGCAGGATGGTTGCGTCCTCGGGAGGATAAGCTTCGTAGACATCGGTAAGGCCGAAAACCTGCGCCACTCCATGCAGCAGCGGATTGCTTTCCGCTCCTGGCTCGATCACGCCGCGGGTCGCTTCTTCGCCGTGGCGACCCCAATGGTTCACCCAGGTTTCACCGAGAACATTTTTGCCGAATCCATTGAAATTGGAAAACCCGCTCTCTCCCGGAAGCTGGAACGCATGGGTCGACGTCCGGAGACCAATGATCGGGACACCGCGCTTCACCGCGGCATCGAATTTTCCCATCGCCTCATCCGGCCATTTGCGGAATCGCAGCAACATCACGATGGCATCCGCTGAATCCAATGCTTCCGGGTTACCAATGCTCGCACCGGCATTCGGATTGATCACCCCATCGTCATCCGTGGAAAAAAGCACGGTGCAATGAAAGCCATGCCGCTCGCTGAGCATCCGGGCCAGCATCGGCAATGCCTCCTCCGATCGGTATTCCTCATCGCCAGCGAGAAACACGATGTTTTTACCCATTCCCGGGCCGTCCTTGCCCTGAAAATCCACCCATCCATGACCCGATCCGGCCAGCGCCGAACCCGCCAAGCCGAGAAAAGCCGCTAATTTAAAAACCTTTTTCATTAGCCAAATCCCTACCCGGACAGCGAAAGTTTTCTTTCACCATTCGATGTGTCATTCCTGTGTCTTTTCTTGCGAACTGCCAAGGATATCCCATGGTGGCGGTATGTTTCGATTGGCAGCCTTCCTGTGTCTTCTTGCCCTGACCCCGTCGCTTTCCGCACAGTCCTACGTTCCTGTCAAAAATCGCCCGCCACAGATCGCCCGCGAGTTCCGCGCTGCCTGGGTGGCCACCATTTATAACATCGACTGGCCGAGTTCACCCGGCCTACCTGCCGCCACCCAGCAGGCACAGCTGCGTGCGATCCTCGATAAGCTCGTGGCGCTGAAAATGAATGCCATCATTTTCCAGGTCCGTCCGCAGTGCGATGCGGTCTATCAATCCCGACTTGAGCCATGGTCCTCAACACTCACCGGCACCATGGGCCGCTCCCCCGGCTACGATCCACTGGCTTACTGCGTTGAACAGGCACACGCGCGGGGCATCGAAGTCCACGCCTGGTTCAATCCATTCCGCGCCCTTGCCAGCAGTTCCTCCCAGGTTTCCAAAAACCACGTCACCCGCATCGCTCCCCAGATCACCAAAAAATATGGCACCCAGGTCTGGTGCGATCCCGCCTTGCCGGAAACCCGGGCTCGCGCGCTCAACGTCATTCTGGATGTGGTGAAGCGCTACGACATCGACGGCGTCCACCTCGATGACTACTTTTACCCTTACCCAGCAGAAGGTGCCCATTTCAACGACGGCAAGTCGCCCGCGCAACGTCGTGGCTATGTCGATGATTTCGTCAGCAACCTCTACTCTGCGGTGAAGCGTCAAAAACCCTGGGTCCGCGTGGGCATCAGCCCGTTTGGCATTTGGCGGCCGGGAGTGCCGTCTGGGATCGAAGCCGGTCTGGACGCCTACGAACAACTCGCCGGAGATTCCAGAAAATGGCTCAAAGAAGGTTGGGTCGATTACCTGGCACCGCAGCTGTATTGGCGCATTTCGCCCGCCAAACAATCCTTCCCGGCACTTCTCTCCTGGTGGCGGCAACAAGGGTCCCGCCCCGTTTGGCCTGGCATCGCCACCGAACGGATCGGCTCCAGCGATGGCCGTGGCGCATCGGAAATCACCAACCAGATCGATCTCAGCCGGAAGATTGGCAAAAACTGGGCCGGACACATTCACTGGAGCATGAAGTCCTTGATGAACAACAAGGGCGGCATTTCGTCGCGGCTTGCCAACTCATACACTCAAGTTGCGGCAGTTCCCCCCATGCCGTGGATCAACCGCAGCGCACCGCCATCTCCTGGAGTTGCCGCTTCGGTGCAGGATAAAGGAACTTTCGTGCGCTGGGTGCCTGGAAACGGCACCTCGAAAGTCGCAGTCCAAGCCGTGATCAACGGGGAATGGCACATGATCACCATCCTGCCTGCTTCGCACAAAGGCATCACCATTCCAAAAGCACAAATCGTCGCCGTCACCGCGCTCGACCGATACGGTAACGCCAGTGCGCCGAAGGTTCTGGGGCTTCGGTAACTGAGCGATCCCATGGAGTGGAATCAGCAATCGATTTGCTGACGGCATAGCCAACCCTATCGAACACCGTTTTCACGAGAGTTTTATCATTTCTTCATCGCAGAGAACCGCTTGCTTCGCTAGCTGATTGGAAACCGGCATTCCATGATTTCCACGCAAGCCCACGAACGAGACAGCCCGAGCCGTTGGCAGGCGCTCGCTTTTCAACTCAAAACCCGCCTTTTCCAGATCAGGAGGGCCATGGTTGAAATCTCGTCGCGGCCGCCACTGCATCCCCAAGTCACTTTGTCCGACCTGGCTCCCATCGTCGTGGAAAAGCGCAGCCCACTTTGGAAAAACATCACTCCTGCCGAGTTTCCGCTAACCGCCGGCAAGGTCGAAAACCTCCGCGCCGCCGCACGCATCCTGAATCGTACTTCCGTCCCCGCCAACCAAACGTTCAGTTTTTGGCGCCAGCTCGGCCGCACCAAGCGCTCGCGAGGTTTTACCACTGGCCGTGAGCTCCGGGAAGGCTGCCTCGTTCCCGCGCTTGGCGGTGGTCTTTGCCAGCTCAGCGGCCTGCTCTATCAAGCCGCTCTCGACTCCGGCCTCCACATCGTTGAAAGGCACGCCCACTCACGCGTCGTGCCCGGCTCATCTGCCGAGAAAAACCTCGATGCCACGGTTTTTTGGAACTACGTCGATCTGCGCTTCGCCGCTCCGTTTCCTTGGCTGCTCGAAGTCGAACTCACGCCAACCGATCTCGTCGTGCGCATCCGCGCTGACACTTCAGAGGCAGCTCTCAAATCACTCTCGCGGGAAATTGCCGAGCCACCCGCCCCGCGCGCGGCTCCCTCCGGCGACTGCCTGACCTGCGGCATGGTCTCGTGTTTCCGCCACCCTTCGGCAATCGCCGCGCATGCTCCAAGCCTCGGCCACTCCACTTTTCTGTTAGATGCCGTTTGGCCGGAATTCGACAAGTGGTGCGGCGAGCATTCACGCGGCGGCGACCACTGGTTCATCCCACTCGATGGCCAACGTTGGAAAAAGCCCAACTACCTCTGGCATCCGCCATCCAGCACCACGACTCGATTTGCTACATCCACCGCGCTCGTCGCATCATTCCGCCACCGTCGCCTTCCGGCGCAAGGCCCGGTGCGCCAGCGATCCCTACTCGATCGCCAACGCGCCATTGCCCGTCACTATCGGAAGCAACTCTCCCCGGAATGCCGCCACCTTGTGATTTCCCAAGGACTGCTTCCTTTCCTTTGGCTTGAAGGAGCATGTGCCGGACGCACCTTCGACGTTCTGATGGAACGCTGGCCGATCGCCGAGCTGCAGAAAATTCTCGATGCAGCCAAGTCCGCTCATCCTCAATCTTCCACCCTGGCGGATTTCCGGGCCGATCCTGCCCTGGTCGCCGCTGAATCCGCTGCACTTGCTGCAGCCGCGCGCCTCATCACGCCTCACACTGGCATCGCCGAACGATTTCACGATCGCTCCTGGAAAATCGCGTGGACCTTTCCCGCTCCAATCACCCGCAACCCGTCTGCAGCTCCCAGTGTCTTTTTCCCGGCCTCCCGGCTTGCGCGAAAAGGAGCCATCGAATTGGCAAATGCCTTTCGCTCCATCCAAGACATCCATCTTCTCGTCCTAGGTCGTGCCACAGAAGGTCACCCCGATCCATTCGAGGGAATTCCGTGGTCTGCCGCAACCGTGGCGGATCTCGCATCCGCCCATTTGCTGGTCATCCCGGCGTGGGTTGAACACTCGCCGCGTCTCGCCCTGCTCGCACTTGCCAGCGGCATCCCAGTCATCGCCACCCGCGCCTGTGGTCTGCCGGAGCATCCGCTTTTGACCCGGATTGATCATCCTGCCGAGCTTCCAGCGGCGCTTCATGACCAACTCGCACCTGTTCCTTCCACATGAGCCGCCTCCTTGTTCCGCTCATTCTGCTTTGCGCTTGCCCGATGCTCCCCGCATCTGGGCAGACTCCATTTGTGGCTGAAACCTGTCCAATCGAAGCTCCACTCCCAGGGCCCGAGCGCGCACGTGCCGCCGCGGATCGGGTCCGCCCGGAGCTAAGTTCCGCGCTGGAAGCCAAGGGCCTGCATTTTGGCGATCCGATTTTCCTCCGGGCATTCAAAGACGAACGCATTCTCGAAGCCTGGATTCGCAACCGAACCACGCGGAAATATGAGCTTTTCCGAACCTGGAACATCGCCGCACTTTCCGGGACTCTCGGCCCGAAGAACGCGGAAGGTGATTTCCAAGTCCCTGAAGGTTTCTACTTCGTGCCGCCCTCCGGGATGAAACCGGACAGCACATTTCACCTCGCCTTCAACATCGGTTTCCCCAACGCCTACGATCGGGCGCACAACCGCACCGGCACCTTCATCATGATTCACGGCAACCAAGTCTCCACCGGCTGCCTCGCCATGACGGATGATGGCATCGAGGAGATTTACACCCTGTGCGAAGCCGCTCTGACCAAGGGCCAGAAATTTTTCCGCGTTCACCTTTTTCCATTTCGGATGACTGAAGCACGGATGGCTGCGGAATCCGCGAACCCCAATCTCGATTTCTGGAAGGAGCTTGAGCCCGGCTATCGATTTTTTGAAAAATCCAAGATCCCTCCCGACGTTACAGTGGAAGACGGCCACTACCGTTTCCAAAGCTCGGTTCGCTGAGCTGCGAATGCACTGGCTGGGGAAAAATCGTGTATTCCCGACCCCGCCCAGCTCCTTTTGTCACAGGTTGTCGTTTAGCACATTATTTTAGGCATCAGGTGGAACGATCTTGACGCTGATTTCTGACAGCTTATGAAACGAAGCATGCTCAATTTTATTTCCCGGTTCCTCTTTTATGCCGGGATGATTGTCACCAGTCAGTCCGCGATTGCCGGGAATGAACAAGTCTGGATCTTCGCCGGGCTTCCGGGAGATCCTGAGCATCATACGGTTTTCGAGAAAACACTGGGTGAGATCAAAACCAGCCTGGTGAACCGATTCGACGTGAAACCGGAAAACTGCCGGGTTTACTACGGCCCGAAAAGCGCGGGCTACGAAGGAGAAGCCAGCCGGGAAAACATCCTCGCTGCGATCGCGGAAATCACGGCTACGACCAAATCCAGCCCGGACGTTCCGCAATGGATCATTTTCATCGGTCATGCCAACGGCATCCGCGGGGGCGCTCAGGTCAACCTGCCCGGGCCGGATCTGACCTCGATGGATTTGGGAGCCGCGCTCGCGGATTGCAATCCGGCGGCGCCCATGACTCTGATTTTCACCCATACGGCCAGCGCTCCGTTTTTGCGCCCGCTCGCCATGCCCGGACGGGTCGTGATCACAGCGAGTTCCCCCAAGGATGTTGAGAACGAAACCGAGTTTCCCTTGGCACTGGTCGACGTGCTCGCCAACCCGGCTGCGGATGCGAACAAGGATGGCAAACTCGACGCAACCGAGATTTTCCTCGCCACTCACGAAGCGGTTCTGGGCCGATACAAATCCCAGGGACTGATCGTTAAGGAGGCGGCTTTACTAGATGGCGATGGTGACGGCTACGGCACCCAACGCCCGGCCGAAGTCGATGCCGCCGCTGCCACCAAACATTTCCTCACTCTCACCACCCGGGCAAAAGGCCTGGACTAATCTTGATCCTAAATTCATGAGCCAATCTGCCACTGCCGAACTCTCCGCGAGCGACCTCGCCAAATCCCTAGCTTCCGCTCATCAGAAGCTGCGCACGGAAATCCGCAAACGCGTCGTCGGCCAGGACGAGACACTGGACCTGATGATGCTCGCCCTGCTTTGCGGCGGACACGCGCTGCTGCTCGGCGTTCCCGGAGTTGGAAAAACCTTGATGGCGTCGTCGATGGCGCAAGCGCTGAAACTCGACTTCCGCCGCGTGCAATTCACCCCAGACCTCATGCCTGCGGACATCACCGGCGGTGAGGTTTTGGAAGAGGACCCAACCTCGCGCAGCTACTCCCGCCGGTTTCTGCCGGGACCGGTTTTCACCAATTTCCTGCTCGCTGACGAAATCAACCGCACCCCGCCGAAGACACAGGCCGCATTGCTCCAGGCGATGCAGGAAAAGCAGGTCAGCATCGGCCGGGAAACCCACTCGTTGCAGCCTCCATTCGTGGTTTTGGCGACTCAAAACCCGATCGAGATGGAAGGCACCTATCCGTTGCCTGAAGCCCAGCTGGACCGGTTCCTGTTCTGCATCCGCGTCGGCTATCCGACCGAAGCCGAGGAAATGGAAATCGTTCGTGAAACGACATCAGCTGCCGGCGGCCCGATCGAAGCGGTGATGACCCCGGAAGAAATCATCACCCTGCAAGGTTTGGTTCGCGGGGTGCCGGTTTCTGAAGAAGTCGTGCGCCACGCCGTGCGACTGGTCGGCGCGACCCGACCGAACACCCCGGCTGCGGTGAAGGAAGTCACGGACTATCTCGAAGTCGGCGCCGGACCACGTGCCTCGCAAACCTTGATCCTCGCCGCCAAAGCCCGTGCCCTGATGGCTGGTCGCGTTCATGTCGACTTCGCCGATGTCCGCGCTCTGGCGACTCCGGTTCTCCGCCACCGCTTGGTGCTGAATTTCAAGAGCCGCGCCGAGTCCCTGGACACCGATGCCTTGGTGAAGCGCCTTTTGGACAAAATCCCGACTCCTTGATCCCATGGCTGCAGCCCACTCCTTTGAGGATCCGCACGATTTCCTCGCGATCGAGGATCTCGAACTGGCCTCACGCGGCATCGTCGAAGGCATTTGGCAGGGCCTGCGCCGCAGCCCGTTCCGCGGCTCGGGGGTCGAGTTCGAATCCCACCGTGATTACCGGTTTGGCGACGATCCACGCCATTTGGACACCTCGGTTTACGCCCGAACCCGCCGGCTTTGTGTCAAAGACTATCGGGCGGAAACCAACCTGCCACTCTACATGATGCTCGATTGCTCGGGCTCCATGGATGTCTCGAACGGCAGCTCCGAAAAATGGGCTTATGCCGCGCGTTGTGCGGCTGCGCTTGGCCGATTGGCGATCAATGCGCAAGATGCCGCCGGGCTTTCCCTTCTTGGCAACGAAGTGGTCGATCATCGGTCCCCGCGAACCGGCAGGACCCATTTCCAGAATCTCCTCGGCATGCTTGGACAGGCAAAACCATCCGGTGGCGGCAGTCTGGCTTCCGCCATCCGTGAGGTGTCTGGCTTTTGCCGCCGCAAGGGAGTGGTGGTGGTCTTTTCCGACTTCTTCGATCACCCGGCGGAAACGGTTTCCGCGCTCACTCGTCTGGCCGCAGCACGCCACGATGTCATCGCCTTCCAGGTACTAGATCCATACGAGTTGGAATTACCTGGAGATGGTGATCTGGAAATCGAAGACGCGGAAACCGGAAAAATTCTCCGCCTCAGCGCGGCGGATGTCCGCGCCGCCCACGCGGATGCCGTGGTGAAATGGCGGGATGATTTCGCCGCCCGTTGCCGCGCTGTCGGCATCCAACACTTTTCCGTCACGACCAATCAGCCCATTGCCGGCTCCTTGGTGGAATTCCTCCAAGGAAGAACCGTTCAATGAATTTCATCCACGCCGCATTCCTTGCCTCCGGTCTGGCCATCGCCATTCCGTGGCTTTTGCACCTCACCAAAAAACGCAAATACCTGCGGGTCCGGCTCGGTTCCCTGCAGTTCCTGCAACCGTTGGTGCGGGACCGTCATCGAATGAGCCGAGTGGAGCAATGGCCGTTACTCATGGCGCGTTGCCTGGCGATTCTGCTGCTGGCGTTGATCTTTTCCCGGCCGTTTTTCCATCAAACGGAACCTTCCTCGCCGCTGCAGGGAGAAGTCCTGATTTTGTTAGACGCCTCTGGCTCCATCACTCCGCAACAGGCAGATGAACTCCGCGCGCAAGCCGCGAAAACCATCAGCTCCCTCCCGCCTGCGGCAAAACCAGTGATCGCTGAAGTCGCCGATCGGGTCACGATTCTGCCATCACTCGATGCTTACCATCCTATCCCGGGAGCTGCAGGATCGCCATCGACCGCAGTGGATTGGGTGGTCGATCGTGCCGCTGCCAACCCTGATGTCACCGGTGCCGTTCACTGGTTCACTGACCTGCAAAAATCGCAACTCCCGCAATCTCCCGGCCGACTTTGGCCCTCTGGATTGCCGGTAGAAATCCACACTGCAGCCGCTCCGGGAGATCGCAATGCCAGCATTTCCCAAATCGACCTACTCACCCCGTTCGGTGGCGATTCATGGGAAGTGGAAGCCCGGGTTCAAGTTTCGGGCATGCCCGGCGATCAGCCGATTTCGCTCACCCTCACGACGACTGATGGAAAATCAGTCCAGTCCTCGACCCCCGCTGCCGGTGGCACTGCGGTTTTCAAATGGAAGGGCGAGGCCAGCAAGGGCCTGCTTTCTGGTGATGTCGCGATCACAGGTTCATCAGACCCGTGGCCAGCCGATGATCACCGGCCGTTTGCGTTCAAGACCACCCAGCCGATCAAGGTTTTGTTAGTCGATGGAGATCCGACGGAATCACGTTTCACCAGCGAAACATACTTCCTGCAAAAAGCCCTTCACGCTTCATCCGCCGGAAAAGCGCTGTCTCCATTCCGCGCCGAAGTGTCCGCCAGCCTTCCCGCACCGGGACAGGCGGTGGATGTCATCGCGGTTTGCAATCCACCCGGGCTTTCCAGCTCGAACTGCCGATTGCTTTCAGGTTATCTGGAACAAGGGACCGGCCTGATCATTTGCCTGGGGAACCGTGCCAAAGCCACTGGATGGACGAGCTCCGATGCGGAGGCGGTCTTTCCCCCGGGAATTCAAATCGCCACCACTCCCGCCCTCGACACCTTACGCCATCTGGACCTGAGCCACCCTGCCTTGGCTGGAATGACGATGGACACGTTCAGCAGCCTGCGAATGCTCCCGCTTCAGCGCCGCTTTTCCTGGCCTGAGAGCAGCGATTGGAAAAACGTCATGGAGTTTTCCGACGGCTCGCCATTGCTTTCAATTTCGGCCAACCGCCGGGTCGCGATTTTTACGCATCAGGTTAACCGTGAGGGGGCGGACTTGCCGCTCGATCCGGCCTTCGTTCCTTTGATGCAAAATGTGTTCAGCTACCTGGCTGGCGCAGACCATCATAAGTCGCAAACCGCCGTGCTGGAAACTCGCACACCGACCTTGGAAGAAACCCGTCCACCCGGTTTTTACCCGGGAGAAGCGGCCTCGGTGCTGATTTCCGCAGACAATGAGGAGTCTGATATTTCCACCGTAACGGATGCCAATTTCCGCAAAGCTCTCGGGCTGCCTGCCATTGATGCTCCCGCTCCTGAAGCCATGGAGATCAACACCTTGAAAGACTCCCCGCACGAACGTGCCGGTGAGTTCTGGCCATGGCTGGTTGCAATCCTTTTCCTGCTGCTCGCCGTCGAAAGCGCACTTGCCGCCCGACGTAATCCAAATCCAGTAAGCTCCCCGGCTCATGCCAACTGAACTTCCACCACCCCGGCCCGGATCGGCCATGCCGAATCCTCCAGGAAAGCCCTCTCGTCTGGCTGCTCTCGACGAGTCTCCCCTGCAATCGCTCGTCGTCCGGACGCGCAATCTGATGCAGTTTTCCGGTTTTGGTCGCATCCTTGCCTGGTTTGCCATCATCACCTGCCTGGCAATCGCCGCCGATCTCACTTGGTCGCTCCCAGCGGGAATTCGCGTCGCCACGAGTGCTTTCATCGTGGCGGGAGCTATCGCCCTGGCAGTTTGGTATTTATGGAATCGACCCTCCAAGGTCACGGTGGATTCCGCCACGCGTCTGGTGGAGAACACCCACCCTCAGATTGGCCAACTTCTCAGCACGGCTCGCGACCAATCCCTCGCAAACAGCTCCGTTTCGCCAGTCCTTCGCAAAGAACTTTACCGCCGCGCAAGCATCCAGCTCGCATCGGTCGATTTGGATCAGCACCTCCCCCGCCGCCCTGCCGCACTTTGGCTGGTAGCCGGATTTCTCGGTCTGGCCTGCCTGGGTGCATTTCTCATCTCCAATCGTGAAGCGCCTACCGCTTTTGCCCGGTTGGTCCGCCCATTTGCGAACATCACCTACACGCACGTCAAAAACATCACCACAGACCCGACGTTTAACCGCAATAAGCTACCGCAAATCGAAGCGATGGTTACGGGGCGGAAGCCCGATAAGGTCCTGGTGCATGTGAAGGATGCAGACGGCAAAGATCAAACTTATGTCATGAGCCCAATGGGACGCGGGCTGTATGAAGTCACTCTGCCCACCGCTGAAGCCTCTTTCCCATTCACCATCACGGCAGGCGACAGCCAGCCGATCGTCGGCACCATGGAATGCACGGATCCTGCCGAGTTTGTTTCCTCTTCAGCTGAAATCGAGTATCCCGATTACATCGGTCAACCCGTGGTTAAGCTGAACAGCGCGGATATCGAAGCCGTCGAGGGCTCCACTGTTTCCCTGCAATACAAAATGTCCGCGCCCATGCGGTCCGCTTCACTGGAGCTGCCGGATAAATCGGTGATCCCGCTTTCCGTCGATGGTTCGCAATTGTCCGGCTCCATCACCATGAAAATCGGTGGTGATCTGGCGACCCTCACCGGAACGGACGCGCACGGCAACGAGATCCAGGCGACCCAGTTCAATTTCAAGGGCGTCGAGGACACCTTGCCGAGTATCGAATGGGTCGAGCCGACCAAAGACGTGGAGGCGACCCCGATTGCGGAAATCCCATTGCGCTTTCGAATTCGCGACGACTTCGGCGTTGCCTCGTTTGGCGTGGTTCTGCAAGCCCAGGGGCAATCGCATGAGGTCGTAACGAAAAGCTTCGAAGCGAAGGACCTGCGCGACATCTCTGAAATGGCGACTGCCGCTCTGGAGACCTTTCCGCTGACGATCCGGGATAACGTCCGCATTTACGCCTGGGCGACCGATTTCAAGCCGCGGGAGAACGCCCGTGGCGTCAGCGATTTCCGCAGCATCGACATCATTCCCTTCAAATCCGAATGGTACATGGGCGGAGAAATGGAAGGCGGAGGCCCGCAAGTCACCGGCGAGGATTTGATGAAGGTGGAAGAAATCATCAAACACCAACGCGAAATTTTGTCCGACGCCTTTGCCCTGATCCAAGCCCCCCACAGTGACGAAAGCATCAAGGGAATGGGCAAACGTGAATCCGAACTTCAGATCGAAGGAGCGAAAACCTACAAATCCGTCGTTTCTGAAGGACGCTGGGATCCGGATGACATCCGCCTGTTGGCCGCCGCCGTGATCCAGATGAGCGAGTCCGCGTCTGCATGGCGATCCGACAATGCCCAGCTTGGATTTGATCAGGCCGACTCAGCGCTTTCCAGCTTGTTGGAGCTGCGGAAGAAACTGATCCATATCCTTTCGAAGAGCAAAAAAGGCCAGCCACTCGATGCAAAAGACAAACCTGAAAAGCTGGATGATCTCGCCCAGGAAGCCGAACGGCTCGCCAAGGAAGAACGGGATGTTTCCAAGCAACTCCTGGATAAACCGGACCAGGACCGTTTGACCGCGATTCGCCGTCAGCAAGACGTGGCGAATTCTGATACCGGCGAACTCTACGCGCGACTGATGTCGCACCCGGAAGCAACCCGGCTGATCCTTTCCCGCATGGCAGATGCGGAAGATCTCGTGCGAGATGCTTCCCGCGCCATCCGCACACCGGACCCGATTACGTCCACTCCACCAGTTCTTGAAGAAGGAGCCGACGTTCTGGAAGAAGTCGCAAGGCACCTCCGGGCGCTTGATGAGAGCCGGCTCGACGAGACTCTGGAGGAAATGGAAAACCAGGCCAAAGCCGCAGCAGAAGCCGCCAAACCGAAAGACGAAAGTGAGCAGGAAGATCAAGAAAAGTCTGATCAGTCCCAAGGCGACAAGGGCGACAAGGGCGACAAGGGCGACAAGGGCGACAAGGGCGACAAGGGCGACAAGGGCGACAAGGGCGACAAGGGCGACAAGGGCGA
>NZ_JAENIJ010000050.1 GCF_016595435.1 Luteolibacter pohnpeiensis
ATTTTGCTTCACTGATTATAGAGGTTTTCGATTTTATATCGCTCCATACATGATTTGGGTTCTCAGGAATTTCAGAACATCCAATTCGATCATTATTGACTTCACAATTTATGCGATAGAGACAGATTGTTACATATTCACAGATAACCATTTCTCACAGGTGTTCACTCTTGAACAAGTTAAGTGCATGCGTGATTTTCTGCTGTTTGCCTGTGAGAATGAAGATTGCTTCGATGCCGGTGTCGCTCACACTAACCTTATTCGGCTATATCAGGCATTTCCAGAAATCCAAAAGGCAGAACAAGCCGATGCATGACAACCCCTGACCCGCTTTGAGTTCGATGATCTCTGGCAGCATAATCCTCGACCCACAGTCGATAGCGCGCCCTCGGTCAGGGGGACATGGCCTTTGACGTTCTGCAAGAAAATGAATATCCCATTGGAGAAACTCGGAAGGATCTCATGGGTGACCTATCTCTTCCTTGCGTTGCCAGTCGTTGTCTTGTGTGAGTGGATTGACGTTTTGATGATTCGTGAGTGGTTTCGTCCTGATCCAGGCCCGCTTGAACTTCCGACGCAGACTCTTGCGGTGAAGGCTGCATCTATGATGGGCACGACATTGATTCCGATCTTCTGGATCTCGGGGTTCGTACTTGGCCATCGGTTCAACAGTCGATGGAGAGCAATCATTCCGTTTTTAGGGAGCCTTCTTCCTGTGGGCTGCATCGCTTTGGTTATATACACGGTAATGCGGTCTGAGCACAACGGCTGGGACTGCGAGTTCCTTTATCTTGCCGGATTGGTTGTAATTTTGAGCTTTGGGCTAATGTGTGTGATCGGACTCGCAATAAAAGATCGGCGGAACAGGTCATGCGAGGTAGCCGGCGATAGCGTCGCTAATTGAATCGGATCTTGATCCGCCGGTGTCTCCACATCTAAGGTTTGAAGGATATATGAACGTCTGGATACAAAAACATAACTTTGAATCAGAAGAGCTTCCGGACTCCGGCCTTGATGCGGCGCTTCACGCATACTCCGCATTCAACTGGCTCATTGAAATCGCAAGTTATCAGACATCCTTACAGGGTAAGAAGGATGGTTGCCCGCCTGGCATAGGTTTTGTTCATCAAAACGGGGATCTTTTACACTTCTGCCCTTTGAGCTCTGAAATAAGTGAAGTTCATTATTATTACTCGTTTCCTTCTAGATTTTTAGGTCTGTTCCCCTATGTTTCGAACCGGGATTTTCATCTAGAAGATTTTCCTCTCTGCCACATGCGCGATGTTTTGCATTCACACTATCGGGGTGACACGGCCCTGACTTTAGATAAGCTGCATAAGTTCGAACAAAACAGTTGAGAAAACCTCGCTACCGCTCGGCGTCTTACTGTGACGTTCGGAAAAAAACACTGCAATGGACATATTCCTTCATTTCGTCTTCCAGCTCGGATACTTGAATTTCAGCTCTCGACTGCTGGTTGGTGTCATATTCCTCGCCATTGGGGGCTCCTGGCTATTGTTCGCCGCATACGATGAAGATGTCTCGTGGGGCCGTTGGATCATGCTTGTCCCCGGTTTGGCCCTATTCTTCTGCGCACAGCACCCACGAAAAGGCATCCCACCCTTACTCATACAATTGATCGGATTGGGATTTCTCCTCTCCGCGTTTTCGTCGCTATGGCCGCGAGCATGAATCCTCTGAGCTTAACAAGCCAAACAAGTCGCAGCACCCAGCCCCTGATCCGATCCGAGTCGAATTATCACCGTGATTTCAACCCTCAACCCAAAGTCAACGCACAGCTTTCATCGGGCGGTAGGTGTGTTATGATGTTCACGAAAAAATGAAACTACGACGATGGAAGCGACCATTGCTCATTGCGAGCTGTCTCGTGGTGCCGATGGCTGGAGCGGTTGCTATTTGGCTCTTGCAGGAGGTTGAGTATGAGCGGATCAGTTCCCCTGATGGAGGATACACCGCAATCGTCACCTACCGGAGGATCGAAGCATTTCGGCCGTCCATTCCCGGCCAATCAGGAGAAAAGGCGGGCTTCATCAGAATTAAGGACATGGCCGAAAGGAACTACGGGAAGATTGGCATTCCAATGGTTTGGATGTCACGCGATCTTGAATGGACCGATCTCGGTGCGAGCCTGAAGCTTATTTGCGAGTGGAACTTTGCGAAACGGGAGTATCGTTTCTGTAATGAATCGCAGACCGAAGAGATGGTGAAGTATGCCAAATGAAACCAACAGCGAACAAGCTCCTGGTGGCAACCGTCGACAACGCGTCAGTTTGAATTCGAGCTATCTCTCAGCCGGTGCCACAGCTATGACGTTCGCCATAAAATGATGCATCTTCGTATTGGTTTACTCATCGCCTTCGTTGCCGCAAGCTTCGGGTGCACTTCGACCGCCGATAAGACCGCTGATTGCTGTGCGAATGATGAGAGGCCTGTCTTCGAGATAAGCTTCTTTCCAGAGTCAATGCACGAGAAGGAACCAATTGTGGACATTTTGGAAGATTCAAGCGGCCCTGCCATTCGGGTAGACTGGGCGCGGGAGCGATATCGGATTGCAGAGACGAGCCGCTATCCTCGTCTAAAGAAGCAGATACTTGCCTCCACTCAATGGGAAAAGCGAGTGCCCAAGTCTGAACTTCTCGGCGTCTTTACAGGTCCTCCGAGAGACATCCTCACCGTATGTGACGGCGACGAGGGGATCTGCCTTCAAGGATCTGATGTCCCACGCAGATGGCGAGATGAACTGATCCAATTAGCGAGAATTGGCAAAGGAACAAAAATCGGAGAACAATCTCGTTAGTTTGCTTAGCTCTGGTCGCTGGCGTTGCCTTTGCGGTATATTGGTATCGAAGTCCGTTTCATTCCAACTGGAAGATCGATTATGAATTTGATCATTCGGGCCTTTGATTTGTTCGGGATGATAGAGTGACTAGAATTATTCCTTCTGATGATGTGTTGGGCATTTGGAACCGTAAAGGGGCAGCGTTGATCAGACTTAAGAATAACCGGCTGGCACTCATTCATCCAGTCGATTGCTCCGAGGAGATTGTCAGCTGCTTGGGCAATGAAATAGTGTCTAACAAAAGCTCCCATCCGGCGGCGATTAGCCCGAAAGTTGACTTTTTATGCTTTCACTCCGCCTCAGATGAGCTAGGATATTCATTTGTAACATGGCACGCTTCATCCGATTTATAGTTCGCACTAACCATCGGAGCAGAACGAGATGTACGGGGGTGGTAGCAAGTCTTCGCATTCTCGGAGAGAAAGGCAGTCTTCCAGAATATCATATTGAATACTCCAAGGAACTTTTTGATCAGCTAAACGAGGGTTTACCATGTCCACCATTCGAAAGTAGCAACTGGAGTTCAGATTGTATCTCGTGGTTCAAGGACACGGAGCCTGCACAGAGGTGGATTTCCGTATTCCGCGATATCATTGCGATCCTTGAGGATTCTGACATCGACGTCGGAACCCTAACCACGGACAAACCAGGTATGATTGTTTACGAAGATGAGTTCCAGGTCGTCGCTCAATCCAGAAAATACTAGGAGAGCAGGCGGCACATCCGACGGCGATTAGCCTCTAGTTGAATTCGGACTTCCCGCAACCGGTGTATCCACTCTAACGTTCTGCTGAAAATGATAGTTCGACTCGCATTTCTGGTCATCATGAGCGGACTTTTTGGCGCGTGTGATCGAGGTCGTAACAATCGTGCCACATCAGACGGCGGCACGGAGTCGATTGCATGGAGTGGGGGCACGCCTTCAGGATGGGAAGACCTGGCGAAGCCGATGGCAGAGTATTCGTCTGCGGAACCCAACCGGCCCAAGATCGTTTCGATTGGTGCTACTTGGTGCACCATGTCATTGTCTCCTTGGCGAACTTTTTCACAACCTGCTGTGCGAAGCGCGCTCTTGGATGCGGGATACAGGTGTCTTGTCGCCGACGTGACGAATGGCCACGAGGTAGCGTCAGCCGAGGTTGAGCGGCTTGGTCTCAATGCGATGCCAGTTGTTGCAACATTTGACCCGACAACCGGCGAGTGGACGGTGAGGCCGCAGTATTTTCGTGAAGAGGATGTTCTGGATTGGGTTCGGGTCCAAAAACTAAGACTGGCAGAAAAAAGCGTGGGTGGGCGATCTGCTACGCCGCTGCGAGTCGGAGATTGAATCGTGATTAGAAACCTTTACCTCAGTTGGACTGGCGCGCCCGGTAGCGGGAGCCATCACTCCGACGTTTGATAGAAAATCCCCACTTCGATCGACGACTCTCAATGTGGCCCTTTCGCAAGAAGCAAGTCCTACCACCGCCTGAAGACTTTATTTCGGGCGATGATCGAGCGGTTTATTCGACGACGTTCGATCAGTGGGAATTTGAGATTGAAGGAATCGAGTTCACCCTGGCGGGGCGCGAATTTGACCGCCGCACTTTCGGGTGGGCGAGAGAGGCGATTACGATGATCAAGCGATTGGAAGCGGAGATCGACAGACATGTTCTCGAAGAACTCGACGGCTGGCCTTGCGATATTGCGACAAGACACCTCTTATCCGTGAGTATGGATGACTATACATCTGAAGGGCACCTTGACCTCGCGTATGTTGGTGATGATTCCTGGGGTGATTTCGGTGTGAATGTCATAGTGGCGGACGGCAAGGTGATCGAATCCTATGGAGGGGACTAAATCGGGATGCACAGGAAGAGAAGCCAAAGCGAACAAGTCGCAGGATCCGGCCGCGACAAGCCGCCTGTTTGATTTCGGAGCTTGAGGGGCGACCGGATGGGCTATAACATTCGGCAAGAAATGAAATGCGTAAAAAGAGAGCAATAGTCGCAATTATCGCCCTAATTCTTTCGATTGCTTGTGGAACAGAAATGTATTCCGCAATGAATATCTGGTTTCGACACGATCCATGTGGAATCTCTCCGGCAGAACTCCATGTGATCAAGCGATACGATCAGTGGATTGGATCTGGTCGATCAAGACACAAGGAGATTATTGTTCTGACCGAATTTGACGCAAAGACGATCTTGATTGCGGGCTCGGTGGACCAAGAGGGATGGATTTTCCCGTCACTTCATACAGATCTTTATCGATCTGAAATTGCAGACATTAATTCGAAGATCGATGTATTTCAGTTCTATCGATTCCATCCAAGTTTCCGATATTTGCTAGGAACCGTTGTATGCGGGATGATCCTAATTTTATCAGTAGCTATTTTCATTTATTGTTTACGTTGCACAACGATTTGACACACCAAGCCGAACAAGCTGAGGGTGGCAGGCGGCGACAACGTCCTTCGCTGAGTCCACGTTTGCTTTCCGTCGCACATATCCTTAATCGTTCTGCAATAAAGATGAGATTGGCCCAATTCATAAAACTCGCATGGAAGCCCTTTTTGCTTACCTCAGCTGGTTACTCTCTTTTCATCGCCATGGTGTTCACCATATTCTTGGAAGGCATGGTAGGGTTGATCCTCTATCCCGCTATATTGATCATTTCGGCACTTTATCTACTCGGGGTGGGCATACCTATTTTGTATGGAGTTTGGCTCTATTCTCAAAAACGACGGAAGCAAAGAAGTCACTCTTACGCGGCCACTGTTGGATTCGGTACCGGAATGTTGGCGTATTTGATACTGAACACGTTCATGAATATTTTAGCCAATCAAGAGCTAATGATTGTTCATGAATTTTGGACTACGCTAGGATGCGCTTCAATCATTGGTGGAGGTTACGGACTGGTTTTGGGAATTCTATTTTCTAGAAACAACGGATTTAAAATGAACGAAGCAGAACCAGTCGGTGGCCACAACTCCGAGAACTGCGCTCCCTCCGCGTGCCCCCACTTTATTGTTCTACCCGTAAATGAAGACCAATCAGAAGCTTGTCGACTTAGTTCGGGCGCAAGGTGGTGACTTGCGTTCTCCGTATAGCGACTCGGAAATCGCACTTGCAGAGGGGCGGCTCGGATTTTCGCTCCCGGAGTCGATGCGCCAATTTTACAAGCTCACGAATGGAGCTTCGATTCATGAGAATATGTGGGAGTTTTTCAGCCTTGATGATTTGGCGATGCATCACATCTATAGGCACAACGCGGTCGCTACGATTCAGTGTCGAGGAGGACGCACCCTGCGATCACAATCGTTGATGATTTTCGCTGATGTCATGATTAATGCCCCAAGTTATTGGTTGTGTGTTGATCCCGATGAGCCTGAGTTTCAGCAGGTGTATTGCGATGGGGATACTCCATGGTGGCGAGCAGCCAACAGTTATGACGAGTTTGTTGCTAAGCTAATGATCAATACTGACGACATCTTCATGGGGCTAGACGAAACGATCAAAGAGGCAGAATAAGGCGCCGCCGCCGTCTGGGGTGCGACGCCATTGCGCTAACGCTGAGCCAGAAACTGGGCCGATTGAATATTCAGAGCGAATGCAAGAATGTCACCGTTGATCACCATCTTTTTGCGCTTGTGGGTGATTGTGGGTTGTTATGTTGCGAACCGTTGACACAAGCACGTGGTCTTTTGAATAAAGAAGCACAACAAAGCGTTGCTCTCAGCACCTGCTCCGCCGTGAGTTCAATTTGCCATGCTTGTT
Source organism: Luteolibacter pohnpeiensis (assembly GCF_016595435.1). Classification (GTDB taxonomy): domain Bacteria; phylum Verrucomicrobiota; class Verrucomicrobiia; order Verrucomicrobiales; family Akkermansiaceae; genus Luteolibacter; species Luteolibacter pohnpeiensis. The sequence goes on from NZ_JAENIJ010000050.1 coordinate 6,619, forward strand.
CAACCCTCAACCCACAGTCGATGTGTCGTCCTCGGGCAGGTGTGAAAGGACTTCGATGTTAGACCTGATGCACGCCAGACAGTTACTCACAGCTCTCTGCCTGCTGGTTATGCGATTCACCGAGATGTCATGCCGACCTACGGTGGAAGGAAGGCATACTGAGGCGCAGGCAATCTACCTAAACCAGAGCCTCCTAAAAGAGGCAGTTCCAGTCATTGCGAAGATTTGGGATATCCGTATCGAGTTGAGTCCCAACGTGGCATCGATCAAGATCTATGGGTAGACTATGCACCTTGCCAACAAGTCTCATTACAGGCCGCACGAGACCAGATTCTGAAATTCATTGAGACCCAGCACGGGATCGCTCAACGATGGAGCGAGAAAGGGGACGGCAAATGGATCGAAAGGCAAGACGGCGAACAAGCCGATGCACCTAACCGCTGACCCGTCATGAGTTCAAATGATTTTCGGTATCACCAACTTTAACTCGCAACCGATGCCCGCTCTCGGCTAAGCGTTGCGGGACATCGACGTTACCCTTGAATAGGATGGCAGTGATTATTCTAGAGACGGTTATTGATGCGCCACGTGAACGCGTGTTCGATCTGGCTCGCAGCATCGATGCACATCAGGATACAGCGGCGGCGACCGGGGAGAAGGCGATCGCCGGAGTGGCGACTGGTTTGCTCGGTCTGAATGAGGAAGTCACCTGGCAGGCGAAACACTTCAGCATCGTGCAGCAATTGAGGGTGAAGATGACAGCCTTTGAGCACCCGGTCTACTTTCAGGATAGAATGCTCGAAGGTCCCTTCCACTCGATGCAGCACGATCATTTGTTCGAAGTGCGTGACGGTAAGACCGTGATGCGGGACCGATTCGAGTTTGTGGCTCCACTCGGCCTTCTCGGGCGTTTGGCTGAGCACCTTGTTCTCGTTCGCTACATGCGTCGCTTTATTGAAGGCCGAAATCTAGTATTAAAGCAAATGGTCGAAAGTGAAGTATGGCGGGAGTATCTTCTGGATGAAGAATGTAGCTAACGAATCGCCAGGGAAGAGGCCTGGAAGTCGGCCTGTCTCAGTTTAAATATTCTGTTAGAAAACGTGAAGCTGGTATTACAACAATTTGGCTACTTCAGTCTGGCGTGCTTTATTTCAAGTTCCGTGGGTTATTTTCTGCTGCACTTCGTCATGCCGGACGGCTGGGTTTTTGGAACGCTCTATCGAATGTTTCTCTATCATTGGGAGTATCCCTATCAGTATATTGCCTCGGTTTCTATCGTCTATGGGTTACTGGCGACGCCACTTTCGATTCGCTTTCGCCGAAATCAGAATATGTCTTTTTTGATTTACTCCTTGGGTGTTGCGTTGGTGATTCTTGTTGCCTCGCCAATTGGAGGAATGCTGTGGGTTATTCACGATATGCAAGCTGGCTATTTCACTGAGGGAGCGCGATTCAGGGATGATCTTATGTGGGGAGCTTTGGAGGGGTTGCGGTCAGGTTGGTTGGTGATTCTTCTTTCAATGCCATATAATATTTTTGGTTTGATTGCTGGATATTTTATAACAAATCATGGCTTTAAAAGAGTTGGACTTGATCAGATTCATGTTGTGAAATCTCTACCATCACTTTCTTCATTAGGCGAGACTCTGTCCCTGCATCGAGGTGATAAGCCAGGCGAGCCGAATCGCTGATCTGGTCCAATTTTCAATGTTTATCTGTTCCATTCAACATCGAAGGGGGATGACTTTGTATTAATTAAATAAGAGGTTCTCCGCAGCTCAGCGAGCGTTAGGTCTGATGCTGACAATAGTAAAAAAGTCAAAACAATGAGTCACTCTGTAAGATCGGTGCGAGCTGAAAAGGTATTTGAAGGCTTCTCGGTGGGAGACGCGGTCGGGGAGTCACTTCGCTACCAGTATTACCATTGTCGGGAGCTGTAGGATTTCTCGTCTTTGCGACCTGGCACGTTGCGCTTCACAGGTGATACCGAGATTGCGGTAGGTTTGGTGGAGTGGATGTGGAGGTCATCGCGTGACGCATTCGGTGAGGGCTCATTTGGTAATGTCGCTGCGATGAGATTTATCGTCTGGCTAGTCCTCGATGGGTCCAGAGGTAAGAAATACAAAATTGGATCTCCAACATTAACGAATAAATCATGCCCGTCCAGAAATGCCCTCATTGCTATCGGAATGTGCTTCCAACGAAGGAACGCAAGTGCCCATCATGCCGACAGTTGATCGACAACAGTCCGATGGATGCTAGAGCAGGAAAGGATCTTCTGTGGTTAAGCCGGAATACTCGATTGGCACCAATTTGTGTCCAATGCGGAGTGCCAACCGAGGAGAAGATAAAGTTACAGGAATTCTCGACGACCCGAATGAAGGCATTCTTTAGCTGCCTTTTCCGATTTCGGCCACAGCCGATTCTTGCAGTGATCGCCTTGTTTCGACCTGAGTTGGCGGTCGGTGAAGGATACAGAATGTTGAGGAAGGTTCCTTGTTGCTCACGTTGCCGCAAATCGAATCCAGTTACAATTCATTCAGTAGATCACCACAGTTTTCGAATCGGAATCCTTGTGCAGGAAGAACTCTTGGACCAACTGAAGTAGTAATGGCTGCTACAGAGCAGATCCAGTAAGGAAAAAATCCGATGGAAACTGTGGTAGAGATCTTTCTTTCAACATTCGATAACCAGATGAATAAATGATTTCTTGATGTTTGAGGGTGATAATCTTATTCAGGCAGTAGCCTATTTTTCGACAACTGAAGATCATCCACCACACTTCAAATTACTTCACAATGACGTCAATTGACCATAGAATCAAGTTGATCTCGAACATCACTACCCATAGCTTCTGAATCACTTGCAGTCTGATTGATTGGAACTGTTCAACCTTGTATGCTGCATCTGCACTCGCTAGCGATAGACGTCATTTGATTTTATAAGTACCCTATGTTTAGAGTATAATCCGATGAGTATAAAAGGAGATAGAACAGGCACTGGCCCCTCATTCCCTACGGAAATAGACTTCGATCCGCTCCCTTCCGTTCTTGAGGCTAAGGCTGCATGGTCTCATTTTGGCGGCCTCTCGATTTCAGCTGCACTCGCGCTGTTCCGGGATAATCCGCTGTACTATCAGGAGGACTTCATGTTCATGGGGAGGCGAGCGTTCGTGTATTACTTCCCTGTGCTTGATTTGTATTTGAGGGAGTTTCGTGTGTCCGAAGATGAGGATGAATCTGTGGCAGCGATCATTGGTTCAGGGATTATTGCCCAAATCGAATCATCTTCCGATTCATGTCTAGTTCCAATCCATCCAGCCATTCGCTCATTAGCTGATTTCGTGTGTTCACATACAAAATTTTTAGCCGAAGATCCAGATGAGCAGGCTAGAATTATCAAGCATTGGCGACCTATTTACAGTGCTCTTGAATCGGTCCAGAAGTGATACATCCTATACAGCATATCAAGCTTAGATCATCGATTTGGAGTCGCTGATTCATACTTTATCATTGCGCACAAGTTTACACGACAGGATCAACCGAAATTCCTGCCGAAACGCTGGATCGTGAAAAGAACTTTTGGATGGTTGATCCTTCGTTTTCACTTTGGATAGACGCAAAGTGCCATCACGGTGACGTTGAAAATCCAGATCAGAGCTGCAAACGGAGCCTGAGCTTGGATTACCGCATAATCATTGCGCAATTCCAGCAAACGCGCGGGGACAATATTGAAATTCGCCGCCATAGGCGTGAGCAGCGTGCCACAATAACCGCTCGTCATGCCAAACACACCCATGATCGCCGGATCGCCTCCATGTGCTTTGACTATGAATGGCAGGCCGACCCCGAGTGTCATGATCGGGAATGCGGCAAACGCATTGCCCATCATCACGGTGAAAAGAACCATTCCCCCGCAATACGCGACTACAGCCACCAGTGGGTTTCCGACCGGCAGGGAAATAGACACAATTTTTGCAACTTCTTCTCCCACTCCGGCTTTCGCAAAAATGCCGCCTAGTGCCGCCAGCGCTTGTGGCAAGATCAACGCCCATCCGAGCAATTCCAGCAAACGCCCGCCTTCACTGGCAGCAGCTTTCGGAGAGTCTTTTGTTAGAACCAGCGCCACTGCCATCCCGAGCAAACAGCCGACCCCAAGTGCTAACTGGGAACCGATGAAATAGCCTCCAACGATCGCCACCGCAGGCACCAACAGGATTGGCACCAGCAGTCGGTTTCCCAGTTTCGCGGCACGCGCCGCCTGGGCTTTTACATCGGTTTTAAAAATCGGCGATGCTACTTGACCGGTCGCCGCCAGGACACCCATCGCTAACACCATCCAACCTGTTAGTTCGTTTGGTAATTTATTTCCCGCCCCGGTGGTCACCGCGAGCAATAGCCAGAATGCGGCAGATCCCCACCGTTTCGGATGTCCCTGATTCATCGCGAGGCGCACTGCAACCACCGCGAGAAATGCTCCCATGGCGATGAAAAAATGTTCAAGCGTCAGTCCGGTTTTCATACGCCACCCTTTCTTTTGTCAGCCACCCAGCGGTCCAGCGCTCGATATCGCCACCACCCGACAACAAGCACCCACAAGGCCGTTGGAACACTCCACCGCTTGAGCGCGTCGAGCTCCACCGGCACCCCTGCTGTGTCGAAAAATCCTTTCACTAACAACAAGGCTCCGACCGCGACCAGGATGTCATCCGAAAAGAAATTTCCCACATTCTCCGCTGCCGCACCGTGCGCACGAACTTTCTCGCGGATCTTTTCTGGAGTGTCTGTGGGTAATTTTTCAGCTGCTTCCGCCATCGGCACGATCAATGGCCTTACCATTCCCGCATGACTGCCGAGGCTGATTCCCAATATACTCAATGCACCGCGAAGCGCTTGATAGATCCAAAAAATGTGTCCTGCCGTCGCAGCCTTCGTGCGAACCATCATTGCTGCAACCCGTTCTTGCAACCCGTGCTTTTCCAGCAGACCGATCACCGGGACCATGAGCACGATGGGCAAGGTCAGTCCGCGGTTCTCGACAAAAAATTTGCCGACCATACCCACCACTTCATGGAGAGGAAAACCCGCCAGTATCCCGGTCACCACACCGGCCCCTAGAACGACCGCAAGTGCGTTCCAACGGAACCCGAAGCCGATCGCGATCAGCAGAATACCCAGCAATTTGATCATATCGTCCGCCCTGAAGCGGAATGCGTGCCTTAGTCCACTCGCGTTTAGTCCCGGTCGGCTCGGATGATTTACCCGAGATGGAGTCAGGCATTTCAAATAGCGGATTTAAGTCGAAAAGCGGTGTATCGTCTCCACAATGCTTCCGCCGAACCGCCGCGCTAGCGCGCTCGCGTAAGGCGCCCGGACTGGGCAAGTGGTCATTACGGCGACGTCGCCATGAGGGTGAGCCCTACCGACATTTCCGAAGCGTTCGAACAGTAACCAGCTTGCAATGGGCCAGTGGCCTTTACGCTCTGGGCACGCTCCCATGAACTGGATGATTTGCTGCATTCCGTAGCGGGTAGCAACCAGAACTCCCTCTAACCCATTTGGAGATTCGACTACGCCCGATGCGTCTGGGTCTAACTGATTCTGGAAGTTGGTCAGTCGTGACTCCGGTAGGTATCCGCCACCAACTGACCATTTGCGGATGGTTTCCCAATCTTTATTTTCGATTGCACGGGATTTCCATCCTATCAGCCGATGTGAATTCTTCATTCTTGAGTTCGAATACCGGGATTGCCCTGCACGGACGTCAATACCTGACCACAATTCATCGCAGCCGGTCCATTTATACGAGTGTGGGGCGAGCAGCGTTTCCCATGGCATCCGCCTGGAGGTCAGAATTTCAGTTTGCTTGATGCCGAGGTTGCCAAGCTCTTCTAACAGTTCTTCCAACATGAATCGCGCGGAATCGCTGCCAAGTAGCCTGGGCTGGAAATTTAAGTGAATGGCTGCAGATTGATCAGGCTCAACTTTTTGAATCAGCGCTGCCCCGATGAGTCGGGTTGGGTTTTCCAGTCTCCAGACTCTCTGATGCCATTCATTAGCGGTGGGGGGATGCCTCAAATTTAAAATGAGATTGGCTCGCGCTTCTTCCCCGCATCTGACTTTGGAATAGGTAATTCGCGAAAAATTGTTAGATGAAATAAGATTTGTCCGAATTTCAGTGTTTGATTGCCATGATTTTCTTGGAGCCTGCTGGTTCATTAATAAATCAAACTGGCGTCGCGCAATCGCTTCCTCGGTGGAGTTTTTGGCGATTTTCTCCAAGGAGCATTTAAGTAGATTCCAGGCATCGAGGCACTGTGCGTCGATGCGAATAGAATTCCGCGCAGCGTCCGCAGCTGACTCATAGAGTGAAAACTCAAATTGGCATCTACCTAAAATGAGCCAGGCCAAGGCATTTGGATCTTCACGAATTTGTTGATGGATCAGCTGAATCGCTTCCTGAAGGTTACCCGTGGCGAGGAGAGCTGCTGCCAGATACAGGCGTGTTTCTGGAATTTCGTGCGCTTGGCGAAGAAAGCTTAATGCTTGATCATATTGACCGTTCTCCAGCGCCAGGACTCCAAGGAAGAATTGGCAGGAAGTGGATTCAATTGCGTGGTCATGGATGATCTCACAAGTTGTAATTGCCGCATCGGAATGGCCAATTCGAAATTGGCACCTAGCGAGCCAGTAGGCGATGGCTGCGGATTCTGGAAGAGAGTTATGTGCGGTTTTGAGAAAATTCAAAGCTTCATGCGGAAAACCACTTTCGTAGAGATCAATGCCTAAATACCAAGAGCTAAGGTTGCTTGGCAATTGATGGGGTGATGGAAGCCTCGATGAGTCGGGTGAATCCTGTAAGATCGATTGATGGATTTCAGCCTGACCATCAAACCAATCGTGGATCGGAATACCTTGAAAAGGTTCTGTAGCTTGCACCTCACAAGCATGAAGGATGCTCGGGGTAATATGAACGATCGATGCATCTGGTACGCGTATGCCAGATTTTATCCCTTTTCCCGAAGCTAAAAGCATGCCGGGTGCAGTCAATGCGATCGCGGAGTATGGAGATACGATGAATATGCGAGTGTTTTCAAGCACGTCGCGAAGCAACTGGGATAGGAGTAGGTCGAACAGCTTGAAGAGATTGCTTGAGAGTCCTTGATAGCGCTCTTTTTCTGCAATCGGGACCAATTCTGGAGCGAACAAGTGGTTGCCAAAATCGGTGTGGAAATGTTCGAAAATGGGGAAATGAACCGCTGCAAAATCCCACTTTTCTGTTTCCAGTAGGCTGCAGGCTGTATTGTGAATCGAATAGTGATGGGCGATGCTTCTCGCTAGCCGTCCTGCCTTTGGGTCACGTCCTGCCGACTCGGCTGTTAGTGATGGGCAGAGTAGTCGGATGATGTTTGGATCCAGGGAGTTTTCATCGACTTGCAAATCAGCAAGATCATTTTCTAACTCCGAGAACGTATCATTCGTACCACTCTTTTTGAAAAACTCCTCAGTTATCGATATGCCATGGCGGTGGCATAATGGTTTTGGCCAGCCGATACAAATGGTTTGGTAGTCAGCTTTTGAAAAGTAGTCCCATATCAAGGGAACGTCGGAATTCATGGTTCTGTGCAGGGCACAGTGTCGCCATGGACGATTTCCAGTTAGAACGGTAGCCCATGATATTTCTGGAACAAATGGAGCAAGCCCGTGGCAATCAGATCGAGTGCCACTGGACTCTAGCTTTGATAGAAAAGGTAATCGGGTCTTGGCCCGAATCGTGTCCAGAGTCTTCCAATCAGCACCAGAGAGTCCGATTAGCAGGGTGCGCATGAGCCTCGGGAGCAGCTGGGAAGAAAAATCATGCTGCGATCTTTCCGCGTCGACGCCTCCGTGCTGCGAAGGCAGCGCCGCATCCGCTCAAAAGGGCAGCACTGGTCGGCTCAGGAATGGGAATCACTAATCCGGCACCCGTGTCTTCGTAGGCGTAGCTGAGAAGTGTAATTGCTGAGTCTGTGTCGTCGCCCTGCCAAGACAGCTCCATCCAACCGTAAAGTGTGGTTTCTTCGTCGCTAACAATGGTGAATGCCATGTAGCCTGTGGTTCCCAAGCTCCACCCTAAGCTTCCATCCGTGATCGTTCGGATATTGGCTGTGCTGAACTCAAGTGAGCCATCAACCGTGTCGCCGGGATTTAGCTTTTGTGATAGGCCAGTGTATCCAAGAAGCTGTCCGTTTGGATGTCCAACCTCAAATTTGTTGGTGACAGCTGAGGCAGAGATTCCGATCGGAGTAATCTGGATTTGATAGCCTGAAACATCAGCGACATTCAGTGAAGTTGTCGATGTTAAGACGTTTAGATAAATGGTCTCATCAGTAGAAGCTTGCGCGGTAATTCCAGCTCCTCCGTTCACCTCGCTATAAACGACCGCACCGGAACTGGTTGCTGCGCTAGCGCCAAGGAGAAGGAGACTTTTTGAGGTGGCGGCAAAAGATGATTTTGGTCTCATATCTGATGGGAAAGATTAGAAATTGAGAAAGAAAAAACGACAGTTGATAGATACCTAATTTACTGAAGTGAATTAATGAGGATTGTGATTCAAGCGGGTCCAAATCCTAGAGCACCAATCAGGCCAAAACCTTATGATCAGTGGCCGTTTTTAAAATATAACCATTTGGTATAAGTGTGGTAATATGATTGTGTTTGTTAGCTATGCGGAAATTAGATGAATGGCTTGAGTTTTCATCAAAAGGATTCATCTTCCATTTTAAACCAAAAAACAGGAAGTAATATGTTGGTGTTAGACATTTCTTCTGGACCTGGAGCGTCTAGTTCATGAGAACAAATGCTGTGCTGCTCTTGGATAAAGTTAAAAATTTTGAGATCGACGCGCCCGGAGCTCAGTTCCCGTTCACCAGTCGTCTCGCACGCGAGCAAGGATGGTCACATGCTTATGCGGGCAGAGTGATCACCGAATACAAAAGGTTCATGGCACTAGCGGTCCTGTCAGGGCACCCGGTCAGTCCTTCGGAACCGGTGGATCAGGTATGGCATCTGCATTTGGTTTACACCAAGAGCTACTGGCACGATTTGTGTCGGGATGTGTTGGAGAGGGAGATTCATCATTCGCCCACGGAAGGTGGGGGCGCGGAGAGTCATAAGTTCAAGGATTGGTATGCGGATACCATCTCGAGCTATCGACGAATTTTTGAATCGGAGCCTCCACATGACATTTGGCCATCTCCTGATGTTCGATTCGCTGTCCCAACTATGGGGCGATGGATTGACGCCTCGAAATATCGACCTGTCATCCGGGCTTCGTGGATGTTTCAATTTGTGCGGTTCAAACTTTTCTCATTCTTTAGAAAAAAATCATGATCGAGTCACCGGACTATATGGCGAACATTCCTGTTCTCGACATGAAGGGTGTCGATTTTCTCTGGTTCTACGGTATTTCACTAGTGGGTGCGATCCTTTGGTCCTTTGGACTCAAGGCGCGAATGCGGTCGAAATTTTCATTTCCAGGAGCTGCAGATCAAAATCTAACAGATCCCTATGAGGCTGCATTTCTGGCGGGAGGTGAGGTTCGTTGTAGCCAGGTTGCCATCATGCGACTCTTGGAAATGAATGCCTTGAGAATTTCCGAGCATCCAACGGACAAGGTGTTGTGGGTTACCGGTCAGAATGCGGAAGCCAGCTTGATGAACCCGATGGAATGGGCCTTGTATCAGCGTGTTGAGAAAGCGGGCGATAAAGGATTTGCCGTTTCAGATGCGGTTTCGACCTGCAGGGGCTATGCGAGGCCGATCGAAGCGAGACTGGCGAAATCGGGGCTACGACCGACGAATCAAGAGCGCAAAGGAGTCGGCATATCCAGCGTATTACCTTTGATCATCCTTTCCGTCATCGGCGTGATGAAACTTTTCGTCGGACTCAGCAGGGGGAAGCCGGTTGGGTTTTTAGACCGTTTGCCAAAAATAATTGCCGAAAGATCTCATAAAAAGCTGGTACGACTATTTGAAGCCTATTAGCTTTCCTCATCTGCCGTCCCCGTC